>NZ_AWQS01000011.1 GCF_000576575.1 Intrasporangium chromatireducens Q5-1
GTCGCGGTCGTTGCCGGCCGCAGCGACGGCGCGGTCGCGGGCCTCGTAGCCGAGCCCGGCCACCGTGTCGGAGAGGCCCTGGACCGCGGCCGCCTCGGGGCTCAGGTCGCTGCCGCCCGCGCTGCGCACGACGACGCCACCGGCAATGGTGGTGGACACGAGGGCGAGGGGGACGAGGAGACGACGGCCGTGGGAAGCCTGCGCGGGCGCGCGGTGGCGACCCGCGTATCGGTTTTCGGACACGAAGAAGTTACCTAACTTGACCGGTGAAGACGCCTCACCCTAAGCGTGACCGTTTCGTGATGCAAAACCGTCGCAGGGCGTCCACCCCCGTTCGGACGTGCGGCCGACGGCGCGGTGGCACCTCGCACGATAGGGCATCTCCGGACAAAAGGGGAGCACTCCGGCGGTTAGGGGCACGCCAACGTGGGTACGGGCGGGGGTTGGCCGGTGGTGCTTCAGGAGCTGCGGCGCTCGCCGAGCGGGCTGACGCCTGGTGTCACCGTCGCCCCCGTGACGTCGAGGTGGCCCAGGGCCGAGGTGATGCCGTGCACCACGGAGCGGGTGATCGGCAGGCTCATGTGCCCGATGCCGTGCAGTTCGACGTTGTGGACGTTGAGGTCGGGGTGGTGCAGGGCGGCGTTGCGCTGGGGGACGACGAGCTGGTCGATGTCGGAGCGGTAGGCGATGAACCGGGTGCGGCAGTCCGCGATCGGTGCGTCGAGCTCGGCGAACAGGCTGCTGCCCGGGCGCAGCTGCCGGGTCAGCCCGTTGTTCCAGGCGTACGCGACGTAGGTGCCCTGGTGGGGCGTGCCGAGGGTGACGAGCGTGTCGACTCGTTCGTCCCCGCCCAGCCGGGTCACGTAGTAGCGGGCGATCAGGCCTCCGAGGGAGTGGCCGATGACGTGGATGCGCTCGTAGCCGGTCTCCTCGGCCAGATGCTCGACCTCACGGCCCAGGTCGGAGGCCGCCCGCCGCACGTCGCCGGTGAGGATCGAGTAGTTGATCGTCTCGATGCGGCCGAACCCGCGCCGGCGCAGACCGTGCCGCAGCACCGTGAAGATCGACCGGTTGTCGACCATGCCGTGCACGAGCAGGATCGGGGTCTCGGCCGCCTCGATGTTGTGCACTGCGAGGCCGCGCTGGGTCGGCGAGAGGTGCCCGATGCGGTAGCCGGCGCGCTGGTCGCTGCGGCGCGCCCCCACGTGCCCGAGCGGCCAGAGCCCGAGGTGCAGCCCGATCCACGAGGCCTCGACCGCGACGCCGGCGAGCCCGGCGGGACGGCAGAGGGCGCGGCCCATGGCCCGGATGTCGCCGAGGAGGCCGGGTTGCCTCGACGTCCTGTCGGCTCCCGGCTCGGGTCCGTGCGGCGCCATCGCCGCGGGTGCCACCCCAGCCACGACCGAGACGTTACCCCCGGCCAGGTCGAAACATGCGCCGGCCGCGCGACGTGTTGCCAGGTCGAGACCGGGCGTGTTGCCGGGTCGGGGCCGGGCGTGTTGCCGGGTCGAGACCCGGTGCCCCGACCGTGCCGCCGGTCAGGCGCGCGGGAGGCGCCGGTTGAGCGAGAAGAGCCGCCCGAGGATCGGCATGACGAGCAGGTTGAGGCCGTGCAGGACACCGATGACGAGCAGGATGCCGCCGATCCGCGTGAGCGAGGTGGCGAGCTGTTCCGCGGTCACCCATGTCGCCCAGCTGACCTGCGGCACGAGCTGGACGGTGAAGAGGATGTACGCGCTGAAGATGAGGTAGTAGACGATGTCGGTCAGCACGATGTAGCTCTTGCCGGTCTGCGGGTTGTCGTGGAAGACGTCGGCGGCGTACGCGCGGCCGAACCGCTTGATGAACGGCCCGAGCCAGACCGCGATGGCGATGAGGGCGAGGTTCGTCGCGATCTCGAGGATCCACCAGTGCATGGCCAGCCTCCCGTGGATGCGGGGCGTGAGGACGGCGACCCCGACGACCGCCGCGATGATGCCGGTCGCCCATGCCGCGGCAACCAGGCGCAGGTGCCGGCGGCGCCGCCGGTCGTCGGCGACGGAGTCCATGACCCGGGTGAAGAGGTCGCGGGGCGGCTCGAGCGGCTCGGGTCCGGACGGCCGCAGCGCTTCCTCGAGGAGGTGCTCGATGTCGCTCATTGGTGCTCCTCCAGGGCGAGGGCGAGGGCCCGCAGCCCCCGTTGCAGATGGGTCTTGACGGAGTTGACGGACAGTCCGAGCCCGTCGGCGATCTCCGGGGGCGACATGTCGTAGTAGTACCGCAGGGTGAGGCAGTCGCGTTGCCGCCCGGGCAGCTCGCGGAGGGCGTCGATGACGTCCTGGCGCCTGCTGCGCCCGAGGGCGAGCTCCTCCGCCGAGGGCATGTGCTCGGGGTCGGGCGGCCGGTGCCGCAGCGAGACGAGGCCGCGACGGTTGTGGTCGCGGGCGAGGTTGATGACGATCGAGCGCAGGTATGCCGCCGCGCGGGCGGGGTCCTCGATCCTCCCGACGCTCCGGCTGAGCCGGATGAAGGCCTCCTGCACGAGGTCCTCGGCAGCGGTCTCGTCGTCGACGTAGAACCGGGCCAGGTGCAGCAGCGACGGCGCCTCCGCGTGGAACAACGCCGCCGCCCGCGACTCGAAGCCGGTCGCGGGGATGCCGTCGGCCCGCGTCACCACCACAGCGGTGCCCGCCCCTGCCTCCGTTGCGAACGCATCCATCACCTCGACAGACGTGCCACTGACCGGTCCGGGTGACAAGGAAATTCGAGGAATCTTCCTCGTCCCGGCCGCGCTCACGGCCGTCTGCCCAAGTGTATGGATGCATCACGAACAAGGGGGGAAAACCCATGGAACACAGTCGGTTTCGCAAGCCGAGCATCCCGCTCGTCCTCGCCGGGTCGCTCGTGGCGGGCATCGCGTGGGGAGCGCTTTCTCGCCTCTTCATGCGACTCGTGTCGACGACGCCGGAGTTCAGCTGGGAAGGGACGCTCGGGATCGTCGGCATCGGCGCCGTCGCCTTCGTGCTGACCGGGCTCGTGGCCGGTGCGATGGCGAGGGGCTGGTCCGGCTGGTGGCGGCTCGCTGCGGTGCCGGCCCTGCTCATCTTCGCGGGACAGGGGCTGGGCCTGCTCCCGGCAGCAGCCGGCACCTTCCTCGCCGTCCGGGTCCGCAACGTCTGGCTCCGCTCAGCAGCGCTCGTCGCCGGTCTCGTGGGGAACTACGCGCTGCTCCACTCGGCGATCGACTTCAACTGGCTGCAGCCGCGCACGCTCCAGCTCGGCCTGGCCGTCGCGGTCCTGTCCGGCGCCTGGCTCGGTCTCCAGTTCGCGCTCGCCGCCCGGCCTCGCGCGCAGCGGGCCCCGCTGCGCACCGCGACGGACGTGACGCGGAAGGTCACCGTCTAGCGGGGGCGGGGTGAGCGGCATACCGAAGAAAGGGAGGTATGCCGCTCACCCGCGTCACGTGTCCACGGTGCGGCACGCTCGTGTTCCGTCCGTCACACCGCCCGCGTCGGGGCGCCGCAGCGGGCGCCCCACGGGTGGGGCTGCCCCTCGCACGGGGTCTAGAGTCCGAGGGAACCTTGTCGACTGCGGCGGGCGGGCACACCTCCCGGCCGGCGGTGGTCGACGCCAACCGACGACGAGGACGGACAATCCGTGGATCTCTTCGAGTACCAAGCGCGCGACCTGTTCGAGGCGCACGGGGTGCCGGTGCTGGCCGGTGCCACTGCCACCACCCCTGAGCAGGCCCGCGAGGCGGCCGAGCGCATCGGGGCGAGCTCAGGCGGCGTGACGGTCGTCAAGGCGCAGGTCAAGACCGGCGGTCGTGGGAAGGCCGGGGGCGT
The DNA here is from genome assembly GCF_000576575.1 of Intrasporangium chromatireducens Q5-1. GTDB lineage: Bacteria > Actinomycetota > Actinomycetes > Actinomycetales > Dermatophilaceae > Intrasporangium_A > Intrasporangium_A chromatireducens. The sequence continues at coordinate 3,825 of NZ_AWQS01000011.1, forward strand.
CAAGGTCGCCAAGAGCTTGGATGAAGCAGCCGAGGCGGCCCGAAACATCCTCGGCATGGACATCAAGGGCCACACCGTCGGCACCGTGATGGTCGCCGCGGGCGCCAAGATCGCCGAGGAGTACTACTTCTCGCTGCTGCTCGACCGGGCCAACCGCAGCTACCTCGCCATGTGCTCCAAGGAGGGCGGCGTGGAGATCGAGCAGCTGGCCGTGGAGCGGCCCGAGGCGCTCGCGAAGGTCGAGGTCGACCCCAACGTCGGCATCGACGATGCGAAGGCCCAGGAGATCGTCGACGCGGCCGGTTTCGACCAGTCGACCGGTGCGGCCATCGTGCCCGTGCTGAAGAAGCTGTGGGAGGTCTACCACGACGAGGACGCCACGCTCGTCGAGGTGAACCCGCTCGTCAAGACCGAGGACGGCTCGATCATCGCCCTCGACGGCAAGGTGACCCTCGACGCCAACGCCGACTTCCGGCACCCCGAGCACTCAGAGCTCGAGGACAAGGCCTCGGCCGACCCGCTCGAGGCGAAGGCGAAGGCACTCGGCCTCAACTACGTCAAGCTCGACGGCAACGTCGGCATCATCGGCAACGGCGCGGGCCTCGTCATGAGCACGCTCGACGTCGTCGCGTACGCCGGCGAGGATCTGCACGCGGAGCGGGGCGGCAGTGTTGTCGCCAGGCCGGCGAACTTCCTCGACATCGGTGGCGGCGCGAGCGCCGAGGTCATGGCCAACGGCCTCGGCGTCATCCTCGGGGACGAGCAGGTCAAGTCGGTGTTCGTCAACGTGTTCGGCGGCATCACGGCGTGCGACGAGGTCGCGAAGGGCATCGCCGGCGCGCTCGAGTCGCTCGGTGACGCCGAGACGAAGCCGCTCGTGGTCCGCCTCGACGGCAACAAGGTCGACGAGGGGCGCCGCATCCTCGCCGAGCTCAACCACCCGCTGGTCACCATCGAGGAGACCATGGACGGCGCCGCCCGCAAGGTCGCCGAACTGGCAGCCAAGAACTGAAAGGGACGCTGACTCAATGGCTATTTTCCTCAACTCGGACTCGAAGGTCATCGTCCAGGGCATGACCGGCTCCGAGGGCATGAAGCACACCACCCTCATGCTCGCCGCGGGCACCAACATCGTGGGTGGGGTCAACCCGCGCAAGGCCGGCCAGATGGTCGACTTCCCCGAGGGCAAGCAGGTCAAGGTCTTCGGCACGGTCAAGGAGGCGATGGCCGAGACCGGTGCCGACGTCTCGGTCGTCTTCGTGCCGCCGGCCTTCACCAAGGCGGCCGTCATCGAGGCCGTCGACGCCCAGATCCCGCTCGTCGTCGTGATCACCGAGGGCGTGCCGGTCAAGGACACCGCCGAGTTCTTCAACTACGCGAAGGGCCAGGGCAGCACGCGGATCATCGGCCCGAACTGCCCGGGCATCATCAGCCCCGGCCAGTCGAACGCCGGCATCATCCCCGCGACCATCGCCGGTCCCGGGCGCATCGGTCTGGTGTCCAAGTCGGGCACCCTGACCTACCAGATGATGTACGAGCTGAAGGACCACGGCTTCTCCAGCGCCATCGGCATCGGCGGTGACCCGATCATCGGCACGACGCACATCGATGCGCTCGAGGCGTTCCAGAACGACCCCGACACCGACGCGATCGTCATGATCGGCGAGATCGGTGGCGACGCGGAGGAGCGCGCGGCCGAGTACATCAAGGCGCACGTGACCAAGCCGGTCGTCGGCTACGTCGCCGGCTTCACCGCCCCCGAGGGCAAGACGATGGGCCACGCCGGCGCGATCGTGTCCGGCTCGTCCGGCACCGCGCAGGCGAAGAAGGAGGCCCTCGAGGCCGCCGGCGTCAAGGTCGGCAAGACCCCGTCCGAGACGGCCCAGCTCATGCGCGAGGTCATGCAGGGCCTCGCCAAGTAACCGTCGAGGGGCCACCAACCGACGAGTGGCCACCAACCGACGAGGGGCCAGTTCACGACAGCGTCGTGAACTGGCCCTTCGTCGGTTACTGGCCTTTCGACGGGAGAGGGTCAGCAGGCCATCAGGCCGAGGACGTAGCCGCGGGCCCGCAGCCTCGGGATGAGCAGGTCGAGCGCCGCGACGGTCTGCGAGCGGTCGCCGCCGCCGTCGTGGAGCAGGATCCGCGAGCCGTCCCGCACGTTGGCGAGCACCCGGTTCACGATGGTCCAGGTGCCGGGACGCGACCAGTCACGCGGGTCGACGGTCCAGAGGATGAGCCGCTGGCCGCGGTTGGCGATGATCGTCGAGATCCGGCTGTTGTAGGCGCCATAGGGCGGCCGGACGCAGCGGGGCCGGTAGCCGAGGGCCGACTCCATCCTGTTCAGCTGCCAGGTGACGTTGGCGGTCGACAGCGTCGTCAGGTCCGGGTGGTTCCAGGTGTGGTTGCCGATCTTCATGCCGTAGTAGCGCAGGGTCCGCGTGATCGACGGGTACCACGTGATGTTCTGGCCGAGCTCGAAGAAGACGGCCTTGACGCCGTACTTTCGCAGGATCGACAGGACCTTCGGTGTGTAGGTCGCGTTCGGGCCGTCGTCGAAGGTGAGGTAGACCGTGCCGGCGTAGGCGACCGGGACTGCGGCGACGTCCTGCGTGGCGGCATGGGTGGCCGCGGACGTGGTGGTCGGGCTCGGACTCGGTGCGAAGACGGTCACGGCCAGCATCGCGACGAGGACCGCGACGAGGGTTTTCAGTGTTGTCTTCATGGTCGTTCACCCCTTGTGACTCCAGTGTCTGGCGGTCCGTCAAGGGACGGATGGGGCACACGGCCGTCTTGTTGCTCACGGACCTTCGGCCCTGTCGGCGTGGGGACTCGCCAGGGCGGACGAGTCTTGTGAGCATGGCGGGGACCGATGTCAGGAGTGAGTCCAACGTCCAGCCCCACCTCGTCCGCCCTGCCCACCGCGGCCCGCGCCGGCCTCGTCACCGCGCTCGCCACGTGGTCCGTCGTCGTGCTGCCCGCCCTGGTCGGGTGGGTCAGCGCGCCGGAGAGCTCGCTCGGCTGGTGGTCGGGCATGGCCGTCGGCAGCGCCATCTGGTTCCTCGGTCACGGCCAGTCGGTCGCCGGCGCCGGGATCGCCGTCTCGACGACCCCGCTGCTCCTGCTCGGTGTCTTCGTCGTCATCGCCTGGCGGGTGTCGCGGCGGCTGCTGCTCGGCGCCCGGTCCCGGGTGCGCCGGGCGGAGTGGGACGCCGTGCTGTGGCGCGGCCTCGTCCCCGGCTACCTGCTCGGCTACGTCATCGCCGCCGCGGTCTTCGCTGCCCTGATGCTGGCCGGCTCGGTCCACCCGGACCCCATGGCGATCGTCGGCTGCCTCCTCGTGCCCTTGCTCGGCCTCGCGATCGTGCTCGTGCGACCGGGGGAGGACACCACCCCCGACGTGGTCGCGCGCGGCCTCGCGGCGCTGCCCGACTGGGCCGGTGCCGCGTGGCGCGCCGCGTGGCGTGGCGCGCTGCTGCTCCTCGCCGCCGGGATGGTGCTCGTCCTGCTGCGCGTGCTTCTCTCCCTCGGCGCCGTGCTCCGCATCCAGAGCGAGTATGGCGCTGAGCTCGTCGCCACGATCGTGCTCGCTCTCGCTCAGGTGGCCTTCCTCGGCAACGCCGCCACGTGGGCGCTCGCGTTCCTCGCCGGGCCGGGCTTCTCCGTCGCGGTCGACGGTGTGGTCTCCCCGGCCGGCGCCCACCCCGGGCTCATGCCGCTCATCCCGGTGCTCGGTGCGCTGCCCGACGACGCGACCTACCCAGGGGCGATGTGGGCGGTGGTCGCCGTGCCGGTCCTCCTCGGCGGGGTGATCGCCTGGCGGGTCGACCGGCTGCTCCGCCCGGCCGCCTGGCGGGAACGGCTCGGTGCGATGGTCGCTGCGAGTGTCGGCTCGACCGTGCTCGTCACCGTGCTGACGGCCCTTGCCAACGGAGCGATGGGGCTCGAGCGCCTCCGGTCCGTCGGCGTGGACATCTGGCCCTTCGCCGGGCTCCTGCTGGCCGAGCTGCTCGGCGGCACAGCCCTGTGGCTGCTGGTTGCCCTCTATCGCGAGCACACCGAGCCCCGTCCGGACGACGGTCACGAGTCCCGTGCGCGCACGGTCGCGGCCGACCGCACCTGACCCGCCTGGTCCGGCTACTTGACGACGAAGTCCATCCCGAACGGGCCCTGCTGGCGGATCTCCTCACACATCGCACGGGCGGAGCTCGTCTGCGCGCCGCTCATGCACTCCTCGTAGGCGCGCACGCTCGGGTAGAAGGCCGCCTGCATCGCGAGGCTGCCGAGCAGGAGCCCCGTCAGGACGAGGGTGATGACGGGCCAGACCTTCTCGTGTCCCGTCTGGCCGCGCAGGAACTGGAGCAGCCGGACCGTCAGGACGACTGCGATGACGAAGGGCAGCGCGGCGACGAACCGCTGCGGCAGCGGCAGGTACATCGCGATGATGCCGAGCAGCACGAGCAGCGACACCGGCAGGGTGCGCTTGGCCTTCTCACGGGCGAAGGCGATGTCTCGCGGTTCGGGTGGCACGGCCCCATGGTGGCCCATGCCGGGCCGCGGGCCGAAACCGGGCTACACTCGCCGCCGTGCCGAGCGATGAGACCAAGGGGCCCGTCGACGTCGTCGTGCTCGTGTCCGGTTCTGGCACGCTCCTGCAGGCGCTCATCGACGCGGCCCAGGACCAGACGTATGGCATCCGGGTCGTCGCCGTCGGGGCCGACCGCGACGGCATCGCCGGGCTCGAGCGGGCGCAGCGAGCCGGGATCCCGACCTTCGTCTGCCGGGTCAAGGACTTCGCCAGCCGGGACGAGTGGGACGCCGCGCTGACCGAGCAGACGGCGGCATACGACCCTGCGCTCGTCGTGTCGGCCGGCTTCCTCAAGCTGGTCGGCGCCCAGTTCCTCGCCCGGTTCGGCGGCCGCTACCTCAACAGCCACAATGCCCTGCTGCCGGCGTTCCCCGGGATCCACGGGCCCCGCGACGCACTCGACTACGGCGTCAAGGTCGCCGGGGCGACCCTCTTCGTCGTCGACGAGGGGGTCGACACCGGGGCCATCGTCGCGCAGTGCGTCGTCCCGGTCCTCGACGACGACACGGAGGAGAGCCTCACCGAGCGGATCAAGCAGGCCGAGCGGCCGCAGCTCGTCGAGTACGTCGGCCGGATGGCACGGGAGGGCTACGCCATCGAGGGCCGACGAGTTCGGCTCGGCCGCGGCTGACCGCTAGTCTGGACGCACACGACTGGCGCGGGTGGACCACCACCGGGGAGTGACGCCGGGAGCATCGACCGCCTGGGTGCTCCCCGGCGAGCCAACCACCGATCCCCGGACAGGAGCACCGCATGACCGTCCCCGCATCCGCACAGCCCGACGGGCGCCGCCCGATCAGGCGCGCCCTCGTCTCCGTCTACGACAAGACCGGTCTCGAGACCCTCGCGACCGCCCTGCACGAGGCCGGTGTCGCCATCGTGTCGACCGGCTCGACGGCCCGCACGATCGCCGCGACGGGCGTGCCGGTGACCCGGGTCGAGGAGCTGACCGGCTTCCCCGAGTGCCTCGACGGCCGGGTCAAGACGCTGCACCCCAAGGTGCACGCCGGCATCCTCGCCGACACCCGCAACCCCGAGCACGTGCAGCAGCTCGCCGACCTCGGGGTGGAGCCGTTCGACCTCGTCGTCGTCAACCTCTATCCCTTCACCGAGACGGTCATGTCCGGTGCGAGCCAGGACGACTGCATCGAGCAGATCGACATCGGCGGCCCGTCCATGGTGCGCGCCTCAGCCAAGAACCACGCGAGCGTCGCCGTCGTGACGAGCCCAGCGGCATACGACACCGTTGCCGCGGCGCTGGGAGCCGGCGGCTACACGCTCGCGGAGCGGCAGCGGCTCGCCGCCGAGGCGTTCGTCCACACCGCCACGTATGACGTGCACGTGGCCTCCTGGATGGGCAACGTCGTTGCGGACACGAGCGCCGGAGACGGGTTCCCCGCCTGGTCCGGCGCGACGTGGAACAAGGCCCACACGCTCCGCTACGGCGAGAACCCGCACCAGCGAGCGGCCTTGTACGTCAACGGTTTCCAGCCGCAGCCGGGCCTCGCTCAGGCCGAGCAGCTGCACGGCAAGGAGATGTCCTACAACAACTACCTCGACACCGACGCGGCGGTCCGGGCGGCCTACGACCACGGCGACCAGCCCACCGTGGCGGTGGTGAAGCACAACAACCCGTGTGGCATCGCCGTCGGGACGGACATCGCCGACGCCCACCGCAAGGCGCACGCATGCGACCCTGTGTCGGCCTATGGGGGCGTCATCGCGACCAACCGGGAGGTGACGGTGGCGATGGCCGAGACGGTCAAGGGCATCTTCACAGAGGTGGTCGCAGCTCCCTCCTTCGAGCCCGAGGCGCTCGAGATCCTCAAGGGCAAGAAGAACATTCGCCTGCTGCTCGTCGCCCCGCAGACTCCTGGGGGCATCGAGACCCGCCCGATCTCAGGCGGCTTGCTCATGCAGGAGCGGGACGCGGTCGACGCGGTGGTGGACGGCGAGAAGCCGGGTGGTGACGACCCGGCCCGCTGGGCGCTCGTCGCGGGGGAGCGCGCCGACGATGCCACGCTCCGGGACCTCGAGTTCGCGTGGCGCTCGGTGCGGGCGGTGAAGTCGAACGCGATCCTGCTTGCCAAGGACGGTGCGAGCGTCGGCATCGGGATGGGCCAGGTCAACCGGGTCGACTCGGCGCACCTTGCGGTCGATCGGGCCGGCGAGGGCCGGGCTCGCGGGGCCGTCGCCGCCTCCGATGCCTTCTTCCCCTTCGCGGACGGGCTGCAGGTGCTCCTCGACGCGGGAGTCCGCGCGGTGGTCGCCCCCGGCGGGTCCATCCGGGACGACGAGGTCATCGCCGCAGCGCGGGACGCGGGCGTGACGATGTACTTCACCGGCACCCGTCACTTCGCGCACTGACGCGGCGGGGGCGTCGCCGAGGAGGCAGGCGACGCCCCGGCCGTCATTGGCTGCGGGCCACTGGGGACCGGCGGGTGGTCACCGCCCTCCGGCCTTCACTGGCGCGGAGACCGGCTCGGGGCGCAGCGGCTCGGCACCGGATCGACGCCTCGGCCACCAGAAGGCGTCGCCGAGTCCGATGGCCAGAGCCGGCACGAGGAGGGTCCGCACCACCAGCGTGTCGAGCAGCACGCCGATGCAGATGATCACGCCGACCTGGGCGAGAACGACGAGCGGCAGGACACCGAGCACGGCGAAGACCGCGGCGAGCAGCACGCCGGCGCTCGTGATGACGCCGCCCGTGGCCGCAAGGCCGCGGACCATGCCGGAACGCGTGCCATGGCCCTGGGCCTCCTCGCGGGCCCGGGTGACGAGGAAGATGTTGTAGTCGACGCCCAGTGCGACGAGGAACACGAACGAGAGCAGCGGCGCGCTGTCGTCGAGACGTGCGAAGCCGAGCCACTGGGTGAAGACCAGCCAGGAGAGCCCGAGGCTCGCGACATAGGTCAGCAGGACCGTCGCGACGAGCACGACCGGCGCGACGAGCGAGCGGAGCAGCAGCACGAGGGCGACGAGCACGAGGCCGAGAATGAGCGGCAGGATGACCGAGCGGTCGTGCCGCGAGGCGCTCGCCGTGTCGAGGGCGGCCGCCTCGGTCCCGCCGACGTGGGTGTCTGGGAGGCCGGACAGGTGGTCCCGGAGGGCGGAGACCGAGCTGCGCACCTCGTCGCTGCCCGGCGCTCCTGCGAGCACGGCATCGATCTGGGTGACGCCGTTCCCCTGTGCGGTGACGCGGGCGGAGGTGACACCCGTGGATCCCGACACCCGGTCGAGTACGCCTTGCGCCTCCGCGGTGGTGACGACCACTGCGGGGTCGGCAGATCCCGCCGGGAAGGACTGCGCGAGCCGCTCCGCGGCGCTGATGGCCTCGGGCTTGTCGAGGAACTGTTCCGCGGTGGAGAGCCCGGTGCTGATGCCGGTGCCCAGGGCGGCGGCGATGCCGAGCCCGACAAGAGTTGCGGCGATGACCCGCATGGGCCTGGCGGCGACCGCCTCGCCGATGCGGCGCCAAGGGGTCCGCGCATCGGCCAGGGACGCCTCACCTACGTGGGGGACCTTGGGCCAGAAGACCCAGCGGCCGAAGACGACGAGGGCTGCGGGGAGGACGATCAGGACGAAGCCGGCGGCGGTGGCCACACCGACCGCACTGGCTAGGCCGAGCCCCCGCGTCCCCGGGAAGGCCGAGAGCAGGAGGGTCAGCACCGCGACCACGACCGTCGTCGCACTGCTCAGCACCGCCTCCGCGGTCCGCCGCAGGGCGAGCGCCATCGCCTCACGCCGGTCTTCGTGGCGGCGCAGCTCGTCCCGGTATCTCGAGATGAGCAGCAGGGCGTAGTCGGTCCCTGCCCCGAACACGAGGACCGAGAGGATGCCGATCGTCGACTCGTCCCACACCACGCCCGTCGCGTGCAGCACCTGCGTCGCGAGGACGGCGGCCAGCCGGTCGGCGACGCCGATGATGGTGAGCGGGATGAGCCAGAGGACCGGGCTGCGATAGGTGATGACGAGCAGGAGCGCGACGATCGAGGCAGTCGTGATGAGCAGCCGCACGTTGGCGCCCTCGAAGACCGCTGCCAGGTCGGCCTCGACCGCCGCGGGTCCGGTGACCTGTGCGGTGAGGCCCGAGGGCAGCCCGGCCTTGACCACGTCCCGGAGGTCGCGCACCACCTCTGCGGCCCGCGTCGCGTCCGCCGCGGCCACCGGGACGACGACCAGTTGTGCCGTGCCGTCCGCGCTCGGCACGACCGGCAGGCGCTTGCCACCCTGCGCGTTGGTGAGGCTCTGCACCTTCGTCCCGATCGCCGTCCGGTCGGCGTCGGAGAGTGCGGTGCCGTCACGGCTGAAGAGGACGACGGCGCTCGACTCGTCCTGCTGTGGGAGCCGTTCGCGCAGCGCGGCAGCCGCAGAGCTGTCCGAGCCGATGGGCAGGGAGTCGGTCGCGGACGGCGACCGTTCCGCCTGTCCCACCACCCCGATGACGAGCCCCGAGAGGAGCAGGGCGAGGAGCGCGATGGCTCCCGCCCACCAGCGCGCCGTGAGTCTGGAGGTGAGACGCACACCGAGATCTGCCACGCTTCGCTCCTGTATCCTCAAAACGAGTCGCTAAGGATCTTACTAAGTTGGTGAGCGAAATCAAGCCCGAAGGTCCGTCGTCGCAGGCGCGAGGAGGCCGACAGCCGTCTGCGCAGATGGCCGCCGCGGTGCCCGAGTGGCGCCCCTCATCGACCTTGGCGGCCCTGCAGCAGGTCATCGACGTCGCGCAGGAGCTGCCCGAGAGAGTGGCCCACCGGGCGGGCCTGTCGGTCAGCGAGCTGCACTCGCTTCGCGCGCTCTCGGAGAGGGCCATGGGGCCCGTCGAACTCGCGCGTCACCTCCACGTCACGTCTGCTGCATCCTCCGGAGTCGTCGACCGGCTCGTGGCTCGCGGCCACGCCCAGCGTCAGCCTCACCCCGTTGACGGCCGACGCACCGAGGTCGTCATCACCGACTCCGGACGCCGGGAGGTGATCGGCCAGCTGCGACCGATGTTCGAGGGGCTGGCCGCGGTCGACAACGAGCTCAGCGAGGGCGAGCGGGAGGTCGTGCAGCGCTACCTCACCGGTGTGCTCGCGGCGATGCGTCGGCTGCTCTGAGTCAGGCGCGAAAGCCCGGCAGGGTGCTCGCAAGCCAGGTGAGTGCGGCAGGACAGTAGGGAGCGTACAGGGACGCTCGGTGTCCGCCCGTGTTGAGAATCACCGCCTGAACGTCGAGAGGTGCTCTTGCCACGCTCAGGAAACGCGCGGTGGTGGGGTATGAGAGCGTGTCCTGCCGGGTCGTGAACACCCACAGCGCCACCGGTGGGGGCGCGAGCCGAGCCAGGCGCACCAGGTCGTAGGGCAACAGTTCCTTTGGCGTCAGGGGGTCGTAGCCGGCTCCAAAATCGGGTCTGAAGTAGCCCTGGAACACTACGGCGGCCGCGAAGATCGAGGGGTGACGAAGTGCTAGTTCCGCTGCGCACCATCCTCCGTACGAGTAACCCATGGTCGCCCAAGAAGTCCGTGCCGTGCTGACATGCAGATGCTGCACCGCCCAAGCTGGGACGTCTCGAGCGAGCCACGTGTCCGTCTGTGGTTGACCTGGGGGTCCGTTGATGCATTCGGTGTCTACGTAGACGGGTGTGTCGATGGTCGGAATGATGAAAATCGTCGACGCCAGGCGGTGCTCGCTGGTCATGCGGTCAGCTGTCGCAACGAAGGCGTTGGGATGAAGAAAGCTGATCGGCGTCCCCGGGAAACCATGGAGCCCCACTATGACCGGATAGCGGCGAGGCGATGCCGGGTTATAGCCGGCGGGTAGATATACGACCACAGGAACGTAGGTTCCTGATGCACGGTCCAGGACCGAATAGGTCTGGAGGCGCGAGCCCGCCTGTGGCAGCGCGTAGTTCGTCGGTCCCTGCTGGTGAAGTGCACCGGCGCCCACCTTCGAAGCGATCACCGTTCGGTTCGAGCCGCCTTGGTGCAACTGGGTCTGCGCCGACCGGGAGCCCAGCAGGTCGGCCCACGAGGAGTAGAAGACATACTGGTCGTTGAGCAAGGCGAAGGCGGTGACCACGACGACTGCATTCAGCAGGAGGACCTCCACGGCGCGAATCCCGATCCGCAAGCCACGCAGACGTGGACGTGGCCAGCCGATGACGACCAGCGTGAAGAATGCCGCTGCGAGGACCCCGAGGATGATGAGGGGGCCGGGATCGGTCAGTTCCACCTCTGCCCCCACTCCTGGGCCAGTCCAACGTCCATGCCTGATCGTCCCGCGTGACCCTGTGGGCCGCCTGTCCATCCTCTGGATAGCGATATAGAGGTCACTGAAAACTTCGCAACGCCACCTCGCCCTTGGACTGGGGCAGAGCGACCGGGAGCGGCTCGAACGGATCGCTCGTGACGTCGGCGGCATTTCCGAGTGAGGCTACGGTGAGGTCATGCCGCTGACGACCGACGAGGCGCTCGCCTTCATTGCCGACAACAGCCACGCGGTGCTCGCGACGCGCCGGCGCGACGGCTCTCTCCAGATGTCGCCGCTCAACGCCGGTGTCATCGACGGGGACATCGTCATCTCCAGTCGCCTCCGGCTCGCCAAGGTGCGCAACATCCGCCGCGAGCCCGAGGTCTCGCTGCTCGTCATCACCGACCGGTTCTACGGCCGTTGGGTGCAGGTGGACGGCGAGGCGGAGGTCGTTGACCAGTCGCAGCCCGGCACGCTCGACCTGCTCGTCGAGGTCTACCGCGCCATCGCCGGGGAGCACCCCGACTGGGACGAGTACCGCGCGGCGATGATCAAGGACGAGCGGGTCGTCATCAGGATCCGGCCCCGGCGCGCGAGCGGCCAGCTCTGAGGGTGCCCGCCTGGGGAGAGAGCAACCGGGCCGACAGATAGGCCGGCTCCCGCAACCACCGGACCCACCGATACTCCTCGGTGCCGGGCAGCTGGTTCGCGATCGGGTCGAACCGGAGCGGCTCATCGGTCCCACCCACCCAGTCGACCGATAGCCTGCCGCACCGCTGCCACGCCCCGGTGCCGTGTGCCCACGCCAGGTCGTAATCGGCCGGCCACCCCGCACCGCCCGAGCGTGGGAGCAGCCGCAGGAGGAGCGGCCGGCCGGAGGCCTGGACCGGCAGCAGCGTCGTCTGCACGCCGTGGTGGCGGGGCCGCCGCAGCCGCAGGATGAACCGGCCGACTCTCCCTGATCCCGTGCTCGCGAACAGGACGTCGGCCGGTGCCTCAAGCTGTCCTTCCGGCAGCAGCCGGAGTGCAAAGCCCTCGATGTCCGGTGCCTCCGGCCCCGTCCCCATCGCGTAGGACGCGCGGACGAGACAGTCGAGGTCGCCGGGCTCGTCGAGCAGCGGGCACCCGGACCGACCACCCGGATCCAGAGTGAGGTGCCCTGCCCCGACTCGACCCTCTGGGTGCAGCGGCTTCCCGTGCCGCAGGATCGCCACCGCGCCGAAGACCGCCGCCAGCAGCGCGCCGGGCACCGCAGCGATGAGGCCCGGCTTCACCAGACTTCCAGCCATGCGTGGTCAATACCCACGCTGCTGGCCGGTCCTCGTGCCGACGCGCCCGACTCCACCGGAGCGTGGCCGCGACGCGCCCCTGACGCCGAGCCCGGTGCGTGTCCGCCCGACCGCCGGGGTAGGGGAGGCCATGAACCCAGTCAGGCCCAACCAGGAGAGGTGACCATGGGGAGTGCAGACGCGCTGGCCGGTGCGAAGGACGTGGCGGACGAGATCTCGGAACTGGTGCGCGAGCGGGGCCTGTCCGTTGCGACCGCCGAGTCGCTGACGGGCGGCAAGATCTCCTGCCAGCTCGGCGTCGCGGAGTGCTCCGCCGAGTGGTTTGCGGGCTCGGTCGTCGCCTACCTGAGCCGGGTCAAGTACGACGTGCTCAAGGTTCCCGAGGGGCCGGTCGTCACCGAGGAATGTGCCGCTGCCATGGCCGAGGGGGTTGCCGGTCTGCTCGGCGCGGACCTCGCCGTCGCTGTGACGGGCGTCGGCGGCCCGGACGAAGAGGAGGGACAGCCGGCGGGCACTGTGTGGTTCGCAGTCCGCGCCGAGAGCGGGACCACGACGGAGCTTCGGCGCTTCGAGGGCGACCCCGCCGAGATCGTCGACAAGACGACCCTCCATGCCCTGCACCTCCTGCTGGACCACCTGAAGCGTTCCTGAACGCCGTGTCCGAGGCCGCTCGCGGGAGCCGGAACACCGCGTTCAGGCGAGGAGCAGGCTGAGGGGCGCTGCGCGCGATGCCGTACGGTGGACGGCGCCATGACGCCCCCTCCGCACCCCTCCACAGCCACACCGGACGAGACGCCCGTCTTCGTCGACCCCTCCGGCCGTCGCCTGAGGCGGGTGCGGTGGCTGACCTGGTCCGTCTTCGCGGCCGTGGCCGCCTACCTGGTCCTCGTGCTCAGCCCCTTCCTCGGTGGACCGAGCATCGGGTCTGCCTTCCTGCCCGCCCCCCAACAGCAGGACAGTCCCCACGCGGCCCCGAGCCGCCCTAGCGAGCAGTCCGCACCGGGACCGGCCCGGCCGGCAGAGTCAACGCTGGCGTCCGAGCGCGCTGATGTGCCGAACCGTGTGGGCACCATTCCCATCGGGAGCACCGCCACCGGCACCCCGGCGCCCACCAGGACGACGCCGCCCGCGACGACCGCGCCGGCACCGACGTCGAGCAACGGGCCCACCACGGCGCCGACTGCCTCCTCGACGGACCCGGGCAAGAGCCAGTCGGCACCCGGGCAGACTCGACGACCGACCCGCCCGCCGAAGCCGTGACCGTCGGGCGTCACCGACCGCCGGCCGCGGCCACGGTCCGACCGCGCGTGCACTGGGCGGTGCTCGCCGCGCTGCTCCTCGCGCTCGCGGCAGCCCTGCTCGTCGAGGGCTACACGCAGCACCTGGCCGGGGTGGGGGCAGATCATCCCAGCTCGCCGGGCGCCTCGGCGGCCGTCCCGCAGACGGTCACCGGTGGGGGCCCGGTCATCGCCGCCCGGGACGGCTCTGTCCGCACCGTCCGACCCGGCCCGGACACCGTTGCGCTCACCTTCGACGACGGACCAGACCCCACCTGGACCCCCAAGGTGCTCGAGGTGCTCGCCCGGCACCACATCCGTGCCACCTTCTTCGTCGTCGGCACCGAGGCGCTCGAGCACCCCGACCTGGTCCGACGCATCCGCGCCGAGGGCCACGAGGTGGGCGTCCACACGCTCACCCACGCGAACCTCAGCCTCGCCCCCGGGTGGCGGCGCTCCCTCGAGCTGCGCGCGGGGCAGCAGGCCGTCGTCGCCGCCACGGGCGAGACCACCTCGCTCTTCCGGCCGCCCTTCAGCCGCGACCCGGCCGGGGTCGATGATGCAGGCTGGTCCGTCATCCAGGAGGCCGGGGCGCAGGGCTACCTCACGGTGCTCGCCTCGTCCGACAGCGAGGACTGGCAGCGACCCGGGGTCGCCGCCATCAAGCGCAACATCGCCCCTCGTGGCTCCGCCGGTCAGGTCGTCCTCCTCCACGACGGAGGCGGCGACCGGAGCCAGACGGTGGCCGCCCTCGACCAGGTGATCCCGCAGCTGCAGCACCGAGGGTTCCGCTTCGAGACCGTGAGCGACACCGTGGGTCTGCATGGCGGTATGTCGCCCGCCTCGGTAGGCGAGCGAGTGGCCTCCACGACGCTCCTCTGGGGCGTGAGGCTCAGCCGGTTCGTCGTCGCCGCCCTCGCACTCGCACTGGTCCTGAGCGGCGTCGTCACCGTGGCCCGAGCGCTCCTCGTCGTCGAGGCGGCCGGTCGGCACCGGCGCCGCACGAGACGTGATCGATCCGGTCGGCACCGGCCGGGTGCCAGGCCCGCCTCCCCGGTCACCGAGCCGGTCACTGTCATCGTGCCGGCCTACAACGAACGGGCGGGAATCGAGGCGGCCGTGCGCTCCATCGTCGCGTCCTCCCACCCGGTCGAGGTCGTCGTCGTCGACGACGGGTCGACCGACGGCACCGCCGACCTGGTCGAGTCCCTCGGCCTGCCCGGCGTCCGGGTCGTCCGGCAGGCCAACGCCGGCAAGGCCGCCGCGCTCAACACGGGGCTGCGCGCGGCTCGGCACGGCATCATCGTCATGGTCGACGGTGACACGGTCTTCGAGCCGGACACCGTCGCGGCCCTCGTCCAGCCGCTCGCGGACCCGCGCGTCGGCGCCGTGTCCGGCAACACGAAGGTCGCCAACCGGGGAGGGGTGCTCGGGGCGTGGCAACACCTCGAGTACGTCGTCGGCTTCAACCTGGACCGCCGACTCTTCGACGTCGCGGAGTGCATGCCGACCGTCCCGGGCGCGATCGGCGCCTTCCGGCGGTCGGCGCTCGACCGGGTGGGCGGAGTCAGCGGTGACACCCTCGCCGAGGACACGGACCTCACCATGGCGCTCTGCCGGGACGGGTGGCGCGTCGTGTACGAGGACTCCGCACGGGCGTGGACGGAGGCACCGGCGACCCTCGGTGCCCTGTGGCGGCAGCGTTACCGCTGGTGCTACGGCACCCTCCAGGCGATGTGGAAGCACCGGCGGGCCGTCGTCCAGCGCGGAGCCGCCGGCAAGCTCGGCCGGCGGGGGCTCGGCTACCTGCTCCTGCTGCAGGTCCTCCTGCCGCTCTTTGCCCCGGTCGTCGATGTCTTCGCGGTCTACGGCCTCGTCTTCCTCGACCCGTCCCGGGTGGTCGGCCTATGGTCGGCCTTCCTCATCGTCCAGCTGCTGACCTCGGCCTACGCCCTCCGGCTCGATGGTGAGCCGCTGCGGGCGTTGTGGGCGGTGCTGCTCCAGCAGGTCGTCTACCGGCAGCTGATGTACCTCGTCGTGATCCAGTCGGTGTTCACGGCGGTCGCCGGCACCCGACTCCGCTGGCACCGGATGGAGCGCTACGGCTCACTCCGCGTGCCCGAGGCGCCCACCCAGACGACCTGAGCCTTCCGTCCGAAGCGCCGTGAGCGGCATACGGAATCCGTATACCGCTCACGTCCTTGAGGTGGAACCCGCGGTCAGCGCGACCAGCGGTATCCGGTCGGCTCACCCTCGCCGAGGTCGACGATGGCCGCGACGGGACCGCCGCCGTCCGGGCCCTGGTGGGCGGCGGACACCGAGACGAAGACCGCCGGGTCACCGGTCACGGCTGCCGTGACGCCACCGACGCACGACTTGATCTGGCGGTGCCAGTGGACGTCGGAGTCGTCGAGCATCGCGTTGCGTCGACCGTGGACCATGCCGTCGGCGCTCGCCTCACACTTGAGGAACACGTTGACGAGCCGGCCCTCGAGGTCGGTCCAGTGGGGACGCTCCGGCAGCTCGAGGCCGGCGTCCTTGATGGCCTCCCAGATGCCGTCCTGGTCGAGGGCGTCCCTCATCACCGAGTGGCCGATCCGGTAGCGACCGCCGACGCCGCGGGCGTTGCCGACGACGACGATCTGGGCCTGGTCGAGCTCGACGCCGGAGGAGCACGACGCGACGGACGAGTAGAGCTCGCGGTTGTGCATGATGTCCTCGTCCGAGGGCATCTCGATCTCGCCGAGGGCGACCGCGATGCCGAGGCCGGTCGTACCGTTCGACAGGTCCATCGACTCGTGGGTGTTCTCGGTCCAGACGCGGTGACCGCGGGACTTGGCGTCGCGGATGGTGTGGATCGTGAGGAGTGGCGTCTTCGTCTGGACGTAGTGCACGTCGGCCGGGTCGGTGATGCCGGCCCGTGCCATCGCCTCCTTGACGCCGGCGGCCACCTTGTTGACCATCCCGCTGTAGCCGATCTCCTCGGGGAGGATCGGCTCGCTCATGGCGAAGCCGACGGTGAGGCGCAGGTCGTCCGACTTCTCCGCCTTCTCCTCCGGCACCGTCGCGAAGATCGTTGCGTGCGGGCTGATCACGCCGTCCGTGCCACCGGACCAGACGATCGGCACCTGCCGGACCTGCTCCTCGGGTGCACCCTTGGCAATCAGCACCTCGCGGAAGGCCCGGTCGGCGATGATGCGGGTGTAGTCGTTGACGCCGCCGTTGCCCTCGGTCTTGCCGATGATGGCGATGACCCGGTCGGCCTCCATGACGCCCTCGTCGATGAGTCGGGCGAGGCCGGAGGCATCGGAGACGCTGTCGATCGGGACCTTGCGCACCTCAATGGGCTGGGCCATGTCTGTCCTCTCGTTCGTGTGGATGTGCTGGTGTGGTCACAGTCGTGGGGCGTCGATGACGGTGCCGACGTCACCCTCGACCGCCTCGGTGATCTGGTGGAGCGTCGTGATGACCGACCGGCCGCCGGAGCGCGCGAAGCGCAGGGCCGCCTCGACCTTCGGGCCCATCGAGCCCGAGGCGAAGTGCCCCTCGGCGGCGTACTTCTCCATCTCCTCGAGCCCGACCCGGCCGATGGGCCGGGCCTCGGGGGTGCCGTAGCCGAGCACCGCGTGCGGGACGTCGGTCGCGATGACGAGGACGTCCGCGTGCAGCTGCTCGGCGAGCAGGGCAGCGGTGAGGTCCTTGTCGATGACGGCGTCGACGCCCTCGAGGTCGCCGTCAGGGGTGCGCACGACCGGAATGCCTCCGCCGCCAGCCGCCGTGACGACGTAGCCGGCGTCGAGGAGGGTGTGCAGGGTGTGCGCCTCGAGCACCTCGAGCGGCTCCGGGCTCGGCACGACGCGGCGCCAGCCCTTCTCGCCGCGGTCCTGCCACGTCTCCCCGTGGTCGATCAGCTTCTGCGCCTGCGCGAGGGGCAGGTAGCGCCCGATCGGCTTGGTGGGCCTGGCGAACCCTGGGTCGTCGCGATCGACGAGGGTCCGAGAGACGATGGCGGCCACCTTCCGGTCGACGCCTCGCCGCGCCAGCGCCGCCTCGAGGGCGACGAGGATCATGTAGCCGATCGTTCCCTGCGTCTGGGCGCCGCACCAGTCGAGCGGGACCGGGGGGACGACATGGGCGGCGAGCTCGTTCTTGACGAGGATGTTGCCGACCTGCGGGCCGTTGCCGTGGGTGAGAACGACGTCATGGCCTGCCTCGACGAGCCGGGCGACATGCTCCATGGCGCCCCTGATGGCCTCCCACTGCGCCTGCGGCGCCGCGCTGCCGTCCGGACCCGTCATCGCATTGCCGCCGAGTGCGACGAGCACCCTCATGCCGACCTCCTCTCGTCCGTGTGGTGAGCCTATGGAGGAAAGCGGGCCGGTCGCGTTGTCACCTCCTGCCCAACGCGCCGGTGGCGGTTGGCAGATCTGTGCTGTCCCTCACGCCCGATCGAGCGTGCGCGTTTCCCGATCGAGCGTGCGCGTTTCCCCATCGAGCGTGCGCGTTTCCTGATCGAGCGTGCGCGTTTCTCGATCGACCGTGCGCTCTTCGCGTTCGAGCGTGCGCGTTTCGCGTTCGACCGTGCGCGTTTCGCGTTCGAGCGTGCAGCCTGCGCGGACTGACTCAGGCCCGGCCGAGGTCCCGGTAGCGCTCCAGCCGCGCGGCGAGCCGCTCCGCTCGGTCCTGACGGGCCAGCTCGGCCAGCTCGTGCTGGATCGTCTGGCTCATCCGCCGGCAGAACTCGGCCGGCTCGTCGGCGGCATCGGGATGCTCGGCCACGATCCGGTCGACGATGCCGGCCTCGAGCAGGTCGATCGAGCGAACCCGTTGCGCGTCGGCCATCTCCGGGGCATGGCTGGTGTCTCGGTGCACGATCGCCGAGGCGCCCTCCGGCGGCAGCGGCGACAGCCAGGAGTGCTGGGCGCTGATGACCCGATCGGCGGGCATCAGGGCGAGGGCACCGCCGCCGGTGCCCTCGCCCAGCAGGATGCACAGGGTCGGCGCGTCGAGCATGACGAGCTCGGCCAGGCACCGAGCGATCTCGCCCGCCATGCCGCGCTCCTCCGCCTCCTTCGACAGCGCAGCCCCGGCGGTGTCGATGACGGAGACGAGCGGCAGGTTGAGCTCCCGGGCCAGGCGCATGCCGCGCTGGGCCATCCGGAGCCCGGCGGGGGAGAGCGGGTCGAGCAGCTGGCCCCGCCGGTCCTGCCCGAGGACGATGCACGGGGCGCCGCCGAACCGGGCCAGCGCCATGAGCAGCCCCGGGTCGTTCTCGCCCTGCCCGGTGCCGTGCAGCGGCAGCACGTCGGTCGCGCCGAGCTTGAGCAGGGCCCGCACACCGGGGCGTTCCGGTCGCCGGGACCGGGTGATCGACTCCCAGGCCGGCAGGTCGGGCAGCTGCTCGCGCTGCAGCTCGGGCACCTCGGGGAGGTTCTCCCGGGGCCCCATCAGCACGGTCAGGGCCCGGTCGGCCGTCTCGGCGAGGGCCTCGACGGGCAGGATCGCGTCGATGAGGCCGTGCTCATAGAGGTTCTCCGAGACCTGTACGCCGTCGGGGAAGGGCCGCTCGAAGAGCGCCTCGTAGACGCGGGCCCCCAGGAACCCCACCGTCGCGCCCGGCTCGGCGACCGTCACGTGGCCGAGCGAGCCCCAGGAGGCGAAGACCCCTCCGGTGGTGGGGTGCCGGAGGTAGACCAGGTAGGGCAGTCCCGCCTGCTTGAACTCGGTGCAGGCGGCGCTGATCTTGATCATCCCGACGAACGCCGGCGTGCCCTCCTGCATCCGGGTCCCACCCGAGCTCGGTGCGGCGAAGAGGGGCAGCTCCTCCCGACGAGCACGCTCGAACGCCAAGACGATCCGCTCCGCGGCGGCGGCGCCGATCGAGCCCGCCAGGAAGCGGAACTCGCCGGCGATCACGGCCACACGCCGTCCGCGGATCCGCCCCTCGCCGGTGATGACGGCCTCGTCGCACCCGCTGCGCTCGGCAGCGGCAGCCAGCTCAGCGGCATACGGGCTGTCGGGGGCGGTGGGCTGCACGGGGGTCCGGTCCCAGCTCGTCCAGCTGCCCTCGTCGAGGACGGTCGTGAGCAGCTCGAGCGCGCCGAGGCGCTGCGTGGAGCTCGTCATGACGGCGCGTCCCGGTCCTGCTCGTCGAGCCAGGCTCGCACCGACTCGTTGTGCTCGCCGAGCAGCGGTGGATGCTGGTGGTCCGAGCGGCCTCCGGCGAAGGCATTGTCGTCCAAGCGAATCGGCGGTCCGGGGATCTGGATCGAACCGAGCACGGGGTGGTCGACGTCGAGGACGAGGCCCTGCGAGCGGGTCTGCTCCCACTCATAGACGCGGTCGAGCGTGCGCACCTCGCCCGCAGGAACGCCGACCTCGGCCAGCTTCGCGAGCAGGTCGGTGAGCGGATAGGGGGCGAACGCGGCGTCGAGCAGCTCGATCACCTTGTCGCGGTTGGCAACCCGTTCCCGGTTCGTCGTCAGCCCGGGAGTGGTCGGGTCGATCCCGAAGGCCGTCGCGAGCCTGACCCAGAGTCCCTCACTGCCGCACGAGATCTGGACCTTGCCGTCCTTGCAGGTGAAGAGACCGTACGGCGCGATTGACGGGTGGTGGTTGCCCTGGGCCGTGGGCACCTCACCGGCGACCGTGTAGCGGGTCCCCTGGAAGGCGTGCACCCCGACGATGGCCGCGAGCAGGGACGTGCGAACGACCCGGCCCCGCCCGGTTGTGTTGCGCTCGTGCAGGGCGGCGGCGACCCCATACGCGCCGTACATCCCCGCGAGCAGGTCACCGATCGGCACACCCACGCGCTGCGGGTCGTCGGGGCCGCTGCCGGTCAGCGACATGAGGCCGCCCTCGCCCTGGGCGATCTGGTCGTAGCCGGCGCGTCCGCCCTCGGGTCCGTCGTGGCCGAAGCCGCTGATCGAGAGGATGACGAGGCGCGGGTTGAGCTCATGGAGACGCTCGACGGAGAAGCCGAGCCGGTCGAGCACCCCCGGACGAAAGTTCTCGACGAGCACGTCGCCGTGCCGCACGAGGCGGGCGAGGACCTCACGTCCGTCGTCGGACTTCAGGTCGAGGGTGATCGACTCCTTGTTGCGGTTGCAGGACAGGAAGTACGTCGAGACCGGGTCGTCCTCCGGCCCGACGAACGGCGGGCCCCAGCCCCGCGTGTCGTCGCCGTGCCCCGGTGACTCGACCTTGATGACGCGAGCGCCCATGTCTCCCAGCATCATTGCCGCATGGGGGCCGGCGAGGGCCCGGGACAGGTCGATGACCACGATGTCCTCGAGTGGTGCGCCCATTTCCGCTCCCTTGCTAGCCGTATGCCGCTGTGCCCGAGCCTATGCGCCCACCTGACCTCAGGCGCGTGGCAGGTTGTGGCAAGGGGTCGGCGCTGCGCTGGTCAGGTGTTGCCAAGTGCGGTGGCGACCAAGGTCGTAGGGTCTGGTCTCGTGGGCGACAGAGTTGCGGTCATCATCGGTGTCGGTCCGGGCGTCGGGGCGTCCGTGGCTCGACGGTTCGGCCGGGCGGGGTACGACGTCGCGCTGGTTGCGCGCTCGCCCGGGTACCTCGAGGAGCTCGGGACGGAGCTGCAGGGTCAGGGCGTCACGACCGGGTGGACACCGGTTGACATTGCGGATGCGCCGGCGCTCCGCGCTGCCGTTGAGCGGTTCGGCCGGCATCTGGGCCGGATCGACGTGCTGCACTACAACCCGAGCGTCTTCCGTCAGGCCGATCCACTCCAGCTGGACGTCGACGACCTGCTCGAGGACGTGCGGGTCGGCGTCGGGGGGTTGTTGACGGCGGTGCAGGGTGCGCGGCCGGCCATGCTCCGGGGAGCGCGGGTCCTGGCAACGGGCAGCATGGCCGCCGACGAGCCCTGGAACGAGGCGTGCTCGCTCGGTGTCCAGAAGGCCGCCCTGCGCAACCTTGTCCGCAGCCTGGACGCGACGCTCGCTCCTGACGGCATCCGCGCGATGTCGCTGACAGTCCGTGGGACCCTCGCGCCCGACGGGCCGTTCGCCCCCGAGCGTGTCGCCGAGGCGCTGTATGCCGCTTCGCAGACGACCGAGGACAACTGGCAACCCGAGGTCCCCTACGCCGGCTGACCCCGTCGACCGGTCGATCGGGGACAGCGGAGCGTCCTCGGGGAGTCAGGTCACAGCTCGAAGGACGACGCCGCGCCACGTGGCTGGGCGACGACCGAGGAGGCGCTCGAGGTCATCACTCTCGTCGGCGAAGCCCTCGCGGTCGTAGGCCTCGAACATCGCCAGGAGCGCGGCCGTTCGTTCCTCGCCCAGCCCGCCCCCTGGTCCAGCAAGCCACTCCGACAAAGGGATCTGTTCGGCGACAACTTCGCGGCCCAGCACGTCGGCGGCCACCGCCGCGAGCTCGCGGACGGAGTACCGCTCGGGCCCGACCAAGTCGTAGGAGCGGCCTTCGTGCCCGCACTCCGTCAGCACCCGCGCCGCGACCTCCGCCACGTCGTCGAGGTCGACGTTCGTGAAGGGCGCGTCCAGCGAGTAGGGCACGCGGATCCGCCCGCCGAGGGCGGAGCCGAGGACGTTCTGGTGGTATGCCGCTGGGCGCAGAACCGTCGCGCCGGGAAGTCGCACTCGGATCAGCCGCTCTGCCTCGCCCTTGCGGACGTGGTGTGGCATCGCGTCGTCGTCGGGATGCAGCACCGAGTGGAAGACGAACCGCGAAACCCCTGCGGCACCAGCAGCGTCCGCGACCCTTCGGGCCATCCCGACCTCGTCGGGGTGCACGTTGGGAGCCAGGTGATAGACGGCATCAGCGCCCGCCAGAGCGCGCTCGAGACCCAGCCCCGTCTCGAGGTCAACGGTCACCGGCGAGACGAGCTCAGCGGCATACGGCTCGCTTGTCGACCCGGGACGAACCGCCGCGCGCACCCGCGCGCCGCGCTCCAGGAGAGCGCGCGTCACGGCGCGGCCGGTCTTGCCGGCCGCGCCGATGACGAGAACCGTTGCGGTCACAGCCAATCGACGTCGGCCGCCTCGACGCCGGACGCGAGACGCCCGTAGCCGGGCCCGCGGTCGAAGAACGGCTGGTCCCCGCGTGACGCCCGCAGTTCGGAGCGGAGCGCGTCCGAGGCGGCCACGTCGATGACTGGCTCGTCACGCGACCCGGACGCAATGACCCCGTAGTCGGACCGCGCGCCCGCGAAGGAGACCTTCCCCCAACGGAGGTCGCGCTCGACCTCGTCGTAGGGCCGGTCGAGCGGGTCGCCCCAGCCGCCACCGCCGGTCGTACGGATCCGGATGACCTGGCCGGCCTTGACCGGCTCGGCGTCCGCGAGGGCATCGACGACACGCTCGTCGGGACCGCCAAGGTCGATCGTGACCTCGAAGGGTCGACCGGCCTTGCCGCCCTTGACGCCCCAGCACGCGAGAATCGACCGGTCCGCGATCGACATGAAGTTCGCGTCCTTGAGCATCCGGATGTGCTTCTCGTAGCCCAGGCCGCCCCGGTACCGGCCGGCCCCGCCGGAGTCGACCGCGAGCCCGAGGCGCTCGACGATGAACGGGAAGCGGCTCTCGGTGAACTCGGTCGGCAGGTTGCGCGAGTCGGGCACGACGTGGATGGTGTCCTCGCCGTCGGCGTAGTAGCGCCCGCCGGATCCGCCGCCGAGCACCTCGCGCATCAGGTAGTCGTTGCCGTCGCGGTCCTTGCCGTAGACGCCGGTGTAGCGGATCGTCTCCTGGTCGGCCGGCATCTTGCCGTCGACGGCCTTGGCGACGACCCCGGCGAGCACGCCGAGGAGGCGCAGGATGACGAACGTGCGGGCGTTGGTCGGCGCCGGGTAGACCGGGGTGAGCAGCGTCCCCTTCTCCGGGAAGCGCATCTCGATGAGCGGCACGATCCCCTCGTTGACGTCGAGCTCGGCCATCCGCTCGGGGCTGTCCGCGAGGTTGCGCAGGATGGGCGCGAGCCACTTCTTGAGGAAGTTGCCGCCGACGTAGTCGCCGCAGTGGTTGATCGGCCCCTTCGCCTGCGGTGCGGTCCCGGTGAAGTCGACGATCAGGCGCGGGCCGTTGCCCGGGCCGCCGGTCGAGGTCTTCGTCAGGGTGATCCGCTGCGTGTGCAGCTTCGGGTCGTCGACCCCGTCGTGCTCGGCGTAGTCCTCCCAGACGTACTGGCCGTCGGGGATCTTCGAGAGGATCTCGCGCCGGTAGGTCTCGGTCGTGTTGTCGAGGATGGCGTCGAAGGCCGCCTCGACGGTGTCCCGGCCGTACCGGGCGAACAGCTCCGAGAGCCTCCGGGCACCCATGAGGCACGCCGAGCACTCGGCGTCGAGGTCCGCAGCCAACGAGTCCGGCATCCGCGAGTTGCGCGTCATGATCCGAAGCGCCGCGCGGTTCGGAACGCCCTTGTCCCACAGCTTGATCGGCGGGACGGACAGGCCCTCCTCGTGCACGCTGGTCGCGCCGGACGGCATCGACCCGGGGCAGGCGCCGCCGATGTCGTCGTGGTGGCCGAAGGCCTGGACGAAGGCGACGACCTCGCCCTCGTGGAAGACCGGCACGGTGACGCAGAGGTCGGGCAGGTGCCCGATGCCGCCCTCCGACTCGTAGACGTCGTTGTGGAAGAAGACGTCGCCCTCGCTCATCGTCTCGAGCGGGAAGTCGCGGACGATGGGGTGGACGAGGGCGCTGTACGACCGACCCGTCAGCTTGCGCAGCTGGCGGTCGTGGATGCCGGCGCGGAAGTCGTGCGCGTCCCGGATCATGGGCGAACGCGAGGTGCGCGAGATCGCGGTCTCGACCTCCATCTCGACGCTCGCGAGCGTCCCCTCGACGATCTCGACGATGATCGGGTCGACCTTCGTCCCCTCGGCCGTCAGGCGGCCACCGTGCTCGTACGACGTGGGCAGCCCGGCCGGGTTGACCGGCTCGGACGCGATGTAGCGCTCGAGAGCCGCGCCGGTCAGAGGTATGACGCTGAGCTGGCTCGCATTGTCGGGCGCGGTCGGCTGGGTGGTTGGGGTCGCAGTCACTGGTCCGACTCCTTGGTGATGACGAGGTTGCCGTAGGCGTCGACGCGGACGACGAAGCCAGGGTGGACGGGCACGGTGGAGCCGAACTCCTCGATGATCGCCGGTCCGGTGATGGTGTCGTCGGCACGAAGGTCCGGGCGCCAGTAGACGTCAGTCAGCACGTAGCCCACGGATGCGTCGAAGCAGACCTTGCGGGTGGAGCGGCGGGCCCGGCCCACGCCCTGGTCGGCGGCGTCCGTCCCCGGGATCTCGCGCAGCTCGGGGCGGGCGATCGGCCCGATGCCGGAGACGCGGAGGTTGACCCACTCGACCTGCTGGTGCGGGTCACCGCGGAAGTCGTAGCCATAGAGGGCGCGGTGCTCGGTGTGGAAGGCGTCGGCGACGGTCTCGACGAGCTCGCGGGTGACGGGCCCGTCGGGCATCGGGACCCGGACCTCGAAGGCTTGGCCGAAGTAGCGCAGGTCGGCAGTCCGGGCGTACCGATGGGCCGAGCGGTCGAAGCCCTCGGCGTCGAGGGCCTGGGCCGCCCGGTCGGTGAGGTCGTCGAGGACCGTCTGGACGGCGTCGAGGTCGAGCCCCTCGTGCTTGGCGACGGCCGTCTGGACGTAGTCGTTCTTGACGTCGACGGTGAGCAGGCCGAACGCCGAGACGTTGCCCGGGTTCTGCGGCACCACGACGCCGGCAAGGCCGAGGATGTCGACGAGGCGGCAGGCGAGGAGCGAGCCGGAGCCGCCGAAGGTCGCGAGCATGAAGTCGCGGACGTCGAGGCCTCGCTTGACGCTGACCTGACGGAGCGCGTTGGCCTGGTTCCAGGCCGAGATCTCGAGGATGCCGACCGCGCACTGGTCCGGCGAGAGGTCGAGCTTGCCAGCGAGGTTCTCGATGCCGGCGCGGGCCGCGTCGATGTCGAGTGGGATCTCGCCACCGAGCAGGTGCGGGGGGATCCGGCCGAGGAGGACGTGCGCGTCGGTGATGGTCGGCTCGGTCCCGCCCTTGGCATAGCAGAGCGGGCCCGGGTCTGCACCCGCGGACTGGGGGCCAACCTTGAGGGTGCCCTCCGGGGAGATCCAGGCGATCGACCCACCGCCCGCGCCGACTGTGACGACGTCGATCATCGGGATCTTGCTCGGGTAGGCCCCGACGCTGCCCTCGGTCGTCAGCGTCGGCTCGCCGTCGAGGACGACCGACACGTCGGTGCTCGTGCCCCCGCCGTCACAGGTGAGCACCCGGTCGAAGCCGGCCCGCTTGGCGATGAGACCCGCTCCGAGTGCACCGGCCGCCGGGCCGGAGAGGACGGTCGTGATCGGCTGGTTGACGACCTCGTGCGCGGACAGGACCCCGCCGTTGGACTTCATGACATAGAAGGGCAACCCACGGGGGGCCTCGCCCCCCGTGCTCCCCCCGAAAGGCCGGCGTGGCTGGCTGAGGAAGTCCTGAAGCCGGTCGTGGATGTTGCGCACGTAGCGCGCCACCTTCGGCTTCACGGCAGCATCGACGAGGGTCGTCATGGACCGCTCGTACTCGCGGTACTCCCGCAGCACCTCGCTCGAGATCGAAACCACGGCCTCCGGGTGCTCCTCCGCGAGGATCTCGCGCATCCGCCGCTCATGGGCGTCGTTCGCATAGGAGTGCAGGAAGCAGACGCCGAGCGTCATGACGCCTCGGTCGCGGAACCAGCGGGCCACCCGGACGGCGCCCTCCTCGTCGAACGGACGCAGCTCGTTGCCCTCGAAGTCGAAGCGGCCCTCGACCGTCCTGACGAGGTTGGCCGGCACGATCCGCGGTGGCTTGACCCAGAAGTAGCTGTTGCCGTAGCCGTCCGGCACCGCCTGGCGCGCGATCTCGAGGATGAACTCGTAGCCCTCGGTCGTGATGAAGCCGACCCGTTCGACCTTGCCCTCGAGCAGCTGGTTCGTCGCCACGGTGGTCCCGTGCGAGACCGCCGTCACGTCCTCGCCGGTCGCGCCGAGCAGGTCGAGCACCTTGGTCACGCCGTTGATGAAGCCGTCCGCCGGGTTGGACGGGGTGGACGGGGTCTTCGTCGTGACGAGCTCGCCCGTGTCCTCGTCGAGCGCGACGACGTCGGTGAAGGTGCCACCGGTGTCGATGCCGATCCTGATGCGCCGTGAAGTCATGGCCACGATTCAACCGGTGCTGCCTCCGTCGGGCCTTGGCACATCCTGCCAACGGAAGGGCTGTTCCTCGTCACTGTTCGAGGCCCGCGACGTCCAGGCGACTCTTGACCAGCGACTGCTCTGTACCGCAGAGTGAATCCCAGGGAGGACGGCGAGGTCCTCCCGTCCGAGGAGGCAGTGATGAACGGCAGGCACCCGGAAGCACTTGACCCACTAGCCGCCCGCGATGTCATCGCGAGGACCGAGCAGGTCCGCCGTGCGGCTCGCGCGGACCAGCAGGGCGTTGCCATCCCCCTGATCATCCTTGGGCCCCTGACAGTGCTCTACGCCGCGCTGCTCGTCGTGGTTCGAGAGCAGATGGTGGGAGACCTGGGCCCTGGGGAGAGCAAGGTCGGCACAGCGGGGGAGCTCGCCTTGATGAACTTCGTCCAGCGTTACTGGGGGACCGTTGGGGCGCTGGGACTCATCGCAATCGGGTTGTGGTTCGGGGTGCGCAACCGGCGGGCCGGAGCGGGTGCGGGCGCCACGAGCTGGATCATCGCGGGTGCCGGCCTGTACCTGCTGATCGCCCACAGCGGTCTGGTGCCTGCCGTCGCGCTCGCGGTGAGCCTGCTGACCATGCTGACCCCAACGGTGCTGATCAGCGTCGTCCTCCTCGTGGTCGCTTGGCGTCGGCGCAACCGCCGTCTCGCCCTCTGGGTGCTCGTGTTCGGCGGGGTCACCGCTCTTGCCGACATCGGCTTCATCGCGAACCGAACCTCTGACCTGCTCGAGTTCCTCAGGGTGCCGATGAGCACCGTCCTCGCGCTCGGCACGTGGGCCGACGTCGTGGCCATCGTGCTGCTAGGCATGGTCCTGACCGTGGCAGGTTGGCGTGCCCGGAGGGCAGACCTCGCAACCCACACCGCAACACTGAAGCCGTTGGCATGAGTCGGGGAGAGGCTCCGGCGCGTGGGGAAGAGCCCCCGGTGGAGACAGCGCGGGAGCAGAGCGAGGTCGAGGGGGCACACCCAACGAGTGGCCTGAACGACGTGGTCCACCAGAAGGCGCGCCTCGGCATCCTCGCCGTCCTGTCCGAGGCCGAGCGCGCGGACTTCACCTACCTCAAGTCCCTGCTTCAGCTCACCGACGGCAATCTGGGCCGGCACATCGAGGTCCTCGCAGGCGAGGGGCTGGTGCATGTCGACAAGGGATACGCCGGCCGGCGCCCTCGCACGCGGGTGACCATCACCCGCTCCGGTCGCCAAGCCCTGGCGGCGGAGATGGCGGCGATCCGGGAGCTGCTCCGGCGCTTCGACGCGGGAGCCGGCTGAGCGTCATACCGTGCGTATGACGCTCAGCCAGCGGCGTGGGCCTACCTCGACGGGCAGGGAGCTACCGGCGCCGGGCGATGCGCGCGCCGACGAGGACGCCGGCCAGGGCGAGCAGGCCGCCGACGACGGCACCGGCCGCAAAGCTGCGCCCGTCCACCGCGACCGGCGCGGCAGGGGCCTTGCCGGCGTAGACACGCGGTTCGGCGGCACCGCCGGCCTGGGGTGCGGCGGCAGTGCTCGGCAGGGGTGCGACCGCGCGCTCCTCCGGGCGAACTCCGGCGATGTCGGCGTCGAGGGCCGCGAAGAACTGACCAGCCATCTTCTTCGTGACGCCCGACAGCATCCGCTGGCCGACGCCACCGATGGGACCGCCGACCTCGGCGTCGGCGTTGTACGTCACCCGGGTCCCGCCGTCCTCGCACAACTCGAGAGCGACGTCGACGTCGGCCTCCACTGTGCCAGGACTACCCGCGCCAGAAGCCTTGAGCCGCAAGGATTTCGGCGCCTCGACATCCTCGAGCCGCACGGTCCCGTCATAGGCACCCCGCACCGCGGCGACGCCCATCGTGACCCGCATCTTGTAGGCGTTCGCACCGTCCTCGGTCAGCGACTCGCAGCCGGGGAGCGTCCGCGCGAGAACGGCCGGCTCGTGGATCGCCTGCCACACCTGGTCGGGGGTCGCGGACAGTGAGACGGCTCCGGTGATCTTCATCGAGTCACTCCTTCGGTATGCCGCTGAGCTCAGCGGGCGCGGACGTGCGGGTATGGGGGTGGCGGAGTGATGGCAGGTCTCCGGCGGAGTGGCGTCGGCGCAGGTCCCACAGCTCCGCCGGTGAGATCGGCATCGAGGTGATCGGGAAGCCCTCCGCGTCGGAGATCGCCGAGGCGATGACGGCCGTGACCGGGATGCAGCCCGCCTCGCCGGCGCCCTTGATGCCCAAGGGGTTCAGCGGGGACGGCGTCTCGAGGTGGTCGGTCTCGACGTGCGGCACCTCGGAGGCGTAGGGGAGCAGGAAGTCCATGAACGAGGCGTTGAGCAGCTGCCCGCCCTCGTCATAGACCATCCGCTCGTAGAGCGCCCCGCCGACGCCTTGTGCGACGCCGCCGTGGACCTGGCCCTCGACGATCATCGGGTTGATCATCGGCCCGCAGTCGTGGATGACGCAGTAGCGCAGGATCTTGATCTCGGCGGTGACAGGGTCGGTCTCCACGATCGCGGCGTGCATGCCGTTGGCGAAGGTCGCCTGGGTGGGGGAGTAGAAGTCCTTCCCCTCGAGGCCGGGCTCGTCGTCGTCGGCCACCGGTGGCTTGTCAGGGTCGAAGGTGCCCGCGAACTGCGTTGCGGCCCTGGCCGCCTCGTCGAAGGCGTAGCGGAGCGGGTTGGACAGAACCGAGATGGTCCCGAGCGAGATCGACTGGCCGGGCGCGCCCTTGACCGACACCTCGCCGTCGACGATGTCGAGGTCGTCGACCGACACCTCGAGGGCCTCAGCGGCGATCCGAAGGGCCTTGGCTCGGACGGCGCGCGCGGCGAGGGCGACGGCGTTGCCGCTCATCACCGCCGCGCGGGAGGCGAAGGTGCCGACGGCGTAGGGCATCTTCCGGGTGTCGCCCGTCGTGACGTGGACGTCCTCGACCCGCACCCCGAGCTCCTGCGCGACGACCTGCGCGAAGGCCGTCTCGTGGCCCTGCCCCTGCGACGTGAGACCGGTGGAGACGTTGACCCGCCCCGACGTCTCGACCTGGACGTGCCCGCCCTCGTAGGGCCCGACGCCGGTGCCTTCGACGTAGCAGCCGATCCCGAGCCCGACCCGGCGCCCCTCGGCCTCGGCCTTGGCCCGGTAGTCGGCGAAGTCGTCCCACCCGACCAGGGCCTTGAGCTTGTCGAGGCTGGCCGGGAAGTCGCCGGAGTCGTACTTGAGCGGCCGGCCGTCCTGGAAGAGGAGCCCGTGGTCGTAGGGCATTTCGTCGGGGAGGATGAAGTTGCGCGACCGGACCTCCGCCCGGTCGAGGCCGAGGTGGTCGGCGATGGCGTCCATCGTGCGTTCCATGAGGAAGCAGCCCTGCGGCCGGCCGGCCCCGCGGTAGGGCGTCACGATGACGGTGTTGGTGTAGAGCGACCAGAACTCGCAGCGGTAGGCGCCGGGCTTGTACGGGCCGAGCAGCTGCGTCGACGTGATGATCGGGACGATGATCCCGTACGGCGTGTAGGCCCCGTTGTCGTGCCAGAACTTGACGTCGAGCGCCGTGACGACGCCCCGCTCGTCGAAGCCGACCTCGACGTGCTGCAGCTGCCCGCGCTCGTGCGCGGACGAGATGAAGTGCTCCCGACGGTCCTCGGTCCACTTGACCGGGTGCCCGAGCATCCGCGCGGTCCACGAGACAAGGACCTCCTCGGGCCACGGGTGCATGATCTTCACCCCGAAGCCGCCGCCGACGTCCGGGGCGATGCACTCGACCTTGGCGAGCGGCAGCCCGAGACGGGCCGCCACGGCGGCGCGGACCCCCGTGGACGTCTGGGTCGAGGACCAGAGCCGCAGCTCGCCGCGCTCGTCGTCCCATCTGGCATAGACCCCTTTGCCCTCCATGGGCATCGAGGCGCTGCGCTCGACCTCGAGGTCGAGGGTGAGCCGGTTGACGCTTGAGGCGAGGGCGCGCTCGACGTCGCCGACCTCCTGGACCATGTGCGCCGCGACGTTGCCTGGCACGTCCTCGTGCACGAGCTCCGTTGCGGCCCGCGCCTGTTCGAGCCCGACGACGACCGGCAGGCGGTCGTAGGTGACGACGATCCGCTGCGCGGCGTCCTCGGCGATGTAACGGTCCCGGGCGACGACCATGACGACGGCCTCACCGACGTGGTTGACCTCGTCCTTGGCGAGCGCGTAGCCGGTGCGGCCGTGCGTCAGGGTGGGGTGCGGGATGAGGAGCGGGAGCGGATCGGCCATCCGCTCGGGCAGGTCCTCCCACGTGTAGATCCCGACGACGCCCTCGATGTCGACCGCCTCGCTCGCGTCGACGTCGACGATCCGGGCGTGCGCGTGCGGGCTGCGGACGAACGCCGCCTCGAGCGCGTCGTGCCCGAGGTCGTCGAGGTAGCGCCCCTGTCCCGTGACGAGCCGCGGGTCCTCGCGGCGCTTGACCGGTGCCCCGAACATCCGCGTCGTCACGCCGGGCCCCCTTCCGCTCCAACCGATCCCGTATGCCGCTGAGCCGGGTCGTGCTCGGTTGCGTCCTCGCGCTCGTCGTCCTCACGCTCGGTGCGCAGCTCGGAGGCACGCAGCACGCTCTTGACGATGTTCTGGTAGCCGGTGCACCGGCAGAGGTTGCCGGAGATCGCCTCGCGCGCCTCGTCCTCGGTCGGTTTGGGGTTCTCGTCGAGGAACGCGCTGATGGTGGTGAGGAAGCCCGGGGTGCAGAAGCCGCACTGCAGGCCGTGGCACTCGGTGAACGCCTGCTGCACGGAGTTCATCCGGGTGCCGTCCTCGCGGTCGCGGGCGTCCGGTGCGTCGCAGAGGCCCTCGACCGTCGTCACCTCGTGACCCTGGGCCGACACGGCGAACATGAGACACGAGCGCATCGGCTGGCCGTCGACGAGGACCGTGCAGGCGCCGCACACGCCGTGCTCGCAGCCGACGTGCGTGCCGGTGAGGCGCAGGTCGTGGCGCAGGAAGTCCGACAGGAGGCGACGCGGCTCGACGGTCGCGCTCCGCTCCTTCCCGTTGACCCGCACCGTCACCCGCCCACTCTCCCCGAACGCGGTGTTCGGGGGCGAACTCACCGGTGCACCGCTGCGTTCGGTCAGGAACCACGAGTTCGATCCACGGGCGGGAGGCGGTTCGTGCGCCCCGGAGTCGGCCACGGCCTGGATGAGGGCGCGACGGGTCAGCTCCGTGACGAGCATTCGCCGGTAGTCGGCACTTGCGTGGATGTCGCTCTCGGGCTCGACGAAGTTGCGCACCCGCTCGGCGACGTCGTCCAGCCGCCGACCGAAGGCGCCCCCGTCGGCGACCTCGACGCCCGACACGGCGTCCGAGACGTCGAGCACGGCCGGCACGTCGGTCACGGAGACGAAGCCCACCTTCGCCCCGCTCACCGTGCCGCCCTCATCGAGGGTGACCGCCACGCCGACGCCGGCCAGCGCGTAGTCCCCGTGCCGCCGGGCCGACTCGAGGAACGCGGTCCGCATGCCGGGGCCGAAACGGCGGAACCGGACCCCGACGGACAGCTCCGACTCGTCGAGCGAGGTCTCCAGCGGCCCGAGGAAGAACTCGCCCCACGGCACCTCACGGCTGCCCGATGGCCCGGCCACCTCGACGACGCCGTCACAGAGCGCGAGGACCGTCGGCATCTCGCCGGCCGCGTCGGCGTGTGCGATCGAGCCGACGGTCGTGCCCCGGTTGCGGATCGCCGGGTGGGCGACGTTGAGGAGGGCCTGCCGCAGGAGGGGGAGAGCGGCATACGCGTCCTGGTCGCGCTCGAGCGCGGCGTGACGCACGAGCGCGCCGACCCGGACCCACTCGTCGGAGACCTCGACCTGGTCGAGCCCAGCGATCGCGTTGATGTCGACGAGGTGGGCCGGGGATGCCAGGCGCATGTTGAGCATCGGGATGAGGCTCTGGCCGCCGGCGAGGACCTTGCCGTCGTGACCCACCTCGGTGAGCACCGCGACGGCGGCCTCAACCGAGTCGGGGGAGTGGTGGACGAAGGGTGCGGGCTTCACGCTCTCGATCCTGCCTGCTGTGACGTGAGTGGACTAGGGCTGCGGCTGTGACGAGCCCCTCGCAGGTTTGGCAACTTCTGCCGAGGGCCTCGTCTGCCGAAATGGCGAGGGCCCCCGACCGTGATCGGCGGGGGCCCTCGTCATGCTTCGTTCATGCCGATGGGGTCACCGCGGCGTGCGGAGGTCGGGGCCTCCCGGCCGGTCCTGGTAGAGGTCGTCGATGCCGTCGCTGTCACCGTAGGCGGCGTCGCCCAGGGTGATCGCCGTGCCCTCCGCCCGCATGACGAGGTCGCGCGGAGCGATGGCCCGGGCCAGGTGGTAGACGCCGATCGCGACGATCGTGCCGAGGGCGATGCCGCCGAGGGTGAAGTTGTCGGTGAACTTCAGCTCGACGTTGCCGATGCCGATGATGACGCCGGCCGCGACCGGAACGAGATTGATGGGGTTGCCGAAGTCGACCCCGTTCTCCTTCCAGATCTTCGCGCCGAGCAGGCCGATCATGCCGTAGAGGATGACGGTGATGCCGCCGAGCACGCCGCCCGGGGTCGCCGCCACGAGGGCGCCGAACTTCGGCGAGAGGCCGAAGAGGATGGCGACGAGTGCTGCGACGTAGTAGGCGGCGGTCGAGTAGACCCTGGTCGCGGCCATGACGCCGATGTTCTCGGCATACGTCGTCGTCGGCGACCCACCCACGGCACTGGCGATGGCGGTGCCGACACCGTCAGCGGCGATCGCGCGGCCCATGTAGGGGTTGAGGTCGTGCCCCGTCATCTCGGCGACGGCCTTGACGTGGCCGGTGTTCTCGGCGATGAGCGCAATGACCGCGGGCAGGACGAGCAGGATGGCCGCCATCGAGAAGGTCGGCATGTGGATCCCGACGATCTCCTTGCCGTCCGGGCCGATGCTGGAGGTCGGCGGGAGGCCGAACCACGAGGCGCTCGAGACGCTGTCGAGGTTGACGCGGAAGTGCTCGCTGACCTTCCCGGCCCCGTCCGGCGACGTGATCATGCCGAACGCCTTGTCGAAGATCCACGACAGGATGTAGCCGAAGATGAGCGACAGGAAGACGGCGATCCGGCTGATGAAGCCCTTGAAGGCGACCGTCATGACGACGGCGAAAGCCATGACCAGCAAGGCGATCCACTGGTCCTGCGGCCAGTAGACGCCGGCCACCACCGGTGCGAGGTTGAAGCCGATGAGCATGACGACGGCACCGGTCACGACGGGGGGCAGCACCCGGTGCAGGATGTTCGACCCCATGAAGTGGATGACGACACCGACGAGGGCGAGCACCACACCGGCGATGAGGATCGCACCGGTGACGTTCGCCGACGTGCCGCCCTGGGCGCGGATCGCGACGACGGCGCCGACGAAGGCGGCCGACGTGCCGAGGTAGCTCGGCACCTTTCCGTTGACGATCAGCAGGAAGATGATCGTCGCGACACCGCTCATCATGATCGCGAGCTGGGCGTTCAGCCCCATGATGAGCGGGAAGACGAACGTCGCGCCGAACATCGCCACGACGTGCTGTGCACCGAGGCCGATCGTCTTGCCCCAGGAGAGGCGTTCGTCAGGGGCGACGACGTCGTCGGGCCCCATCGTCTTGCCGTCCCCGTGCAGTTTCCAACCGAAAGCCATGTTGACTCCTTTGTCGGTCCGTGTCACCTCGTGACATGGCTCACTCTCCCCACCCTGTAGCGGCAAAGTATCGCCGCACGGAGCCCGCTTCATTCGGCAATTCGTGCCATGTCACGGCGTGTCGCTGTGTCAGGTGTGACTCAGGTGCCTTCGGGAAGCGAGGCTACGGATGTCGTGACAGGGCGGGACGAGGCGCTCACTCGAGGAGAACTGGGTGGCCGCCGAGGGGCACGTGCGCTCCTTCGCCGGGTGAGCGGCATACGGCGCACGTGTATGCCGCTGAGCCAGCCCGCGCGAATGGTGCCCTTCCGCGCCTTCCGTCGAGTGAGCGCTGAGTCCCGTGGGTCACAGCGGTCCCACGCGACGTCAGATGCCCTTCATCTGGTGGACCTTCAGCGCGAGCGCGAGGGTCAGGCGCACCTCGGGGTCCTCGGTGAACGGCCCGAGCATCCGCTCGAGCTTGCTGATCCGGTAGCGCAGGGTGTTGTAGTGGAAGAAGAGCTGCCGCGCGGTCTCAGCCACGTTCATGTTCGTGTCGATGAGGATAGCGAGGGTGCGGCGGAGGTCCGCGTTCTCGGGGGAGTCGTCGGTCGCGAGCGGGCCGAGGGCGTCGTGGACGAAGCGACGCAGCTGGGCGCTGTCGGGAACGAGCGCGAGGAGGCGGTAGATGCCGAGCCCGTCGACGTGGGTGAGGGCGCCGAAGCCGTGCATCTGCCGGCCGACCGTGACGGCGTTGAGCGCCTCCTCGTAGGCGCGGGGCAGGTCCTCGAGCGACCGGATGCCGCGCGACACGCCCGCCGAGAAGCTGCGCCGGCCGCCACCGCCGTCGCCGCGGACGACCCGGACGAGCTCGCCCACGGTGCGCATGATCCGGTCGGTGTCGTCCGGGTCGCTGACGCCGAGGACGGTGACGACCTCGCGGCTGAACCCCATGACGGGCGAGGCGACGTCGCGAACCCCGACGGCGTGCGTCCAGGCCTTGGCGAAGCGCTGCTGCAGGAACCGGGCCTCGTCGGGGTCGCGTTCCTCGTCCTCGTCCATCTCCGCGACGACGACGACGAGTGGGCGGTCGATGTCCCAGCCGAGCGACGCCGCGTGCTCGATCGCCTTGGTGGGCGGGCCGGCCCGGCCTGCGAGCGCGTCGCGGAGGAACTCGGCGCGATACTTGCTCTCCACGGCCGAGACGGCCTGCTCCTTGGCGATCGCGAGGGCGGCGACGGTGCTCGCCCGTTCGAGCAGGCGCACGTCCTCGAGGCCGAGCAGGCGCTCCCGGGAGAACGCGATGAGCAGGCCGTGGTCGAGCGAGCCGGACACGATCCGCACGGCGGCGCGGTGGGCGGCGGGTCCGGGCGCGCGCGGCCCGATCGGCTCCTGCTCGGTGATGAGCCGCCCGGTCCGGTCGAAGCAGTCGCCGGCCTGCGCCCAGGCGAGCTCCGGCTCCGTGCCCGCCGTCGCCAGGACCCGGCCGTCGGTGGTCGTGACCATCGCGGCCCCGCCGACGAAGTCGACGACCCGGTGGCACACGTCCTCGAGGGAGCCGCCGGCGAGGACGACCTCGACGAGGGCCTGGTGGAGGGCGTCGAGCCGGCCGAGGGTGGTGTTCTGGTGGTCGAGGACGGCACCGAGCACCTCGGCGTTGAGACGGTCGAGGCGGCCGTGCGGCAGGAGCAGGAGGGGCAGCCCCAGGGCGGCGCATGCGGGGACGAGCCGCGTGACCAGGTGGTCGGCGGCGCCCCCGACGACCAGCACGGCGGTCTCCGCCTCGGCGAGGTGCTGAAGCGCGTCGGGCCGAGAGTCGAGCAGGGCGCCGAGCTGCGCCCCGTCGGCGAGCACGAGCTGGTGGCGCGAGCCGTGCGGCTCGGCGACGGCCCGCTGCAGGGTGCAGGTCCGGACGATGACGAGCTCGCGGTCGGTCCGCGGGCGATGCAGTCGCCCGTCTGCGGCAGCAGGCAGCGCCGCCAGCTCGGCGAGGGTGATGCCGGAGTCGAGCGCGTCACCGTCGGGGATGCCCGGGCCAGCGGGGGCCGGGTCGGCGGGGGCGGCCGGGTCGGTGGGGGCCGGGTCGGTGGGCGCTGCGTCCGTGGCCGGATCGCCCGCCCCAGGCTGGTCCGCTGGCAACTCGCGGGGAATGAAAGGGGCATCGTTGGCAACTTTCACCATGCGGGCAGCATAAGCGCACTCGATACGGTCGTCTGAAGGTTCGGACCGGGATTCGGTCGCCGCCCCTCGAGGGCCCGGTATCAGGAGGACTCGTGCAGGTGCCCGCCGCTGTGTCCCCGCTGACGCGGGACATCGTGATGGGGCCGGCTTGCGCGGCGAGGGTCCTGGCGGTGTTCCCGACCGCGGTCTACCTCGGGGTTGACGGGGGCCGGTCCCGCACGGCTGCGGTGCTGCCGGTCGTGACGTCGGACGCGCTGCTCCTGCCGACATCGCTTCGGCTGGCCGCTTCCTCAGGTGAGGTCGCCTGGCCGGTCTGCGCGGGGGATGCGGTCGTGGTCGGTGCGGGCAGGGTCGTGGGTGCCGGGCTCGAGCTCCGTGCCGTCCGTGAGTGGCGCCCCAGTCGGGTGGGGGTGTTGCCGGTCCCCGGAAGGGCGGCCGCGGACGGGGTGGGACATGCCGGGGTGCTCGCTGACCTCTGCGCCGATCTCGTCCGGGCGGCGCTGGACGGTCGGACGGTGGAGCCGCACGTCCACGGCCTGGTGGGTGCCGGTGCCGGGCTCACCCCCAGCGGCGACGATGCCCTGTGCGGTGTCCTTCTCGCGCTGCGGGCGTGGGGCCGTTCGCCGGCGCCCGTCGCTGCGGTGGTCGGCGCGGTCGCGCGATCCCTGCGCCGCACGAACGATCTCTCCGCGTCACTTCTCAGGGCCGCCGCCGAGGGGTATGCCGTTCCTCAGGTCGTCTCCCTCGTCGAGGCCCTCTCCCGGTCCGAGCCCGAGGCCGAATCCGAGACCGGCCGGTCCGTGGCCGTCACGGCGCTCGAGGCGGTCCACGCGATCGGCCACAGCTCCGGACGCGACCTCGTCGCCGGCCTCGCCGGTGCCCTCCACTCGATCGAGAGTGCAGGTTCCCCGATCGAGAGTGCACGTTCTCCGATCGAGGGTGCACGTTCTCCGATCGACGGTGCACGTTCCCCGATCGAGAGTGCACGTTCCCCGTTCGAGAGTGCACGTTCTCCTATCGAGAGTGCACGTTCTCCGATCGAGAGTGCAGGATCTCCGATCGAGGGTGCAGGATCTCCGATCGAGAGTGCAGGATCTCCGATCGAGAGTGCACTTTTTGCCAGTCCTCTCAGGAAGGAATGACCCGTGGCTGACCACGTCGAGCTGCGCACCGGCGCGTACTACGACTCCGTGAGCCTCATGCAGGTGTCCCGCGCGGTCGCCGCAACCTCCGGCGTCGAGGCGGCTCAGGTTGCGATGGCCACCGACCTGAACCTCGACGTCATTCGCGGCATGGGGTTCGAGGTGCCCGCGGCGGCACCGAACGACCTCCTCATCGCGATCCGCGGCGACGACTCCGGCATCGAGGCGGGCAAGTCGGCCGTCGAGACCGCCCTGGCCGAGCTCCGATCGGCCTCGGGGAGTTCCGCGGGCCTGGGCCAGGCGCCCGCGCCCCGCACGCTCGGTGGCGCCACCCGCCGCGGTCATGCCAACCTGGCCCTTGTCTCCGTGCCCGGCCCGCATGCGACCACCGAGGCGCTCGATGCGATCAACGCCGGCGTGTCCGTCATGGTCTTCTCCGACAACGTCCCGCTCGCCGACGAGATCCGTCTCAAGGACGCGGCCGCGGCGCAGGACGTCCTCGTCATGGGACCTGACTGCGGCACGGCGGTCGTCGGGGGAGTGGCGCTCGGCTTCGCGAACGTTGTCAGCCCCGGAACGATGGGCCTCGTCGCGGCCTCCGGCACGGGGGCCCAGCAGGTGATGTGCCTCCTCGACGCGGCGGGGGTCGGCATCAGTCACTGCCTCGGCGTCGGCGGTCGTGACCTCTCGGCCGAGGTGGCCGGCCGTTCGACGAAGCAGGCGCTCGCGGCGCTCGCCGCTGACGAGGCGACGACGTCCATCCTCGTCGTCTCCAAACCTCCTGCGCCGCAGGTGCTTTCCGACATCGAGAGGTATGCCGCTGAGCTGGGCAAGCCGGTCCACTGGGCCACGCTCGGGGCTGGGAAGCCGGACCTGACTGCCGCCGTCGAGGGGGCGCTCCGCTCGGCGGGCCAGGCGGTCGGCGAGTGGCCCTCGTGGGGCGCGGGGTCGGCGGCGCCCGGGCAGGGTTCGCTCCGGGGGTTGTTCTGCGGGGGCACGCTCGCGGACGAGGCCATGCTCATCGCGAGCGAGGAGCTCGCTCGATCGGAGGGAACGCACTCTCGATCGGAGGGAACGCACTCTCGATCGGAGGGAACGCACTCTCGATCGGAGGGAACGCACTCTCGATCGGAGGGAACGCACTCTCGATCAGGACAGATCCGGTCCAACATCCCGCTCTCACCTGAGCTGGCACTCGGTCCCGACCTGCGTGACGACGGGCATGTCGTGATCGACTTCGGGGACGACTCGATGACCCAGGGCCGGGCGCACCCGATGATCGACCCGTCGCTGCGGCTCGAGCGCATCGCCGTCGAGGCCGCCGACCCCACGTGTGGCGTGCTGCTGCTCGACCTCGTTCTGGGCTTCGGCGCCCATCCCGACCCCGCGGGTGAGCTGGCCGAGGCGATCCGCAAGGCACGCGCCACAGCGCACTCCGACGGGCGCACCCTGCCGGTGGTCGT
The DNA here is from genome assembly GCF_000576575.1 of Intrasporangium chromatireducens Q5-1. GTDB lineage: Bacteria > Actinomycetota > Actinomycetes > Actinomycetales > Dermatophilaceae > Intrasporangium_A > Intrasporangium_A chromatireducens. Next base: position 42,804 of record NZ_AWQS01000011.1, read on the forward strand.
GTCGATCACCGGCACAAGCGGCGACCCCCAAGGACTGGAGCGGTGTGCCACGACCCTTGTCGACGCCGGCGCCGAGGTCTACCTGTCCAACGCCGTCGCCGCCCGGCGTGCCGTGGCGCTGCTTCACAAGGAGGCTGCTCAATGACGACCCAACCCCTCCACGGTCTCCTTTCGGCGGACCTTTCCGTGGCGACGGCCGGCGTGACCCTCTTCGCCGATGCCCTTCGGCAGCAAGCGGTTCCGGTCACCGAGGCGGCCTGGCAGCCGCCGATGCCCGGCACGGAGGCCGATCTTGCCCGGGTCCTCGCGGACCCAAGGCGCGAGGCGGCGAACGCCGAGGCAGTTCGGCGGATGATGGCGGCCGGTGCCGAGCTCGTCGACGTGCGCCCGGCCCGCGAGGCGCTCGGGCTCGAGAAGGGCACCTTCCTCCACGCCGGGCCACCGATCGAGTTCGCCCGTGCGTCAGGGCCGCTCAAGGGCGCACTGATCGGCGCGATGCTCCTCGAGGGCCTCGCCGACTCCGCCCCGGACGCGGAGGCCAAGCTCGAGAAGGGCGACGGGATCACCCTCGAGCCCTGCCACCACCGCGACGCCGTCGGCCCGATGGCGGGCGTCATCTCTCCATCGATGTGGGTCTACGAGCTGCGCGACGAGGTCCACGGCAACACCTCGTGGTGCTCGCTCAACGAAGGTCTGGGCAAGGTGCTCCGTTACGGCGCCTACGGGCCGGAGGTCATCGACCGGCTGCACTGGATGAACGCGACGCTCGGTCCGATCCTGCAGCAGGCGGTCCGGGCCCGGGTCGACCAGGGCTCCGCCATCGACATCAAGGCGATCATCGCCCAGATGCTCCAGATGGGCGACGAGGGCCACAACCGCAACCGCGCCGGCTCTCTCATGCTCCTGCGCGAGCTGCTGCCGACGATGATCACCGCCGACGCACCGAGCACCGACATCGCCGAGGCGGTGCGCTTCTCGGGCGCCAACGAGCACTTCTTCCTCAACCTCGGCATGCCGGCCTGCAAGCTGGCCACCCTTGCGGGGCAGGGGATCCCGGGCTCGTCGATCGTGACGACCATGGCCCGCAACGGGACCGACTTCGGCATTCGCGTATCGGGCACGGGTGACGAATGGTTCACCGGTCCGGCCAACACCCCGGAGGGGCTGTTCCTCGGCTCCTACGGTCCGGAGGACGCGAACCCCGACATCGGCGACTCCGCGATCACCGAGACCGGCGGCATCGGCGGCTTCGCCATGGCGGCGGCCCCGGCCATCGTCAAGTTCGTCGGCGGCGACGTGCCGTTCGCTCTCCAGGCCACCCAGACGATGTACGAGATCACGGCCTCGGAGCACACCGCGTTCCAGATCCCGATCCTCGAGTTCCGCGGCACCCCAACGGGCATCGACGTTGCCGCCGTCGCGCGCACCGGCATCCTGCCGCAGATCAACACCGGGATGGCCGGCCGCGTCGCCGGCACCGGGCAGGTGGGAGCCGGCCTCGTCAACCCGCCGCCCCGGTGCTTCACCCAGGCCCTGTCCCGCCTCGCGGAGCTGGCCACCCCCTGACCGCGAACGGACCGTTCGAGGGCGAGCGGGTGGGTCTACCGTCCAGTTCACCCACGAACGTCCAGTTCGTATGCCGCTGAGCTCGCTCGAGCGGCTGTCCGCGCTCCCGCTCGAGTGAGCTCAGCGGCATACGGGCTCGATTTTCACCACAGAACAGGCAATGCGGACATCCGCCCTTGTCGCTGTCCACTGGCTGGGAGCACGCTGGGTCATGGCCGCCGGCGGGCGCCGACGCTGACGACTTCCTTCCACCGGACCCACAGAGCACCGGGAGTAGTCACCATGCGCCAATCTCGACTCATCACCGCGGCCCTGGCCTCCCTGGCCACCGCCCTCGCCGGGGCCGCCGCGGCCGTCGCCGCACCACCGGACGTCCTCGTGTCGACCGGGAGCCCATCGACGCCTTTCTCGCAGAACAAACAGAACGAGCCGGCCGTGGCCATCGACGCGCACGCGCCAAGCGTCGTCGCCGCCGGGTCCAACGACGAGATCGACGACGAGTCGTGTGCCGCCGGTGACCCGACGACCTGTCCGTTCACGGCAGGAGTCGGGGTCTCGGGCATCTACTTCTCGTTCGACGGCGGCGCCGGATGGAGCCAGCCGACCTACAGCGGCTGGACCGGTCGCGACTGCCTCGGCCCGGACGCCTGTTCGCCACATGTCGGTCCGATCGGCACGCTGCCCAACTACTACGAGCACGGCCTCGTCTCCGACGGGGACCCGGCGCTGGCCTTTGGGCCGCAGCCGGGTGCCAACGGTCACTTCTCGTGGAGCAACGGCTCGCGGCTGTACTACGCAAACCTGACGTCGAACTTCCCGACGGCCACGAAGCAGGGACAGGCCTTCAAGGGCTTCGAGGCGATCGCCGTGTCGCACACGGACAACCCGCAGGCCGCTGCGGCAGGCGACAACTCGGCATGGTCGGCACCAGCGATCATCTCGAAGCAGTCGTCCACGACGTTCTCGGACAAGGAGCAGGTCTGGGCCGACAACGCGTCGAACAGCCCGTACTTCGGCAACACCTATGTGTGCTGGGCGTCGTTCCGCAGCAACAGCCACGGCAACGCGTTCCCGACGCCGCTCATGGTCTCGCGCTCGACTGACGGTGGCGTGACGTGGACGACCCGGCAGGTCGGGCCCGCCAGCGACAACGGTGTGAACCAGCAGGCCGACGGGTGCACGATCCGCACCGACAGCAAGGGCAACGTCTACGTCTTCGGCATCGGGGTCCGGCGTGGCGTCAGTTACGAAATGATGTACCGCTCGACCGACGGCGGCGCCCACTTCAGGGGCCCGACACTGATCTCCCCCGTCGTGGCGCCCGGTGTCCTCGACCCGCAGCTCGGCCGGCCGGTCATGGACGGCATCGCGGGGGCGCGCGTTGATCTCGCCGATGCGCCCAGCGTGGACATCGCCAATGGTGCACCGACCGGCACCGACGCCACCGACCAGCTCGTCATGACGTGGGTCGACGGCAGCGCCGGCCTCAACAACGAGCACCTGATGGTCTCGACGTCACGCGACGGCGGCGCGTCCTGGTCGACTCCGGCCGTCGTCGGCCTGACCACGGGGGACCGGCCGATCTACTCGGCACCGGCCATCTCGCCCAACGGCACGGACCTCTATGTCGTGGTCAACGCGTACACGACGCCCTACCGCGACAACACGACCGCCCCCCGGGGCCTCGTCGGCGAAGTCCTGCACGCTGATGTCACTGGCGGGACGCTCGGCACCTTCACGGAGCTCCACCGGGGCGACGTGGGCGACCCGCGTGGCTCGTCACAGAACGGCCTGACCGCCGAGTTCCTCGGTGACTACGTCTACGCCGCGGCGACTCGGACGGGCATGGTTGGGGTCTGGAACGACACGAGCAACGCCGAGCCGTGCACGGCCATCAACGACTATCGGGCCTCGCTCTACACGAGCACGCCAAGCAAGCCGCCGGCTGTCATCGCGAGCTGCCCCGCCACGTTCGGCAACAGCGACATCCGCGGAGCCGCCCTGCCCGACCCGACCCCGTAGTCCGTCCAGCAGCCTCCCCTTCCCCCCGCGAACGGACCGTTCGAGGGCGAGCGGGTCGGTATACCGTCCAGTTCGCTCACGAACGGCCCGCTCGATGGGGTCCCGGCCGGCTTCCGGCAGCCGGACATTTGGTATGCCGCCGAGCTCGCCGTCGTTGTCC
>NZ_AWQS01000012.1 GCF_000576575.1 Intrasporangium chromatireducens Q5-1
CCGGAGTTCGCGCTCACTCGACGGGGAGGGGGGCGTCGAGGAAGGTGTGGGCTAGGGCGGCCAGCTCCTGGGGCGACGAGTCGTTGAGCATCGAGCCGCCGCCCGCGATCGTCTCGAACCGGGCGTTCGGCAGCCCCCGTGCCAGGACCTCGGCGGACGCCCGCCCGAGCCGGTCCCCGGAACCGGCCACGACGAGGGCGGGCGCCTGGACCTGCGCCAGGCGGCTCGTCTCGTCGAGGGTCCGCAGGGCGTCGAAGACCGCGAGCATCCGCGGCCGGGAGACACCGGCATCGACGAGCTTGCGCTCCGGGACGATCCGGAGGGCAAGCTTCTGCATCCGTAGCTGCGCCTTCGTCGGCCGCACGAGCGCCCCGGCGAGGACCAGCCGGCCCACGAGCTCGGGACGCTCGACGGCGAGCCGCAGGGCGACGTTGCCGCCGACCGAGACTCCGAGCAGGTCCACCTGCCTCATCCCTTGCAGCTCAAGCTGGTTCGCGACGTCGAGTGCCGCGGCGTCGAGGTCGAACCCGACCGCGTCGCTCGGCTTCAGCCCCCGCATCCACGGCGCGTGCATCGCCCGGCCGACGCCGAAGGCGCTGACGAACTCCTGCCACGCGATGGGCGACTGGCCGATGCCGTGGAGCAGGACGAGCGGGCGGGGTCGTGCCTGCGGGTCGGGGGTGAGCGGCATACGCGAATTCCCTTCAGCTCCAGTCAAGGAGCACCTTGCCGCACTGTCCGGACCGGGCCGTCGCGAACGCCTTCTCCCACTCCTCCGCCGGGAAGCGGTGGGTGATCACCTGGGCGACGGCGTCGCGGAACACCTCGGACGTCGCGATCATCTGCGACATCGCGTACCACGTGTCGTACATCTCCCGGCCGTAGATGCCCTTGAGCGTGATCATGTGGGTGATGACCTTGCCCCAGTCCAACTCGTAGGCCTGGTGGGGCAGCCCGAGCAGCGCGATGCGGCCACCGTGGTTCATGTTCGCGATGAGGTCGGTGACGGCCGGCGCGGCGCCGGACATCTCGAGCCCGATGTCGAAGCCCTCCTTCATGCCGAGCTGGCGCTGGGCGTCGGCGAGGGACTCACGCGTCACGTTGATGGTCAGGTCGGCGCCGGCGTGGCGCGCGAGGTCGAGCCGGTAGTCGCTCGCGTCGGACACGACGACATAGCGCGCCCCGGCGTGCCGGGCGATGGCGGCCGCCATGACGCCGATCGGCCCGGCGCCGGTGATGACGACGTCCTCGCCGACCATCGGCCACTGCAGGGCGGTGTGGGTCGCGTTGCCGAGCGGGTCGAACACGGCGCCGAGGTCGGGGTCGAGCTGGGGCGGTTGCACCCAGACGTTGCTCGCCGGGATCACGACGTAGTCGGCGAACGCCCCGTCCCGGTTGACCCCGATGCCCTGCGTCCGGATGCAGAGGTGGCGTCGTCCGGCGCGGCAGTTGCGGCACGTCCCGCACACGATGTGGCCCTCGCCGGAGGCGCGGTCGCCGACGGCGACGCTCGTCACGTCGGCGCCGATCTCCACGACCTCCCCATAGAACTCGTGGCCGATGACGAGCGGCGCGCGGACCGTCGAGGCAGCCCACGCGTCCCATTCCTGCAGGTGCAGGTCGGTGCCGCAGAGGCCGGCGCGAAGGACGCGGATCTTGACGTCGGTCGGCCCGCAGGTGGGCTCGGGGCGTTCGACGAGCTCGAGCCCCGGTCCCGACGTCAGCTTGGTGAGTGCACGCACGCGGGCCAGTCTGCCGTATGCCGCTCAGCCGGGTGAGCGGCGACGCCCCCTCCCGGACGTTCTTCGCATCACGGGTACAAACCGGCATTTCGTCGCTACTCTGGCGCCGACCGACGAGGGGAGGACCCCATGCCCGGACGGACGTCCACGACGCCGCACGGTTCCGGCCGCCGCCGCACGGCGGTGCTGCCTCTTCTCGCCACCGCGGCGGTCGGGCTCACGGCGGCCTGCGGAGCGCTCGACCCAGCCACCCCCGCGGCCGCGCTCACTGCCGCGGCTCCGGCAGCGGCACCCGCGTCGAGCAGCACGGCCCCGCCGGCCACGGTGGCCGGGGCATCTTCGGCCCCTCCGAGCGCCAGCCGACCGACAACCGCCCCGAAGCCACGGCCGGCACCGACGACCTCGAAGCCGCGCCCCGCAGCGCGCGCCACCGCGCCGACGCTGCGGGCCGACCGGCCCGCCCCGACCCGCACGGCCAAGCAGACCCCGAGTGCGACGCCGACACCGGCGCCCAAGCCGACCTCGAAGCCCACCACGAAGCCCACTGCGAAGTCGACGCCGAAACCGTCGCCCAAACCAACCGTGCAGCCGTCACCGACGAGTCCGCCCCCGCCGGCCCCCGCCGGGAGCACGTCGTCCACGGCACGGGTCGTCCAGCTCGTCAACGCCGCCCGCGCAAAGGCGGGCTGCCGTCCGGTGAGCGTCAACAGCGCCCTGACCGGGGCAGCCCAGGCGCACAGCGCCGACATGGCGCGCAACAACTACTTCTCGCACACCAGCCTCGACGGGCGCACAGCCATGCAGCGCATGCGGGCGGCCGGCTTCACGGGCAGCCTGATGGGCGAGAACATCGCCGCCGGCCAGACCACCGCCGACTCGGTCATGTCGGCGTGGATGAAGAGCTCTGGTCACCGCGCCAACATCCTCAACTGCGGCTACCGGTTCATCGGCGTCGGCCACGCGACGGGCGGCTCCTACGGGCACTACTGGACGCAGGACTTCGGCGGCTGACGTCTCGGCGCCCGGCCGTGGCAGCATCGACCCGTGGACCCTGCCCCTGCCAGTCCCAGGCTCACCGCGGCGCTCGCCCTGCTGCGCACGCGCGGCGAGCGCGTGACGCCCGCTCGGCGCGCGGTCCTGCAGGTCGTCGACGCGGCCGACGGCGCCGAGGAGCACCTCACGGCCGAGCAGATCGGCGCCCGCGTGGCCGCCCTCGAGCCGACGGTGCACCGGGCGACGGTCTACCGGACCCTCACCTCGCTGACGGACGCCGGTGTCCTGTCGCACGTGCACCTCGGGGGCACCGCGACGGTCTACCATCTGACCGCGACCGAGCCGGAGCGGGCGGGGACGAGCGAGGCGGAGGTCGGGACAGCGGCATACGGACACGTCCACTCGGGGCACGCCCACGTGCAGTGCGTCGAGTGCGGCCGGGTGCTCGACGTGCCGCCGGAGGCTCTCGAGGGCGTCGCCGCCCGTCTGCTCGACGACCTCGGCTTCACCCTGGACACCTCGCACGCCGCCCTGCTCGGCAGGTGCTCGGACTGTACCTAGCCAATCCACAGCCGAGGCGGAGCATGCTGGAGGCGTGATCTCGGTGGAGGGCCTCACGCGGCGCTTCGGGGAGACCGTCGCGGTCGACGGGCTCACGGTGGAGATCGGTGATGGCGAGGTCTTCGGTCTGCTCGGCCCGAACGGGGCCGGCAAGACGACGACGATCCGGATGCTCGCCGGGCTGATCGGCGTCACGAGCGGCCGCGCCACCGTCTGCGGTGTCGACGTGACGGACCGGTCGGCCGGACCGCGCCTGCGCGGCCTCGTCGGCGTGCTGCCGGAGGAGGTGGGTCTCTACGGCGACCTGTCCGCCGCCCAGACACTCGACTTCTTCGGCCGGCTGCAGCACCTGCGCCCGGGGGTGCGGGCGGAGCGGATCGACGAGCTGCTGAACCGCCTCGATCTCTGGGACCGCCGGGACACACCAGCGGCCAGCCTGTCCAAGGGGCTCAAGCAGCGGCTCGCCCTCGCCCGGGCGCTCGTGCACGACCCACCCGTCGTCCTGCTCGACGAGCCGACGGCGAATCTGGACCCCGAGGTGGCCCGCACGGTGCGCGAGTTCCTCGTCGACCTGCGCACCCGCGGCCACACCGTCGTCATCAACACGCACCGCCTCGAGGAGGCCGAGCGGATCTGCGACCGGGTCGGCATCCTGCGCACCCGACTGCTGCGCGTCGGCGCCCCCACGGACCTGCGGGCCTCGATGACCGGGGGACGGGTCACGATCGGGCTCGAGCAGGTCACCGATCCGGTGCTCGAGGCGGCGCAGAGGCTCTGCAGCGGGGCCACCGGCAACGGACGCGGGCACCTGCCCCACGGCGCCGCCCTCGTCAGCGGGGACCGGTCGATCACGGCCACCCTCCCCGTCGGGACGGCGGTCGCCGACCTCGTCACGGCGGTCGTCCTGGCGGGCGGGCGGGTGACCACGGTGTCCCAGGGCGAGAGCCTCGAGGACGTCTACCTGCAGATCGTCGAGGAGCGGTCGTGAACGGCACCGACATCCTCACCATCGCCCGCAAGGACGCGCGGACCGCCCTGCGTCGTCGCGGCGTGCGCCTCTCGCTCGTGCTCTTCCCGGTCATCGCGGCGGTCGGGCTCTCGCTCGTCGTGCGCTATGCCGGCACGCGCAGCGGCACGACGATTCCGCCGGAGATCCTCTCCCGGCTGCTGGTCTCGTTCCTCTTCTTCTTCGTCATCGGGTCTTCGTCACTGCCCACCGCGATCGCCGCCTACTCGTTCGTCGGCGAGAAGGTCGAGCGCAGCCTCGAGCCGCTGCTGGCGACCCCCGTCACGGACCTCGACGTCCTCCTCGGCAAGGCGCTCGCCGCGTTCGTCCCGCCCGTCGTCGCGACGTGGTTCGGTGCCGGCCTGTTCATCGTCATCACCGACCGAGAGGTCAGCCGCTCGGGCGGCACGACGCACCTGCCCGACGCGACCGCCTGGTTGATCCTGGGCCTGGCCATCCCCCTGTCGGCGCTGCTCAGCGTGCTGGTCAGTGTCCTCGTGTCGGTCCGCGCGACCGACACGAGGTCGGCGCAGCAGGCGGCCGGGCTGCTGGCGCTGCCCTTCGCCGCGGTCTATGTCATGTCCGAGATCCAGGTCATCTCGCTCGACCCGGCCGGGATGCTGACCTTGGCCGGGGTGCTCGCGGCCATCGACGTGGTGCTGTTCGTCCTGGCCCGGGCCGCGTTCGACCGGGAGGAGATCCTCACTCGGTGGCGTTGATGAGCGCCCGGTTCACTCGGTGGCGCTGAGGAGCGCCTCGATCCCCCGCCGCGCCACGCTGACCATCGTCGGGTTCGTCCGCTGGTAGTAGGGCAGGGCGATGACCGACTGCGAGACGACGGCGCCCCTCGCCCGGGCCCACGCCCCCTCGTCGACGCGGTCCTCGAGGAGCCGCCGGTAGCGGGCCCGCGCGGCCGAGTCGAGCACGAACCAGGCCGGTGTGAGGTCCCACGCCGGGTCACCCGTCGCGGCGCCCCCGAAGTCGAGCACGCCGACGACCCGGCCGTCGCGGACGAGCAGGTTGGGCGGGATGAGGTCGGTGTGCACCCAGCGCGGCGGCCCGGACCAACGAGGTGCCGCCAGTGCCTCCTCCCAGATGCGGCCGAGAGCCCGCACCTCCTCTGGCTCGAGCAGGTCCGTGCACTGCCGGATCGCCGCGCGGAACGACTCGTCGCGATAGGACAGGTGCTGCCCGCGGTGGAACCCCTCGGACTCGGGCGACGGCACGTCGGCCGGGTCGACGGACCAGAGGTCGGTGCAGAACCGGGCGAGGGTGTCGGCCGCCTCGTCGAGCGACGTGATGGTCGCGGACATCGCGTCCGCCCCGTCGAGCCACCGGACGACGGCCCACGGGAAGGGGTAGTCCTCGGTCGCGACGCCGGTCGCGCGCACCTCGGGCACCTCGAGGTGGATCAGGGGCCGCAGCTTCGGCAGCCACCGGATCTCCTTGACGAGGCCGCTCACCGCGTCCTCGTGGAGCGGCAGCCGGAGCGCGAGGTCGTCGCCGAGGCGGAACACCGCGTTCTCCGTGCCGCCCGAGGGGAAGCGCTCGATCGGGAGGTCTGCGAGATCGGGGAACTGGCTTCGCACCAGGGCGCGAGCCGTGCGTTCGTCGACGGCCACCTCGTGCTCATGCATGCGCCCCACGTCCTGACTGTGACGCCAACCCGCCCGCCTATCAACCACCGCCCCGGCGCGGCGCCCCGCCGTCTTCGCCACCGCGCGACGGGTGGCCCACTACTGTGCGGTCATGGGTGAGGTGCCGACGCCGCTGCCCGCCTCGGTGCGCCGCGGCTACGGCCTGGGATCGGTGGCGACGGGTGCCTTCGGGACCGTCCCCGGCCTGCTCCTGCTGCCCTATCTCACCGACCACCTCGGCGTCGCGGCCGGGCTCGCCGGCGTCATCGTCTTCGCCCCCAAGGCGTGGGACGTGCTGCTCAACCCGGTCGCCGGCCGCATCTCGGACCGCAGCGAGCACCGGGACGGCAGCCGCCGCCCGTTCCTGATCCGCGCCGGCCTGCTCCTCGCTGCCGCCTTCGCGCTGCTCTTCCTCGGCCCCGTCGCACCGATGTGGCTCGGCGCGGCCTGGGTCGCCGTGGCCTACCTCGGGTGCGCCACGGCGTACGCGTTCTTCCAGGTGCCGTATGTCGCACTCCCGGCCGAGCTCACCGACGACTACGACGAGCGGACCCGGCTCATGACATGGCGGGTCGCGGTGCTCGCGCTCGCCATCCTCGTGAGCGGCGGGGCGTCCCCCGCGATCCGGGACGCGCTGGGCCGCGAGTGGGGCTACCGCGCCGTCGGCTTCTTCGTCGCGGCCCTCATCGCCTTCGGCGCCTGGGCGGCCTGGCACGGGACGAGGGACGCCCCGATCCGCCGGCCGCACCGCTCGGCGGTCGCCTTCGCCAGCCAGGTGCGCATCATCGCCACCGACCGGCCGTTCCGGCTGCTCCTGACCACCTTCGTCCTGCAGGCGCTCGCGACGGGCGCGATGCTCGCCGGCGTCGACTACCTCTCGACGTGGGTCATCGGCACGAAGCTGTCCGCGACGATCCTCTTCGTGTGCTTCGTCGCCCCCGCCCTCGTCGTCACGCCGCTCTGGCAGCGCTACGGCGTGCGCCGCGACAAGCGACGTGGCTACCTGCTCGCCTCGGTCCTGCTCGGGGTCGGCGCGCTCTCGGTCGTCGTCGCCCGTAGCGTGCCGGTCGGGGTGGTCTATGCCGCCGTCGCGGTCGTCGGGGTGGGCTACGCCGGCGCACAGCTGTTCCCGCTCGCGATGCTGCCGGACGTCGCCAGCCGCAGCGCCGACGCGCAGACGCGCGTCGGTCTCTACACCGGCATCTGGACGGCCGGGGAGACGCTCGGGCTGGCTCTCGGGCCCGCCCTGTATGCCGCTGTGCTCGCTCTCGGGGGCTATGTGTCCTCCCGCGCCGGCTCGGTTGTCGTGCAAGGAGACTCGGCGCTGACCGCGATCGTGGTCGGGTTCTCCGTCGTCCCAGCGGCCCTCGTCGGGCTCTCGCTCGTGTCGCTGGTCCGCTACTCCCTCACCAGAGAGGTGCCGCTCCGATGAGCTCGACGAGCGCCGATGAGATCCTCACCAGGCTGACCGCCATGCGGGCCCACGACGTGCCGACGCACGGTGGCCGCACGCTCGCCTACGTCTACGACTCCGGGCTGGCGGAGGCGGACGCGCTCGGCCGGGAGGTCCTCGCCCTCTGTGGCTCCACGAACGGCCTCGACCCGACCGCGTTCCCGTCGCTGCTGACGATGGAGCAGGAGCTCGTCGCGACCGCGGGCCGGCTCCTCGATGCCCCGAGCGGCTTCGCCGGGGTGGCGACGTCGGGCGGCACGGAGTCGGTGCTCCTGGCCGTCCTCGCGGCCCGCGACGCCCGGCCGGACGTCGCCGCTCCCCGGATGGTCCTGCCGACGACGGCCCACGCTGCGTTCCACAAGGCCGCTCACTACTTCCGCGTCGAGCCGGTCCTCGTCGACGTCGACCCGGAGACGAAGCGTGCCGATCCCGTCGCGATGGCCGCCGCGATCGACGACTCGACGGTGCTCGTCGTCGCCTCGGCACCCTCCTATGCCCACGGCGTCATCGACCCGGTCACGGCCATTGCGGCCGCCGCCCGGGACGCCGGAGTCCGCTGCCATGTCGACGCGTGCATCGGCGGGTGGGTGCTGCCCTTCCTGCGGGAGGACGAGCCGGACCAGGAGCCGTGGACCTTCGCAGTCGACGGTGTCACGAGCATCTCGGTCGACCTGCACAAGTACGGCTACACCCCGAAGGGCATCTCGCTGCTGCTGCACCGTTCCGCCGACCTGCGGCGCAGCCATTTCTTCGCGTCGGCCGGGTGGCCCGGCTACACGATGCTCAACACGACGATGCAGTCGACGAAGTCGGGAGGGCCGCTCGCGGCGGCCTGGGCGGTCGTGCGGCACATCGGGATGGACGGCTACCGGGCACTCGCCCGCCGGGCGCGGCAGGCCACCATCGCGGTCGCGGCCGCGGTCAGCGACATACCGGCACTGGCGCTCGCGGCTCGACCCGACGCGACGCTGCTCGCGATCACGACGGACGAGACGTGCGACGTGTTCACCATCGCCGACGAGCTGCTGGCGCGTGGGTGGTATGCCCAGCCCCAGCTCGCGTATGGCGACCTCCCGGCCACCTTGCACCTCAGCATCAGCGCCGCGACAGCGCCCTCCGTGCCGGCCCTCGTCGCCGACCTGCAGGCCGCGACCGACGCGGCGGCCCTGTCCGGCCCGGTCGCACCGTCGGAGGATCTCGTCGCCGCCGCGAGCTCCGTCGACCCGGCCCACCTCGACGACGCCACCGTCGCAGGGCTGCTCGCCGTCGCGGGGATGACCGGCTCGGGCGGGAGCCTCGCCCTGCCGGAGCGGATGGCGCCGCTCAACGCCCTCCTCGACGCACTGCCGGCCGAGCTGCGCGAGGCGCTGCTCCTCGCCGTTCTCGACCGGCTGACGCGTCCGCGACCGATCGGTGCGCACTGATCGTCCCGGTGCCCCTCCCGCGCAAGGAGACGAGCCTCACTCCTGCTGCCGGGCCAAAGGTCCCGCCCCTGCCGCAGGGGCTTCCGTTGACTTGACGTGAGGCGCTGTCGCGTCCGGCGGCGGCCCACCACCCGACAGGGGCGAGCGACATGGCAGCGATCGAGGTCACGGGACTACGGAAGGTCTACGGAGGGGTGGCTGCGGTCGACGGTCTCGACCTCGTCATCGAGAGGGGCGAGGTCGTTGCGCTGCTCGGCCCCAACGGGGCGGGCAAGACGACGACCGTGGAGATCCTGGAGGGGTACCGGCGCCGGGATGCCGGCACGGTCTCGGTGCTCGGCCACGATCCGGAGACGGGTGGCGGAGAGTTCCGGGCGCGCATCGGCGTGGTCCTCCAGGAGGCCGGTTTCGAGGAGAACTTCACCCCACGCGAGCTGCTCCGCCTCCAAGCAGGCTGGTATCCGCACCCGCGGCCGGTCGCCGAGGTGATCGCGCTGACGGGGCTCGAGGAGAAGGCCGATGCCCGTGTCAGCACCCTGTCCGGCGGCCAGCGGCGCCGGCTCGACCTGGCCCTGGGCATCATCGGCGACCCCGAGCTGCTCTTCCTCGACGAGCCGACGACCGGCTTCGACCCTTCGGCTCGGCGCCGCGCGTGGGAGCTCGTCGGCTCGCTGCGTGACCTCGGGGCGACGATCCTGCTGACCACGCACTACCTCGACGAGGCCGAGCACCTGGCCGACCGGGTCGTCATCATCGACCACGGACGAGTCCTCGCGCAGGGCACGCCGGACGAGCTGGGTGCCGTGGCGGGGGTGGCGACCGTCATCTCGTTCCGTATCCCCGAAGGGCTGGCTGAGGACGCCCTGCCGGCGATCGGTCGTGAGCGGCGGCTGGCGGGGAGCGTCGTCGAGGTGCGCAGCGCCACGCCGACGGCGGACGTCGCCGTGCTCGCGACCTGGGCCGTCGAGAACGGGTACGAGCTCGATGGCCTCACTCTGGCCCGGCCGAGCCTGGAGGACGTGTATCTCGACCTGGTCGGCGAAGCGGACCACGTCGACCACACCGATGCGGCTGCCGACGAAGCCAGCACCGCGGCAGCGACGGGGACGAGCCGGAAGCCGGAGGTCGTGCGATGACCGTGCTGCTGCGACAGATTCGTCATGAGCTCGTCGCGATCTCCCGGACACCGATCACCCTGGTGCTCTGCCTGGGGCTCCCGGTCGGGTTCTTCGTGCTCCTCTCGGCCCTCGTCGGCAACGAGGTCCTCGACGAGGCGCAGGGGCTGCGCCTCGTTCAGTTCTTCGCCCCTGGGAGTGCGACGTTCGGGATCGCCATGGCGACGTTCTCGTTCCTCGCGATCGCCTTCGCGGAGGCCCGGTCAACCGGCGTCCTCAAGCGGCAGGCCGGCTCCCCGGTCCCCGGCTGGGTGCTCGTCGGAGGGCGTCTCGGGGCGTCCCTGGTGCTCGGGCTCGTCTCGACCGTGCTCATCCTCGGGTCTGGCGTTGCCTTTTACGGCCTCGTCATTCCGAGCCGGTCGATTGCCGCGGTCCTGGTGACCCTGGTCGTCAGCTCGCTGGCCTTCAGCGCCCTCGGGCTCGCCCTCGCCATGCTGCTGCCGAACGTCCAGACCACGGTGGCCGTCACCAACGGCGTCGTCGTCCCACTCTCCTTCATCTCCGACGTGTTCATGGTCGGCGGCGCGATGCCGGGTTGGCTGGCGGGCTTCGGCTGGCTCTTCCCGCTCAAGCACATTGCGAGCCTGCTCCGTGACGCCCTCAATCCCTATCTCACGGGCAGCGGGTTCCAGCTCGACCATCTTGCGGTCATCGTGGCGTGGGGTGTGGTCGGCGCGGTCGCCTCGGTCGTGCTGGTTCGCCGCCAGCGCGAAGGTGCCGCAGCGCGCCAGTCCTCGACGAGGGCACACGCCACCGCCGGTGACGCGGTTCCGCGGCGGACGGGGGCGCCCGCGTGGCTGGCGCTCGTGCTGAGCGAGGTCCGCCACACGCAGACGTCGCTCTGGCGCGACTGGTCAGCCGTCTTCTTCGCCATCGCCTTCCCCGTCGTCCTCGTCGCGGTCATCCCGTCCGTCAACGGGGGCGGCGACCAGCTGCTCGCCAACGGCCAGCCACTCGGCACGTTCTACGCCGCCACGATGGCGGTCTACGGTGCCGCCGTGACGGCATACGGCAACATGCCGCAAACGCTGGCTGAGGACCGGGAGCGGGGCGTGCTCAAGCGGGTGCGTGCGACACCGCTGCCCGAGTCGGCCCTCATCGTCGGTCGGATCGTCGGCGCCCTGGTCATCGTCCTCATCACCGCCCTGATGGTCGTCGCCGTGGCTGCGGCGCTCTATCGTCCTGCGCTGCCTCGTGGTCTGGCGGCCGCGGTCGTCACGCTCGTCGTGGCAACGGTGTGCTTCGCGGTGCTCGGCATCGCGGTCACGACCTTCGTCAGGTCGGCCCAGGCGGTCATCGGGGTCACGCTCGGGACGTTGCTCCCGCTCGCCTTCATCTCGGACATCTTCGTCGTCGGTGCGACGCTGCCGTCCGCCCTGGACCTGCTCTCCTGGATCTTCCCGCTCAGGCACGCGTCCAGCGCACTGACGCAGGCGGTGGCTCCCGATCTCGTCGGGTCAGGGCTGGCCTGGGGACACCTGGGGGCGCTCCTTGCCTGGACGGCCGTCGGTGCAGTCGTCGTCGCGCTCCGCTTCCGCTGGGAGGCCGTGGACTCCAGTCGGCACACGGCACGAGCCACTCGAGTCGAGCCTGTTGCCGCCCGCTGACGGTCACCGGTCATCCCGGCCCACCTGCAACGGAGGGCGCCCATCCGACGATCGGATGCGCGCCCTCCGGCGGTGTTCGACGTGGCTCAGGCCGGGACGATGAGCCCGGCCGTGCTGCGTGCGCGCTCGAGGCGAGCGGCGACGTCCTGCCAGTTGACGACGTTCCACCAGGCCTTGACGTAGTCGGCCTTGACGTTCTCGTACTGCAGGTAGAAGGCGTGCTCCCACATGTCGAGCTGAAGGACCGGGACCTGCCCGACGGGCACGTTCCCCTGCTGGTCGAACAGCTGCAGGATGTTGAGCCGCTGGCCGAGGGTGTCCCAGGCGAGGATGGACCAGCCGGAGCCCTGGATCGCGTTGGCGTTGGCGTTGAACTGCGACTGGAACTTCTCGAAGCCGCCGAAGAACTCGTCGATCGCGGCCTTGACCTCACCCTCGGGCTGGCCGCCGCCGTCCGGGCTCATGTTCTGCCAGAAGACGGAGTGGTTGATGTGCCCGCCGAGGTGGAAGGCGAGGTTCTTCTCGACGCCGTTGAGGGCGGCGAAGTCTCCGGACTCGCGCAGCTCCTCGAGCTTGGCGACGGCAGCGTTCGCGCCGTCGACGTAGGCCTTGTGGTGCTTGTCGTGGTGCAGCTCCATGATCCGCGCGCTGATGTGCGGCTCGAGGGCTGCGTAGTCGTAGGGAAGATCGGGCAGGGTGTAGACCACGTGTCGTTCCTTTCGTGCAGACAAGTCGGTTCCGACCACTCTATGCCGTGCATGTCGGGACCCGACAGGAGCCCTACCCAGCACGGCGCCCTCCATCCACCGCTCCCGGCGGAGGGCGGTCGCGCGGGCCGCGGCGGCGGCCCGTCAGCCCAGGTCGAGCAGCGCCTTGATGTCGTCGGGACTGATCGCGCCGGCGAGCGCGCCCCCCTCGTCGACGACCCGCTGGAACAGGTCGCGCTTGCGCTCCTGGAGTGCGACGACCTTCTCCTCGATGGTGTCGGCGGAGACGAGGCGATAGACGGTGACCGGCCTGCTCTGGCCGATCCGGTGGGCACGGTCGATCGCCTGCGCCTCGGCGGCCGGGTTCCACCAGGGGTCGAGGACGAAGACGTAGTCGGCCTCGGTCAGGGTCAGCCCGAACCCGCCCGCCTTGAGGCTGATGAGGAAGGCCGCCGACCGGCCGTCGCGGAAGCCGCGGATCACCTGCTGGCGGTTCGGCGTCGTGCCGTCGAGATAGCAGGTGCGCAGCCCGGCCGCCGCGAGCGCCGCCTCGGCCCGACGCAGGAAGCCGGTGAACTGCGAGAAGACGAGCGCCCGGTGGCCCTCCTGGTCGAGCTCACGCAGCCGCTCGACGAGCAGCTCGAGCTTGGCCGCCATCGCGCGCCCGTCGTGCTCCGGCTCGACGAGCGCGGGGTCGAGGGCGAGCTGCCGCAGCCGGGTCAGCGCGGCGAGGATGGCGACGCGGTTGGCCTCGGGGTCGGCGAGCAGCCCGAGGACGCGCTGCCGCTCCCGGGCGAGGTGCCGGTCGTAGACGTGCCGGTGGACCGGAGCGAGCTCGACCGGCACGACCTGCACCTGCTTGGGCGGCAGGTCGAGAGCGACCTGCTCCTTGGTGCGGCGCAGCATGAGCGGGCGGATGCGGCGCCGGAGCCGGTCGAGCAGCTCGGGACGCTCGCCCGACTCGATCGGGCGACGGTAGAGCTTGGTGAACACGTCGGGCCGCGGGTAGAGACCGGGCGCGGTCAGGGACAGCAGCGACCAGAGGTCCATGAGGGAGTTCTCGAGCGGGGTGCCGGTGACGGCCAGCGTGAACGGAGCACCGAGGCGACGGGCCGCGACGTGGGTCTTGGCCTGCCGGTTCTTGACGAACTGCGCCTCGTCGAGCACGACCCCGCGCCACGTGACCTCCTCGAACGCCTCGGCATCGAGCCGGAGGATGGCGTAGGAGGTGACGACGACGGCCGCGCCGGCGATCGCGTCGGCGAGCGCCGTGCCGCGCTTGCCGCTCGTCTGGGTCAGCGCCACGACGGGGACGTCCGGCGCGAAGGTCTCGAACTCGCCGAGCCACGTCCCGACGACGCTCGTCGGGGCGACGACGAGGACCGGTCCGTGCTCCCCCGCCGCGACCTCACCGCGCTCGTGCGCCCGGGTGAGCGCGGCGATGACCTGCATCGTCTTGCCGAGGCCCATGTCGTCGGCGAGGATGCCGCCGAGCCCGGCGTCCCAGAGGGTCGTGAGCCAGTGGTAGCCCTCGAGCTGGTAGGGGCGCAGCGTCGCCTTGAGCCCGACGGGCAGGGCCGGCGGCTCGGAGTCGGCGATGGCCCGCAGGGCGTCGACGCTCGCCGTCCAGCGGGCGCTCTGCTCGTCGACGACGCCGAGCTGGACGAGCTCCTCCCAGTAGTCAGCGTGGTGCCGGCTGAGCCGCAGCTCGTCGCTGCCCGGGTCGGACATCTCCTGCGCCTCGGCGATGAGGTCGCGCAGCCCAAGCAGCTCGGGCTGGTCGAGGCGGAACCAGGTGCCCGACTCGAGCAGCATGATCTCGTGGCCCTCGGCGATGCCCGCGAAGATGTCGCGCACGGGCACCGACTCGCCGGCGACCTCGATCGAGACCTGCAGGTCGAACCAGTCGCGGTCACCGGTGTCCTCGGTGGACAGGTGGATGACGGGCGGCTCGACCGCCTCGTCGTAGGCCGCGAGCTCACCCTCGACGACGAGCGTCACGTGCTCGTCCGCCTCGAGGCCGGGCAGCAGCTCGTCCCCGAAGGTCGCGGCCGCCAGGCCCCGCAGCTCGACGGAGGGCCGGAGGAGGGGCACGCCGTCATCGCCCCATCGCACGGCACCCGGGACCGCGTGCACCGAGCTGGCCGCCGCGAGGGCCGCCTGCTCCGCCTCGCGGTCGCGCTCGCCGGCCCCGGAGAACCGGGCCGTGGCGAAGGCGCGACGCCGGCCGTCGTAGGCCATGCCGAGCTCGATCCGCACCTCGCCCGGCACGTCGGCGCGCACCTGCACGTGGACGGTCACGGCCGCCGGCGCCACCTCGGCCGCCTCGACGGGCAGCGGCACGGTGGAGCGGACCCGCACCCGGTCGCGCAGCCCCGGTATCGCGGTCGTGAGGAACCGGGACCGCTCCTCGGCGGGCACCCGGATGCCGAGCAGGGCCTGCTCGAGCGCATCCGGCGCGAGGCCGAGCGAGGCCTCGACCGGACGCAGCACGAGCCCGTCGACGCCGTCGAGGACGACGCCGTGCACGGGCTCCCCGATGAAGATCCGGTCGGCCTCACCGAGCCCCGGCAGGTCATCGACGCTGACCCGCACGACGAGGTCGCCCGTCTCGTCCTCGCGGGTCACGTCGAGGACCGGCCGGAGCGGCTCCTCGACGAGCGACACTGGCCCGGTCACCCCCTCACCCGCGAGGAGCTCGATGCCGGCGTCACGCGCCTCGACGAGCAGCGGCCACACCTCGGCACTCGCCCCGAGCAGCAGCGGCGCGGCCGCCGTGACATACCCGGCGCCGCCGGAGCCCGAGCGCAGCACCTCGTGCAGCCGGGCCATGATCCGCTCGTGCTCGGGGAGGTAGCGCGTGCCGCCCGCCCACCGCGGCAGGGCGTCATGCCAGGTCAGGCTCTGGTGCCAGCGCCGTGTGCGGGTCCACCGGCTAGGCCGCAGGCCGTAGGCGGCCTCGGGCAGGTCGCGCCACTGCGAGCGCCCACGGTAGGCGAGGTCGACGAACAGGCCCGCCGGCATGAGGTCGCCCTGCGGCTCGGGCCGGGCGACCGGCTCGCGCCTCCGCGGCTCGGCCGGACGCAGGTGCCCGAACACCTCGGACCAGTGCGCCCCGGACAGGCCGTCGGCGGGCGCCACCGGCCCGGCGTCCACGACGATGCCGCGCGCCACGTCCCGCGCCGTGATGAGCAGGGCCACCGCGTGCTTGCAGTCGAACCCGACCGGGCAGCTGCAGTGGCCGAACCACGTGGTGCGCCGCCCGACAGTCTTGCTGTCGATGATCGTCTGGTAGGTCTGCGCCCCGCTGCCCTCGATGGTGCCGAGGATCATCGTGCCCTCGGGACGGGTCGCGAGCGAGCGGATCCGCTGCTGCGCGGCATACGCCTCCCCCCGCGCGAACGTGCGGGAGCCGACCTGCTGGCTGATCTCGGCGTCGGACAGATCGGCCACCCAGGTCGCCGCGCGCCCGACGTTCCAGGTCATGGAGTGAGCGTAGGCGGACTCACCGACAGCACCACACGCTCGTCCACAGGTGCGTCGCGAGGGCCAGTGAGCGGCATACGGCCAGAAGGGGTATGCCGCTCAGCTCAGCGGACGGTCAGCGTGACCTTCCCGGTCGCGCGGCGGTCGTCGAGCTCCCGCAGCGCCGCTGCCACGTCGGCGAGCGGGTAGGCCGAGCCGAGCGGGGGGTCGAGCCGGCCGTCCGCGAGGAGCGGCAGCAGTTCGTCCCACTGCCGCCGCACGTAGCCGGGCTCGCGGTTCCAGAACGCGCCCCAGGCGACGCCCACGACGCTCGTGTTGCCGAGGAGGAGCCGGTTGACCTTGACGGTGGGGATCTCCCCGGCGGTGAAGCCGATGACGAGGAGCCGGCCCTCGACGGCGAGGCTGCGGAGGCTGTCGGTGAACCGGTCGCCCCCGACCGGGTCGACGACGACGTCGACGCCGCGCCCCCCGGTCAGCTCCTTGACGCGGCCCAGGAAGCCGTCGGCGAGCACCGCCTCGTCGGCGCCGGCGGCCCGCGCCACCGCGCACTTGTCGTCGGTCGACGCGACGGCGATGACGCGCGCGCCGAGGGCCCTGGCGTACTGGATCGCGGCCGTGCCGATGCCGCCCGCCGCCCCGTGGACGAGCACCGTCTCGCCGGCCTCGAGCCGCCCGCGGCGGGTCAGCGCGAAGTGGACGGTGAGGTAGTTCATCGGCACCGCGGCGGCGGCCCGGAAGGACACCGAGTCGGGGATCGGGAAGACGAACTCGCTCGGCACGGAGACGGTCTCGGCGAAAGCGCCGAAGATCGGGAAAGCGGCGACGCGGTCACCCGTCGCGAACTCGCTGCCCTCCGGCGCCTCCCGGACAATGCCCGCACACTCGGCGCCGGGGACGAAGGGCAGGTCCGGCTTCATCTGGTAGAGGCCCTTGCTCAGCAGTACGTCCGGGAACGACACCCCCGCCTCGTGGACCTCGACGAGGACCTCGCCCTCGCCGCGCACCGGCTCCGGGACGTCCCCGACGGCGACAGCCGACGGTCCGTCGAGACTCGTGATCCGGGCGGCGTGCATGGCGGCTCCTCAGCTGCGGGGGCGGTGGCTGCCTCGACCCTAGCGACGGCGGTGCGCCACCGCCGCGTGACGTCCGCCACCTAGGGTGGAGGGGATGACCGAGCCGCTCGAGCGCCTTCCCGACGGGACCGTCAAGCAGGTGAACCCGTTCACCGGCACGAAGGTGTGGACGCTGCCCGATCGTGGCGCCCGACCGCTCGCCCGGCAGGCCCGCGTCCCGCTCCCCCTCGACCCGGCCGACCACGACCGGTACTGCGCCTTCTGCTGGGGCCGGATGCTCGAGACGCCGCCGGAGATCGCCCGCGTCGTCCGCGCCGGCGCGGGCTGGCGCGAGGTCCGCGGCCTGCTCGCGGAGGACCTGCACTCGAGCGTTCCGGAGTTCCGGCTCATCCCGAACCTCTTCGAGATCCTGTCCTACGACTACTGGCACCTCAGCCACGGCTGGCACGCGACGGCGGATGCGGACGCCCGGCGGACGGCATACCTCTCGACGCCGCTGGGGCGCGACCAGGTGAGCGCGCTGGTCCGCACCAAGCTGCGCGCGCGTGGCGTGCCTGGGGCCACCCTCGCGGCACGCACCTTCGAGGAGGACGTCCGCGACAGCGCAGAGTTCTTCGCGAGCAACCACGACGTCGTCGTCGCGCGGCGCCACTACGTCGACGGCGCCACGACCGACACCGAGCTGGCCGGCTCGGGCACGCTGTCACCCGAGGAGCACTGGCAGTATGTGGCTTTCGCCATTGAGACCGCGCGACGGCTCTACGCGGACAACCCCTTCGCCTGCTACGTCTCGATCTTCCAGAACTGGCTCTCCCCGGCCGGCGCCTCGTTCGACCATCTCCACAAGCAGCTCGTCGCCATCGACGAGCTGAGCGTCCAGACCGAGCGCGAGGCGGCCCGGGTCCGCGCGGAGCCGGACCTCTACGCACGATGGGGCGAGACGTATGCCGCCCAGCAGGGTCTCGTCGTCGCGTCGACTCCCAGCGCGGTCGCCTTCGCCGGGGTGGGCCACCAGTACCCGTCGCTCGAGGTCCACTCGCGCGATCCTCGGAGCCTGCCGTGGGAGCTCGGCGACGAGCAGGTGCGGGACTTCTCCGACCTGCTTCACGCGTGCCACGCGGCGACGGGGGTCGACGTGCCGACGAACGAGGAGTGGCACCACCGGCCCCCGACCCTGGACCTGCCCATGCCGTTGCGGGCCGTCATCAAGTGGCGGATCTCGACGCTGGCCGGGTTCGAGGGCGGCACGAAGATCTACGTCAACACGATCGACCCGTGGGCCGTCCGCGACCGGGTGGTCGGCCGGCTCAAGGAGCTGGCCGGCGACGGCGCACTGTCACCGTCGGTCTCCGTCCCCGGGTAGGCGTGACCAGCGATGCTCCGGATGGGGGCGCTGCGCTGTGCTCGGCCTTCCTCGTCGTTGGCGGCCGTCTCGATCCAGTCGACCGCCTCGTCGGTGAGCTGGGTCTCCCCCTCCGTTGAGGCGCCGGTCCACCATCGAGGGTCCGGCTCACCGCCAGCGACGCGCAGGATCTCGCCGACCATGTCGTCGGGGAGAGGCTCCCCGTTGTGCGCGATCAGCCACGCGCGGCTGGACGGGCTGAGCTGCGGCCAGATCTCCGGGAAGTCCATGAGCTAAGGCTCCTCGCACTCGGTCGTCCGGACAACGCTCGGGTCATCTGCCGATCCCGGGATGGCACTGGGGATGATGCCCTGGCGGCGGCAGCACAGCCGCGTGGTGTGGACCGGCCGCGGGACTGCCACCGCTGGGATGCGGTGTTGGGTCGATGGCAGCCCTGGTGCGTGCCATGATTCCGCGATGGGCGACGCTGCCGAGAACATCGCAAACCCACCGGGGATCCGTCTGGGGGCAGCACCGACGATCCGGGTGGCGAACAAGGCCATCATCGTGCGAGACGAGCACCTGCTGGTGACCGTCAACTCTGGTGACTTCCCGACGTTCTACCTGTGCCCGGGCGGCGGGCAGGACCATGGCGAAGACGCCTACGCGGGCCTGCGCCGGGAGTGCCGCGAAGAGATCGGCTGCGAGGTGCTGGTGGGAGAGCTGGCCTTCGTGCGGGACTACATCGCCGCGGATCATGAGTTCGCCGACCAGGACGCCTGGGCGCACCAGCGAGAGGCGTACTTCTTCTGCGACCTGGCGCCGGGTGCGGAGCCGCGGATGACAGATGCCGGGGACCTCTGGCAGACCGGTATCGCCTGGCTGCCCGTGGACGGCTTGCACGACCAGCCGCTGTGGCCCAGGGCACTGGCCCGGTGGCTGGCGACCGCGGAGGCCGACCGGCCCCGCTACCTGGGCAACGTCAACTGACCCATCTCACGTCCACGTCGGCTACGCGGGGAAGTGCTCCCAGTGCCCCTCGGACACGACCTCGACGACCCCGTCGACGACCTTGATGGCCGTGGCGTCGTCCATCGCGTAAGCCTGGCCCGTTAGGCCCGCTGCCCACTGCTCCGCCTCCGCCAGGGAGTTGCCCGGCATGCCGTCGGGGGCCAGGTGAGGGCAGATCGAGAAGTCGACGAGGCCAAGAGTGCTGTCATCCCCGCTCGGCGGCCGCCACTGGATGAAGTCGTCCCCGACCTCGGGCGTCATCACCATGCTGCCGGCGCTCAGCCCCACCCACACCGTCTCGCTCAGCGAGGGCAGCAGGTCGGCCAGCCCGCTCTCTCGCATCCAGTGGCACAGGTAGAGCACGTCACCGCCCGCGACGAGCAGCACATCGGCCTCGCGCACCAGCGGCACCCAGCGCTCCTCCTCGAGGCTGGGCAGCGCCGTGAGCTCGAGCACGCCGACGGACTTCCAGCCGAGGTCGACCATGGGGTTCTCGGAGGTCCCGCTGATGAACTGCCACGCCTTGGCGCCGGGGCCGACCCACGGGTGCCCATACATCGCCGTCGGGATGCACAGGGCAGTCGACTCGGCGATCGGCTTGCCCAGCAGGTCGACCAACGCGTCGCGGATGCTCTGGTTGGTGACGCCGCCAGAGGTGAGGAGAAGCTTCACTGCTTGCCTCCAGATGTCGGGGCCGATCCAGGGGGAGCCGGGCTGGGTCGACAAACTGCGGGGAACGCTCACCGTGCGTTCACACCGTACACATCCGGCGACGCACCGCGCCCCGCTAGCCTGATCGGGTGCCCGAGTTCAGCTGGCGACCGGCCAACGACGCGACGAGCGCGGACGTCGAGGTGGTGTTCGACGCGGGTGGCGCCCGCAGGTGCCGCTGCCAGGCGCTCAAGGTCCCGGGCTGGATCTGGCGCGACACCACTCAGGACGACCGCGATGCCGCACATCTGCAGCAGGTCGGCTGCGGCACCAGCGGGCCCACCTCCGGCTTGATCGGCTACGTCGACGGAGAGCCGGCTGGCTGGGTCGCCGTCGAGCCGCGAGAGAACTACCCGAGGATCTGGGCCCGACAGAAGTCGTGGATGCGGATGGACCCCGACCTCGAGGGCGTCTGGTCGGTCACCTGCTTCGTCGTGCGCAAGGGCTTCCGCCGGCAGGGGCTGATGTACGAGCTCGCGGCCGCCACCGTCGAGTACGGCAGGCAGGTCGGAGCTCGCATCCTCGAGGGCTACCCCACTGAGCCACCGCCCGGCAAGACGGTGATCTGGGACGAGGCGTCGGTCGGGCTGCTCCAGGTCTTCCTCGACGCGGGCTACGAGGTCGAGGCGTCACCCACCCTGCGCCGGCGCGTCGTGCGGCACCGGCTTGGCGTGTCGTCCTGACGGGCCCGGCGCAAAGCGTCCTGAACGGATATTGGTGCGGCTACCCTCGGGCCATGGATGCAGCCGCCCCCGGCACCGATGCCTCGTCGATGGTCGACTCCTTCTGGCAGGTCGCCAGGATGCGAGCCAAGCTCAATCCGACCGGGGTCTACACCGGCGAACGGCCGTTGGCATCCCTGCGACCGCCCGCATGGGGCTTCGGGGCCACACCCGAGCAGGCCGACGACCTTCTCGCGCTCGTGTTGTCAGGCACGAAGACCGCGACGTCCGGCGCCTTGTGGGACTACGAAGCGGAGGGCGAGGAGCTGCCGACGCCGGGAGGGCTCGACATTGTCACCGACGGGCGCGGCGTGCCGCATGCACTCCTCGTCACGACCCACGTCGACATCGTGCCCTTCGACGAGGTGAGTGCCGAACATGCCTACCTCGAGGGTGAGGGCGACCGGTCGCTGGCGACCTGGCGAGACGTGCACGAACGGTTCTTCACGGAGCACGCGGTGCACCATCGCGGGTTCAGCCGCGACATGCCGGTCGTGCTGCAGCGCTTCGCCGTCCTCTACAGCGAAACCTCGGCCGGCTTGGGGAGCGAGTGACGACACAGCCGGCGGGCGTATGCCGCTGACGTCCCTATGCTGTCGTGGTCGTCTCGGGCGCGGCACTGACCTGGGATCCGGCAAGCCGGTCGACCAGTAGGGCCAGCCTCCACTCAGCATCCTTCGGCGGCAGCCGTCCCGCCCCGGTCAGCGTCGCCAGGCCATGCAGGGCCGCCCAGAAGACCTCGGTGAACAGCCCGGGATGGACGCCGTCCCCGGCGACGTCACCCAGACTGTCGAGCAGGGCGTTGAAAGCGTCCTTGAGCGGCTTCGGGGTGTCCTCGGACGCAAACGCCAAACCGCCGTCCAGCTGGAACATCGCGTCGTAGACAGCCGGGTTGCGCGCGGCGAAGTCGAGGTAGGCGCGAGCGAGCGCGATGACCCGCTCCCGTGGGCCGCCCACGGTCGACCCGGCGGCCCTGAGCGCTGCGGCCATCTCGGCGGCACCCTCGAGGGCGACCGCGCCGATGATCTCGCGCTTGCCGCGGAAATGGCTGTAGAGGACGGGCTGGCTGTATTCGATGCGTTCGGCGAGCAGTCGAGTCGTGACGGCGTCCCAGCCCTGCTGCTCGGCGAGGTCGCGGGCCGTCGCCACGATGAGGCGCTCCCGTTGCGCCCGCTCGCGCTGCTTGCGGTCCTCTAGCGACATACGGAAAGCCTAGCACCGCTAGACAATCCAGCAGCAGCAACGCTAGCGTTGCGATATCACCTAGCGTCACTAGATTGAGGAAGTTCCTCCATGCTGCACTCGCTCGAGATCGCCACCACCGTCGTCGTCGGCCTCATGGTGGGGGTGGAGTTCTCCGTCGCCTTCGTCCTCAACCCGATTCTCAGCGCCCTGCCCGGGGACAGTGCCGTGCGCGGCCGGGCCCACGGCGGCCGGATGCTCGGGGCCGTGATGCCGTTCTGGTACATCGGCTCGCTCATCCTCTGCGCGCTCTGGGCGGTCAGCGCCTGGCATGACCAGGGCGCCGGCCTGGTCGTCATCGCCGGCGCGCTGCTGATCGTCAGCGTGATCATGTCGGTCGCACTGCTCGTCCCGATCAACAACCGGGGCAAGACCTGGACCCCCGAGAACCTACCCGCGGACTGGCAGGAGCAGATGAACCGCTGGGACCGCTTGCACTACGTCCGCGTCGCGATCATCGTCGCCGCATTCGCCCTGCTGGCCGCCGCGGGCTGAGTCACCAGGGCTCACCCACCCTTGGTCGCCGTGCACAGGAACACGCCGAACTCGCGGTCGTCCTTGAGAATCGTCGTGGCGTCACGGAAGCGCACGTCCGTGAACCCGGCGTGTGCCAACTGCTCGGCAAGACGTTGCCTGTCGAAGCCGTGATGGCCGTCAAAGTCGACCTTGTCGGCGTGGAAGGCGCCCTCGCGGTCCTCGTCGAGGTCCGCGATGGCCAGTCGACCACCGTTGACGAGGAGGCCCGCGACGGCCCGCAGCAGCGCATCCAGATCCTGAACGTGATGGAAGGCCATGGAGCTCCACACCACGTCGTAGACGCCTTCGAGCGGGTCTGTCGTGAGGTCAGCCTGGACAGCGCGCAGCCGGTCGCTCAGCCCGGCCGCCTCGATCCGCTCCCGCGCCACCCGCACCATTCCGGCGGAGGGGTCGGTCACGACAACGGAACCGACCCGGCCGGAGAGCAGGATGCTCAGCCGGCCCGTGCCGGCACCGATGTCGAGTGCTGTCATCCCGGGAGTGAGGTCAACGTCCTGCTCGATGGCCCGGGCCACCGCCACCTGCCGCTCCTCATGGCCGGCGTCGTCGTCCCAGGTCGCCGCTGCGTCATCGAAGCGCTCGTGTTCGTGCATGTGCTCGACCCTAGCCCCGGCGCTGCCGGCCGTTCCGTGATCAGGGCGGGTCAAGGGGAAACGGTGCAGGTGTGCGTCACCAGCCGGCGAAGTGACGCCGGTTCGGCGGGAGCCCGCGCCGGATTCAGGTGGTGCGGCGATAGCGGATGTGGGTGGTCAACGGCGAGTGGAGCACTTCGACGGGCTCGAAGCCGAAGGTCTCGACCCCGTCGAAGATGCGCTCGCCCGAGCCGAGCAGGACGGGGGCGATGTCGAGGGTCAGCTCGTCGATGACACCGGCGGTCAATGCCTGGCGCACGGTCAGGGCCCCACCGGCGATGTCCACACCGCTCCCACCGGCTGCCTCAGACGCGGCGGAGTAGGCAGCGTCGAAGCCCGTGGTGATGAAGTGAAATGTCGTCCCCCCGTCCATCTGGATCGGGTCATGAGGGTGATGCGTCAGCACGAAGACCGGTGCGTGGTACGGCGGTTCCGCACCCCACCAGCCTCTCCACTCCTCGTCCCAGTCCCCCCGGATCGGACCGAACATGTTCCGACCCATCACATACGCGCCTCGCGGCCGCATGAGCCACTCATTCGCGATCTTGTCGGCCTCATTGGCGCGCGGGTCGCCGAGATGCCAGGCGTGCAGCTCCTGGCCCCGCTTCCCCAGCGGGTCCTCCGCGCTTTGGTCCGGTCCTGCGACGAAGCCGTCCAGCGAGATGGACATGTGGCAGGTGGTCTCCGACATCGCGAACCTCCGTCAAGGTGCGCCTCGCCGGGCGCTCGTGCCGGGAAGTCTAGTGACCCTGTCCGGAGCACGCTCCGACGCGCAGAACCCGCTGAGCGGCATACGAAGGGGCACAAGGGACACGACGCAGCCGAGCGGTGTCGTCGGTCCCGGATACCCTCGAGAGCGTGACTGAACGGTTGCGGGCGGCGGTCGTCCTCGGCTCGGGCGGCGCGCGCGGCTACGCCCACATCGGCGGCCTGCAGGTGCTCGACGAGCGGGGCTTCGACGTCGTCGCCATCTCCGGGACGTCGATGGGCGCCCTCGTCGGCGGGGTTGCTGCGGCGGGCAAGCTCGACGCCTACACCGAATGGTCGCTCGGCCTGACCCAGCGCGAGGTGCTCCGGCTGCTCGACCTCGCCCTGTCCGCGCCCGGTGGCGCGATCCGGGCCGAGCGGATCATCGCGAAGGTCGGCGAGATCCTCGAGGGCGCCTCGATCGAGGACCTGCCGATCCCCTACACCGCCGTCGCGACCGACCTGCTCGCCCGCCGGGAGGTGTGGTTCCAGCGCGGCCCGGTCGTGCACGCCGTCCGCGCCTCGATCGCGATCCCCGGCGTCATCACGCCGATCGTCATCAACGGCCGGACCCTCGTCGACGGTGGGCTGATGAACCCGGTCCCCCTCGAGCCGATCGTCGCCGTCAACGCCGATGTCACCGTCGCGATCGACCTGTCGGGGACGCGCACCGGCACGAGGCACGGGCCGCCGGTCAAGGAGACGTCCGAGGACCGCCCGCACGAGGAGTGGACCTCCCGGCTGCGCCGCAGCACCGCCGAGGTCCTCGAGTCCGAGCGGCTCCGCGCCCTCACGAGCCGGTTCAGCGTCGGACACCGGCGCGACGCCACGGCCGGCGAGCCGCCCGACGGGCTACCGACCCCGGGAGCCGCCGCGACCGAGGCGCTCGACCCGGACGTGCAGCCCGAGGCGGTGCCCCCGCTGCACCCCGAGGAGTGGGTGCTCGGCCGCGCCGATATCCGCACCGTCGACCTGCTCGCGATGAGCTTCGAGACGATGAGCGCGCTCATCTCCCGCTACCGGATGGCGAGCAACCCGCCCGACGTCCTCGTCACCGTCCCGTCCAACGCCGTCGGGACGCTGGACTTCCACCGTGCCGCGGAGATGATCGAGCTCGGCCGCCGGCTCATGACCGAGGCGCTCGACCGGGCCGGCTACTGAGGACCGCCCGCAGTCGCGGTCGCCGGCGTCGGGGTCGCCCGCACGGTCCGGACGAGCAGCACGAGGGCGAGCAGCTGGCTCGCGGCGACGACACCGACGAGCAGCGGCAGCGACACGTCATACAGCCACCCCACGACCGCGCCACCCACGACAGCGAACGCGCCCTGGATCCCGGCGAACACGCCATACGCGGTGGCCCGCCGCGGCGCCGGGACGATCTCGGCGACGAGCGCCTTGATCGTGGAGTCCTGGATGCCGAAGGCGAGGCCCCACACGGCGACCCCGGCGAGCGCGACCAGCGGTGACCGGGTGAGCGCGAGCGCCGGGACGACCGCGACGAGGACCGGCACGACGAGCAGGACGTGTGCGCCGCGCCAGTCATAGATCGCTCCCACGGCGAGCGCAGCGAGCGCCTCGACCGCCATCGCGCCGGCGTAGACGACCGGCACCGCGGCGACCGGGACGATCCCGTCGACGGTGAGGTGGTAGCCGATGATCCCGAACGTCACGAGCCCGCCCGTCGTCAGGCTCGCCGCCAGCGCGTAGCGGAAGAACTCCTTGGGCAGGTCGCGGCCGGTCGCGTCGGACAGCCACGCCCGCAGGCTGCCCTGCCGTATGCCGCTGAGCCACCTGCCGCTGGCGTGCGGGCTGTCGCTGTCGCCGGGTTCACTTGAGGAGTCGGACGATTCGACGCGGGACCGGTCCGAGGCGGGCGTGGCGCTCCCGTCGTAGACCGACGGGTCGGGGACCTTCGCGCGCAGGATCGCGAGGATCACCATCGCAGCGACGCCGGGAACCGCGAGCACGAGCATGCCGGGCCAGATGACGCCGGTCGCCGCGATGACGCCGGCGACGACGAGGGGCCCGGCGAAGGCGCCGACCTGGTCGAGGGCCTTGTGGACGCCGAAGCCGCGGCCCCGACCCACGGCCGCCGCGACATGGGCGAGCAGGGCCGACTTCGACGGGCTGCGCACCGCCTTGCCGGAGCGCTCGAGCAGGATCAGGACGGCCGCGAGGGCGAGCCCGAGGCCGCCGACGAACGGCGTGATGGCGAGGAGCGGGACGCAGACCGCCGTCAGGCCGTAGCCGATGATCGTCAGCGGCCAGTAGCCACCGGTGCGGTCGGCGAGCGGGCCGAAGACGAGGCGGAGCACGAGCGCCATCGCCTCCCCCGCCCCGGTCACGACGCCGACGACGAGGGCGCTCGCGCCGAGAGCGGCGAGGAGCGGGCCGTACATCGACCGGGCGCCCTCGTAGACCATGTCGGCCGCGAGGCTGACCAGGCCGAACCACACGACGACGCGCCAGGCGCTCCACGACGGGCGCGTGCTGCCCGGGGAGCTCTCGGACGGGGTCTTCGACCCGCTCACGCGCCGCCGCCGAGCAGGTCGCGGACCCGGGGGGCGACCTCCTGGGCGTAGAGGCGGATGCATGACGAGCGCAGCTCGTGCGGGAGGGTGCCCATGGAGTACTTGAGCTGGAAGCGGGTGGCGCCGAGCAGCCGCATCGACTCGGCGATCTTCTGCGCGACGGTGTCGGGCGAGCCGCAGTAGACGGCTCCGTCGGGGCCCATCTGCACCAGCGCCTGCTCCTTCGTCATCGGCGCCCAGCGGCGCTCCCGCCCGATGACGTTCATGTAGCCGATGAAGTGGGGCAGGTACTCCTCCTGCGCCTGCTCGTCGGTGGCGGCGACGTAGCCGGGCGAGTGGATCGCCACCGGCAGTTCCGGCTTGCCCATCTCGGACAGCGCCCTCCGGTAGAGGTCGACGAGCGGGACGAACTGCCGTGTCGCGCCCCCGATGATCGCGACGACGATCGGCAGACCATAGTGCGCCGCCCGGACGACGGACTGCGGGGTGCCGCCCACGCCGACCCAGGTCGTCAGGCGCCCCGACTCGGTGCCGGGCTGGACCCGGTCGACCGTGAGCGGCGGCCGGGTCGTGCCCTCCCACGCCACTGGCTGCTCCGTGAGGATCGCCGAGAGCAGGTCGAGCTTCTCCGAGAAGAGCGTCTCGTAGTCCTGCAGGTCGAGCCCGAAGAGGGGGAACGACTCGATGAACGACCCGCGCCCGACGGTGATCTCGGCCCGGCCCTGGGAGATGGCGTCGACGGTGGCGAAGCGCTCGAAGACCCGGACCGGGTCGTCCGAGCTGAGCACGGTGACGGAGGAGCCGAGGCGGATGTGCTCGGTCGAGGCGGCGAGCCCGGCGAGGACGGTGTCGGGGGCGGCGATCGCGTAGTCGGCGCGGTGGTGCTCGCCGAGGCCGATGAAGTCGAGGCCGAGCCGGTCGGCCAGCTGGCCCTCCGCCATGACCTCACGGATGACGGCCGCAGG
Source organism: Intrasporangium chromatireducens Q5-1 (assembly GCF_000576575.1). Lineage (GTDB taxonomy): Bacteria > Actinomycetota > Actinomycetes > Actinomycetales > Dermatophilaceae > Intrasporangium_A > Intrasporangium_A chromatireducens. The sequence goes on from NZ_AWQS01000012.1 coordinate 27,305, forward strand.
GTGCAGTGGGCTCCCGTCGGGTAACAGCGCAATGTCACCGAAGGTGTCCAGGCCCAGCTCGACGTCCATCCCTCCATCCTACGGACGGCGGGCGCCCGGCCCCGGGCACGACCCGAGCAGCGGTCCGAGGCGCTCGACAGCGCCTGGACCGAAGGTATGCCGGGTCACCTTCAGGATAGCGTCGACCGAGACGAGTTGCGATGTGCACCAAGGAGATTCACGACGTCAAGCAACACGTTCCGCACTGCTCAATGACGCTGCGTGACCCGCTCGCCAATCCCTCTGCTCGGGTAACGAATTGGACACAGTCCACGGCCAGGTTTTTGACCATTCACTCATCGCTGTGCTTGGTTGGTGGCCGGTCCGAGCCGGGGGAAAGCTCATCTGGGCCGCCACGAGACATACGAAACGATACGAGACGTGCAGAGGGTGATCGAGTCTTGCCTGCCATCGAGGCGGAACATCTCTACAAGGTGTTCGGACGACGGGCGCGGGACGGGGTCACACGGCTCCGCCAGGGCGCCACACAACAGGAACTGAATGAGCAGGACGGCCTCACGGCTGCCGTGATCGACGCGTCGTTCACGGTCGAGGAAGGTGAGATCTTCGTCGTCATGGGCCTCTCGGGGTCCGGCAAGTCGACCCTGCTGCGCATGGTCAACGGGCTGCTCGAGCCGACGGCCGGCTCGGTGACGCTCATGGGCGCGAATGTCACGTCGGCCCCTCCCAAGACCCTGCGCCGGATCCGCCGCGAGCGGGTCAGCATGGTCTTCCAGCACTTCGCACTGCTCCCGCACCGGACGGTCCTCGAGAACGCCGCTTACGGCCTCGAGACCCAAGGCATCGGCAAGGCCGAGCGTGCCCGCCGCGCGGCCGAGGCACTCGAGCTGTGCGGCCTCGGCGGCTGGGGCGACAAGCTGCCCGGTGAGCTCTCCGGTGGCATGCAGCAGCGCGTCGGCCTGGCCCGAGCCCTCGCCGCGGACACCGACATCCTGCTGATGGACGAGGCCTTCAGCGCGCTCGACCCGCTCATCCGCCGCGGCATGCAGGACCAGCTGCTGGAGCTGCAGAGCCGGTTGAAGAAGACGATCCTGTTCATCACCCACGACCTCAACGAGGCGATGCGCCTCGGGGACCGGATCGCGATGATGCGCAACGGCCGCATCGTCCAGATCGGCACGGCCGAGGAGATCCTCAACGACCCGGCCAACGACTACGTGGCCCGGTTCATCCAGGACGTCGACCGCAGCCGGGTCCTGACCGCCTCGTCGATCATGGAGCCGCCGGTCGCGGTGCTTCGGTCGGAGCAGGGCCCCCGGGCCGCGCACAAGCTGATGCGTGAGAACCAGCTCGACACGCTCCTCGTCGTCGACCGCGACCGCCGGATCCGCGGCACCGTGGGCGAGCAGACCGTCGTCCGTGCCGTCGAGACCGGCACCACCGGCGTCGAGGGGCTGCTCGAGCGATCCGTGCCGACCGTGTCACCGGACACCGTCATCGCCGACCTCCTCGCCGAGGCCGCCGACTCCGAGGTGCCCCTCGCCGTCGTGGACGAGCAGGAACGCCTTGTCGGCGTCATCCCGCGGGTCACCCTGCTGACGGCGCTGAGCAACACGAGTGCCACCAGCGAGGGCGGCCCGGACGGCGAGGCCCAGACCGACTCGGCGACTGACCCGCAGCCAGACCCGCCCGCGGCGAGCGCCCACGATGCGGAGGTGCCGGCATGACCCACACCGCAATCGACCTGCCCCGCCTCCCGATCGGCGACTGGTGTGCCGCGGTGGTGCTCTGGGCCCAGGAGAACCTCGGGCCGATCCTTGACGCCATCTACAGCGTCCTGCGGGCCCTTGACGACAAGCTGGCGGCCGGCCTGCACGTCGTGCCCGCCCTCCTCATGGCGGTGATCCTCGGACTCGTCGCCTGGGCCGCGAGCAGCTGGAAGCTGGGTGTCGGCACCCTCCTCGGCATGCTGCTCATCAGCACGATGGGCATGTGGGACGAGGCGATGGACACCCTGTCGCTCGTCATCGTGTGCAGTGTCGTCGCGATGGCGTTCGCCCTGCCGATCGGGGTCGCGGCGGCACGCTACGAGGCGGTCTCGCACGTCGTGCGACCGGTGCTCGACTTCATGCAGACGCTGCCGGTCTTCGTCTACCTCATCCCCGCCGTGCTCCTCTTCGGCATCGGGGTCGTCCCCGGCATGGTCGCCACGATCGTGTTCGCGATGCCGCCCGGCGTGCGCCTGACCGAGCTCGGCATCCGCCAGGTCGACCGCGAGGTGGTCGAGGCAGGCCACGCCTTCGGCGCGGCCCCCCGCCGCATCCTCACGCGGATCCAGGTGCCGCTCGCGATGCCGACGATCATGGCCGGCGTCAACCAGGTCATCATGCTGGCGCTCTCGATGGTCGTCGTCGCCGGCATGGTCGGAGCCGGTGGCCTCGGCGCCCTCGTGTACCAAGGCATCACGACGATGGACATGCCGCTGGGCTTCGAGGGCGGGATCGCCGTGGTCATCCTCGCGATGTTCCTCGACCGCATCACCGCGGGCCTGGCGGGCCGCTCCCCCGTCGCCCGGGTCTCGAAGGCGACCGCACGCGCCTGACGCGTTTGCACGCACGACCGGTGCCACGTCACCGGGGCCGGCTTCGGACGGCATCGGGACCGGCACCGCCCTGAACCTTCCCGCGCGACCGTCGCGCACGCAACCCACGAGAGGTGTCTCATCATGCGCAACACACGACTGGTCCGGACGATCGCGGCCGGCTCCACCGCCGTCCTCGCCGTCGGGCTCATGGCAGCCTGCGGCAAGAGCGAGGTGGTCGGCTCCGGCTCCGGTGACGCGAGCGGCGACAAGCCGGCGTCGAAGACCCTGACGATCCCGATCGCCTCCGGCTGGGACGAGGACAAGGTGGTCAGCCACCTGTGGAAGTACGTCCTCGAGCAGAAGGGCTACACGGTCAAGGTGCCCGACATGGACATCGGCGTCATCTTCACCGGGATCTCGAACGGCAAGGGCAGCAACATCGACGTCTTCTTCGACACGTGGCTGCCCACCACCCACAAGAAGTACTGGGACAAGGTCAGCAACAAGGTCGAGGACCTCGGTGTCTGGTATGACCAGGCGACGCTCAACATCGCCGTGCCGACCTACATGGAGGACGTGAACTCGATCGCGGACCTCAAGGGCAAGGCCGAGGAGCTGGACGGCACCATCACCGGGATCGACCCCGGCGCCGGCCTGACCGAGGCGACCAAGAACAGCGCCATGCCGAAGTACGGCCTCGACGACTTCGAGCTGCAGACCTCGTCCACCGCCGCCATGCTCGCGGCGCTGAAGAAGGCGACCGACGCCAAGAAGCCCATCGTCGTGACGCTGTGGCACCCGCACTGGGCCTACAGCGCCTACCCGATCAAGGACCTCAAGGACCCCAAGCAGGCACTCGGTGGCGCCGAGGAGGTCCACACGATCGCCCGCCAGGGCTTCAGCGACGACTTCCCCGAGGTCGCCAAGGCACTGTCGAGCTTCAAGCTCGGCGACGCCGAGCTGGCCGACCTCGAGAAGGTCGTGCTGCAGGACCACAAGGAGGACCCGCAGGCCGGCATCGCCGCGTGGGTCAAGGACAACCAGGACGTCGTCAACAAGATGATGCCGTGACGCGCGGAGCGCGTCCGGAACGCTGAACGATCACGGGGCTGAGCGGCATACGTCAGGGGTATGCCGCTCAGCCCCGTTCGCGTGGAGGCGTCGTCATGTGAGGTGCTCGGTGAAGAAGTCGAGGATGATCTCGGCGCGTTGGCGCCGGTGCACTGGCGAGCCGCTGCGGGACAGCTCGTGGCTCTCCCCCGGGAACCGGTAGAAGGTCACGTCCTTGCCGAGCAGCCGCATCGCGACGAAGAGCTCCTCGGCCTGGTTTACCGGGCAGCGGTAGTCCTCCTCGCTGTGGATGATCAGGACCGGCACCTCGATGGCCCGCACGTGTCGGATTGGGGACAGCGCGACGTAGGCGTCCGGGTCGTCGACGTGGGTGACGCCGAGCTCGACCTTGAACGAGGTGGAGACGTCGCTGGTGAACTCCTCGGTGAGGAAGTTGTTGACGGCCCGCTCGCTGCAGATCGCCCTGAACCGGGTGCCCGTCGTGCCGGCGAGGTGGGTCGCCATCCAGCCGCCGTAGCTGCCGCCCTGCATGCCGACCCGGTCCGGGTCGCAGAACGGGTAGCGCTCCACGGCGGCATCGACGACGGCGAGCACGTCATCGGCGTCGACGCTCCCCCACCCGGCGCCGGGGGTCGTGGGATGCTTCGGCCCGGCGATGGACTGGCTCCACCAGTCCTCCCGCCCGGAGCCGCCCCGCGGGTTGCACATCAGCACGACGAAGCCGGCGGCCGCCTGGTACTGCGCCTCGTCGAAGAGGGTCTCGCCGTACTGCGTGAAGGGACCGCCGTGGACGTTGAGGACGACGGGGTGGCGCTCCGACTCGTCGAGGTCCGCCGGCCGCATGACCCACGCGTCGATCTCCCCCGCGCCGTCCCGGGTGGGGACGGTGAACTTCTCCCAGCCGACGGGATGCGCGACCTCCGCGTACCGCTCGCCGAAGGAGGTGAGCCGGCGCAGCCGCCCCGAGGGCTCGACGACATGAAGGTCGGCGGGCCGGTCGACAGCGCTGACGCAGGCGACGACGGAGCCGCCGCGGGCGTCGACGGCGGTCACTGTGATCGGCCCGTCGGTGACCCGCTCGGGGGCGCGGCCGTCGGCGTGCAGTCGGTAGAGGTGCGTCTCGCCGCGGTCCTCGGCGGTCGTCAGGAGCGTCCCGTCGTCGAGCCAGTGCGGCTCCTGCGTGCCAGCCGTGGCAGTGAAGGTCCGGTCCAGGCCAGTGGAGACCCAGCGGTGCTCCCCACCGTCGAGGGGCACGACGCCGACGTGCTGGTTGCCGATCCTCATCGGGTCGTCCTGGCCGAGGAACGAGACGGTCGTCCCGTCCGGTGAGACCCGCGGCTGGCCGTAGTTGCCGGTCTGGTGGGTCAGCTCACGCGGGTCGCCGTCGAGGGGGACGACGAACAGATCCGTGGCCAGGTCGAGGTCCCACGTGTCGTGCCGGGCCCCCGACGTGACGACGCCGCTGGAGTCGGCGAGCCAGGCCAGGCCGTCGTACTCATGACGGCCGGGGGTGAGGTCGCGCGGCGGAGCGGTGCCGTCGGCGGGCACGACGTGCACGTGCGTCGGCCGGTCGAACGTCCAGTCCTCATCGTTGAGACGCGTGAAGAACGTCTCGATCTTGCGGGGCGGCTGCCAGCTGACGTCCTTGGCGTCGTAGCGCTCGTCGCGCACCCGGGACAGGAAGCCGAGCCAGCGCCCGTCGGGGCTCCACCGGACCTGGTCGACGGCCTCCTTCATCGTCGCGACCGTGCGCGTCTCGCCGCCCTCGACCGGGAGGACGTGCAGGGTCGCGTCCCCCTTCTTCTCGCCTCGCCGCGAGACGAACGCGAGCTCCCGGCTGTCCGGGCTCCACTCCGGGGCTGAGTCGTGCTCGCCGCCCGAGACCGGGCGGGGCGGGGCGCTGCCGTCGACGGGGGCGAGCCAGACACGGCTCAGCCGGGTGTTGTGCTCGAACGAGGTCCACCGGACGACGAAGGCGACCTGGCTGCCGTCCGGTGAGAGGGCAGGGCTGGTCGCCTCGACGATCGACCCGATGATCCGTTCCGCGATGGTTGCGTGCTCACTGAGCTCTGGCTTCGTCGTCACGGTCCGACGCTAACCGAGGGCCGCGACTCCGGTGTGAAACCGTGGGGTCGTGCAGGTGCCTGACTCTCCCCGCGAGCCGCTGCTCGAGCCGGCCAACGAGCCGCTGCGTGAGCCGGCTCGCCTCGTGTCCCGGCGCGCCGTCGCCATGTGGACCGTCGACGCGCTCCTCGGCATGGCCGTCCTCCTCGCCGGGCAGGTGGCGTGGTGGTGGTTCGACCGGGGCAACACGTTCTGGCACTGGGTCGTCGCCGCTGCGTGGCTCGTCCTGGGCGGGGCCTACGTCATCGTCATGCCGCGGTGGCGCTACCGGGTGCACCGGTGGGAGGCAACCGCCGAGGCGATCTACACGCAGCGCGGCTGGCTGAACCAGGAACGCCGGATCGCGCCGGTCAGCCGGGTGCAGACCGTCGACCTGCAGCGCGGCCCCGTCGCCCAGCTGTTCCGGCTGGCCTCCGTCACCGTCACGACGGCCTCCGCCGCCGGGCCGCTGCGGATCGAGGGGCTCGACGTCACCGAGGCACGCGAGCTCGTCGACGTGCTGACCGCGGCGGCGGTGGCCGAGCCGGGAGATGCCACGTGACGGCGCCGACCGGCGGCTCCGACTGGCGGCGCCTCGACCGCCGGATGCTGCTCATCCACCCCTTCCAGGCCCTGGTCCGAGCCCTGCCGGCGCTGCTCGCCCTCTTCCTCGCCCGGGCCGGCTCGAGCGACTCCGAGCGCTGGGAGCTGATCGCCCTTCCGCTCGTGCTCGCCTACGGTGTCGCGCGCTGGTTCACGACCCGCTACCGGATCGATGGCGAGCAGATCCAGCTCAAGCACGGCGTCATCACGAAGCAGACGACGACCGCACGGCTCGACAGGGTGCGCACGATCGACCTCACGGCCCAGGTCTGGCACCGCGTTCTCGGCCTGGCCAAGGTCGAGATCTCGACCGCCGGCACGAACGACCGCCTGGTCCTCGACGCCCTCAGCCTCGGCGCGGGCCGGGCGCTGCGCGCGGAGCTGCTCCACCGGGCCGAGGCCGAGGGCGCACCGGTCGCCGGTCCGTCCGGCGCCCCCACGCAGGAGCGGCCCGTGGACGCGGCGTGGCCGGCTCCCACCGGCGAGGCGGTGGCACCCTCGGGCGACGCGGCAGCCCTGCCCGGTGTCAACGCCGCGCCCGTGGCCACCGCGACCGGGCCGAGCGACGAGGAGCTCCTGCGCCTCGACCCGTCCTGGGTTCGCTTCGCGCCCTTCACGATGAGCGGGTTCCTCTCCGCCGCAGCGCTGCTGGGCATCGGCCTGCAGTTCGCGAACCAGCTCGCGGATGGTGGCCGGATCTACGTGTCTGCTTACAGGTGGGCGGTGGACCGCGGCCTCCTCACCGGCGTCCTCATGGTCCTCATAGCGGTCTCGGTCCTCGCGATCGGCGGCTACGTCCTGTCCTTCTGGGGCTTCCGCCTGACCCGCAACCGGCTCGGCAGCCTGTACGTCCGTCGGGGACTGCTGACGACCCGGGAGACGAGCATCGACGCAAACCGGCTGCGGGGCGTGGAGATCGGCGAGCCGGCTGGCCTGCGCACCGTTGGCGGAGCCCGGCTCAAGGCGGTGACGACGGGGCTCGGCCACGACGCGCATGCCCGCTCCGACGTGCTCGCCCCACCGGCCTCTGTGGAAGCCGTGCGTGGCCTGGCGCGACAGATCGTCGAGGACGACGCGGCCGTGCGAGACCCCCTCCGGCCGCACGGAGCCGCCGCTCGGCGTCGGCGTCACGTGCGCGCGCTCGTGCCGTGCGCGACCCTCGCCGTCACACTCAGCGCCCTGACCGCGCGGTTCGATTGGTGGACAGGGTGGTTCGTGGTCGCTGCCCTGGTGCTCGTGCTCGGGTGGGCGCTCGCCCGCAGCCGGTATGCCGCCCTCGGCCACCGCGTGACCGGTCGTCACGTCGTGGTGCGCTCGGGCGCGCTGAACCGCGACCGGGTGGTCCTCCAGCGCGACGGGATCGTCGGATGGACGATCCGGCAGAGCTTCTTCCAGCGTCGCGCCGGAGTGGCCACCCTCGTCATGACGACCGGAGCCGGCCGCCAGCACTATGAGGCGATCGACGTGGCCCCGGCGACGGCATACGGCGTCATCGCCGAGGTCCACCCGACCCTCCTCGAGCAGTTCACCTGCGCCCAGCGAGCGAGTCGCTAGCGAACGACGGTGACGGAGCCAACCATCCCCATGCCGTCATGGATGAGGCAGCGGTAGTGGTAGGTCCCCGCCTTGGTGAACGTGACCTTGAATGTCGACGTCGGGGCGATGAGGACCCCGGAGCTGAGCGTTCCGTGCGAGTAGTGCTGCGGGTCGCCGACCGGGGCGAGCGGGTTCGCCGGGTCCGGCCCGAAGGTGACGGTGTGCGGGACGGGGAAGCCGTTGCGGCCCCAGTCGAACGTCACGGTCTGCCCCACGTGGACGGTCACGTGCGGGCGGGTGAAGGCCATCACGAGGGCGGTGTCGTCAGCGGCACCGACGAAGACGTGGTGGTTCGTGGCGAGCAGCCGCTCCTTCAGCCGGAGGAGCCTGCCGTCGAGGAGGACGAGAGCCCGTTCGAGGGTCGCCCGGGCGTTGTACCACCGCTGCGAGTGCGGGTAGGGCGTGCCGGCCGCACGCACGTGCACGGTGCCCTTCATCATGGCCCCGTGGACGTAGCAGTAGTACGTGTACGTCCCCACCCCGGTGAACTTAAGGCTGTAGGACGTGTAGTTCGGCGCCGGCAGCAGGTCGATCGGCATCGTCGCCATGATGCCCGAGTTGCGGAACTGGCCGGGCTTGCTGATCGTGTGCTGCCACGTGCGTGTGGACATGTACCCGAAGGACGGGGTGCCGGGGAAGAAGTCCCCGAGCGGGTGGGCGGCGTCGATGAACGAGACCGTGTGCGGCTCCATCGAGGCGGCCTTCCAGTGGACGGTGTCCCCGACGTCGATCCAGATGTCGGACGGTCCGTAGTTCATGCCCTGAATGAGGTGGTTCGACGACTCCGAGCCGACCTGCACCGTCCACGTCCGGCCAGTCCAGGTGTGGGCGGAGGCCGGTGCCAGGCCGCCAACTGCGACGGTGGCACCGATCGCCAGCATGGCCGCGAGCAAGGCTCGCAGCCAGCGAGTGGGTTTCATGCTTCCTCCATGGAAAGACCTGCCCCCCGAGCTCCTCGAGGGGCTCGGTGCACCTGGGTCTGGTCGCGCGGCGCCGGGCCAGCACGGAGGTACTCCAACCGCGAAGCCTACTGCTCAGGCCGCGAATCCCTTTGCGCAGCAGGCTAATCCCATGATGTTGGCAGAATCGTCCCAGCACATGTCGCCACCTGTCGGCACATGTCGGTGCAAAGCGCACCGGTGCGGGACGGCACCATCATGCGGACGCGGCTGGGCGGCATACCCCTCGGGCGGGGCCGGCCACCCGCGAACGAGCGGAAGGACGCCCGGGACGGAACTGAGCTCAGCGGCATACCTCTTCTCGTTGCTCGGGAACCATGCGGAAAGGCGCGTGGACCGGCCCCACACGGGAGCCGGCCCACGCTGTTTCGCTGGCCTACTGGGCGGCGACGGGGAGCGGTGCACGCCCAGCGACGGGTTCGTGCTGGGCGGCGGGCTCATGCTCGGCGTCGACCAGCATGGCCTCGTCGAAGGGGCGCTCGCCGGCGAGCACCTGCGCGGCCTGGACCCGGTCGATCTGGCCCGTCCAGGTGCCGATGACGACGGTCGCGATGGCGTTGCCGGCGAAGTTCGTCAGGGCACGCGCTTCACTCATCATCCGGTCAATGCCGACAATGAAGCCGACGCCGTCGACGAGGTCCGGACGGTGCGACTGCAGACCGCCGGCGAGGGTGGCAAGGCCGGCGCCCGTGACACCTGCCGCGCCCTTCGAGGCGATGACCATGAAAACGAGCAGGCCGATCTGCTGGCCGATGCTGAAGGGCTTGTCCATGGCCTCGGCGATGAAGAGGCTCGCCATCGTGAGGTAGATCGCCGTGCCGTCGAGGTTGAAGGAGTAACCGGTCGGGACGGTGATGCCGACAACGGGGCGCGAGACGCCGAGGTGCTCCATCTTCGCGATGAGTCGCGGCAGGGCGGACTCGGACGACGAGGTCGACAGGATGAGGAGGAACTCGCGGGCGAGGTAGCGCAGCAGCGACCACACCCCGAAGCCGGTGACGACGCGTAGCACGGTGCCGAGGACAAGGAAGACGAAGATCGCGCAGGTGGCGTAGAAGGCGACCATGATCAGGAAGAGGCTCTTGAGCGCCCCGAGCCCGGTCGCGCCGACGACGGCGGCCATGGCGCCGAAGGCGCCGATCGGGGCGATCCACATGATCATCGCCATGAGCCGGAAGACGAGCCGCTCGACGTGCTTGATGCCGGCGAGGATCGGCTCACCGGCGCGGCCGAGCTTCTGCAGGGCGAAGCCGACGAGGAGCGCGACGAGGAGCGCCTGCAGGACGTCACCGGACGTCAGCGCCGAGACAAGGGTGTCGGGGACGAGGCCGAGGAGGAAGTCCACGGTGCTCTCGGCGCCTCCGCTCGCCTGCTTCTGGCCCGCGGCGGCGATGTCGCTCGTCAGGTGCAGGCCGGCTCCCGGCTGGACGATGTTGCCGACGACGAGGCCGATCGCGAGGGCGACCGTCGACATGACGAGGAAGTAGCCGAGGGCGAGGCCGCCGACCTTGCCGACCTGCGCCGCCTTCCGGACCGAGCCGATGCCGAGGACGATCGTGCAGAAGATGATCGGCGTGATCATCATCTTGATGAGGTTGACGAAGGCGGTGCCGAGCGGCTTGAGCTCCTTGCCGACGTCGGGCCAGATCCAGCCGACCAGGGCGCCGAGGACCATCGCCGCGACGACGGCGATGTAGAGGAAGTGGGTGCGGTCGCGCTTGGGGCGTTTGGCCGAGGGGGTGAGATGTGCGTCGATGGTGGTCGTGTCACTCACGGGGGCCTCCATTGGCAGGTGAGGGGGTGGACTCGGTGTGTCGAGGCTCCCGGCCGGCGTGACTAGGGTCACCTTTGTGTCCATTGAGTTCTCGCCCCGACGGTGGAGCGTCGCGGCGCAGACCTTCGCCCTGCAGGTCGGCATCGCGATCCTCGTCGTGGCCGCCGGGCTCGTGGGCGCGTTCCTGCAGGCGCAACGGGCGGGTGATCAGGAGGCGATCGCCAGAGCGACCGGGGTCGCGGAGACGGTGGCGGCAACCCCGCTCGTGGTGCGGGCGGTGGAGGGGCCGGACCCGGCTGCGACGCTGCAGCCCTATGCGTCACGGGTGCAGCGGGAGTCGTCGACCGACTTCGTCGTGATCATGAGCCCACGCGGGATCCGCTACAGCCATCCCGATCCGTCGCAGATCGGCAGGACGTTCATTGGCCACATCGCTCCGGCGGCCGCCGGTGGCAGGGTCGTGGAGGACTACACCGGGACGCTGGGCCCCTCGACCCGCGTCGTGCTGCCGGTGCGAGACACCGCCCGGCCGGCGGCGTCACAGGTGGTCGCCCTCGTCGCGGTCGGGATCCGCAAGGCGGCGGTCGGTGAGCGGGTGCGCGAGCAGCTGCCGTCGATCCTGCTCGCTGGCCTGGCGGCGGCCCTGCTCACCGGGCTCGGGATGGCTCTGATCTCCCGACGGGTGCGGCGACAGACCCACGGGCTCGGCGAGCGACAGCTGCGTGAGATGTACGAGTACTACGACGCCGTGCTGCACGCCGTCTCCGAGGGCTTGGTCATCACTGACGTGGCTGGGAGGTTGCGCTTGATCAACGATGAGGCGGTGCGACTGCTCGGACTGGCGCCGGACTCGGTGGACCGTCCGGTGACGGAGCTCGGCCTGCCCGAGGACCTGGGTCGCGTGCTCGTCGACGACCGGTCGCACTCCGACGAATTGCACGCCACCGCCGCACGGGTCCTGGTCCTCAACAAGGAGCCCGCGACGTGGCGGGGGCGCCTCCTCGGGCACGTCACGACGCTGCGGGACCGGACCGACCTCGAGGCACTGACCGGTGAGCTCGACTCGGCGCGGGGGCTGACCGAGGCACTACGCTCACAGGCGCACGAGGCCGCCAACCGGCTCCACACGATCGTCAGCCTCATCGAGCTCGGCCACCCCGAGCGGGCACTCGCGTTCGCGACGGAGGAGCTTGAGGTGTCCCAGGTGCTGACGGACCGGGTGGTGGGGGCGGTCGACGAGCCGGCGCTGACGGCGCTGCTCCTCGGCAAGGCGGCCGAAGCGCACGAGCGGGGCATCGACTTCCGGATCGAGTCGGGGTCGAACTGGCCCCACGGCGTCGCGGCGCAGCGTGACCTCGTCACGATCGTCGGCAACCTGATCGACAACGCCATGGACGCGGTGGGCGAACAGACGACTGACGCAGAGCGGGTGGTTGCCTTCGCCTCAGGGATCCAGGACGGGTATGCCGCTCTCACCGTCTCCGACAGCGGGCCGGGTCTGACCCCTGGTGCGGTCACGGACGCCTTCGAACGCGGTTACACGACAAAGGAGTCGGGGCGCGCCGGGCGACGCGGGATCGGGTTGGCCCTGGTGTCGCAGACGGTGAGCCGGCTCGGGGGGACACTCGAAGTGGGTGGGCCACCGGGCGCCATCTTCACCGTGCGGCTTCCGAGGAGGGCCTCGTCATGACGGCCGAGGCTCTGATGGTGCTGGTCGTCGAGGACGAGCCGGTCGCAGCCGAGGCGCACACCGCGTATGTCTCCCGGGTGCCCGGTTTCTCCGTGGTCGCCACCGTCGGCACGTCTCAGGCGGCGCTGAAGGCTCTGCAGGACAAGCAGATCGACGTTGTGTTGCTCGACATGAACCTGCCTGATCGGCACGGGCTCGACGTCGTGCGGGCGATGCGGGCGTCGGGCTATCGGGCCGACGTCATCGCGGTCACCTCCGCCCGCGATCTCCAGATCGTGCGCTCGGCGGTGTCGCTCGGGATCGTCCAGTACGTCCTCAAGCCCTTCGTCTTCGCGACCCTCCGGGACCGGCTGCTGGCCTACCGTGCCTATCGGACCCAGGTGACCTCCGGTGAGCAGGTAGGCACTCAGGCCGAGGTCGACGAGGTGTTTGCCGTGGCTCGGGTCTCGACGGAGCCGCACCTGCCCAAGGGGATGAGCGAGGAGCTCCTGGCTCGCGTCTCCAGGGCGTTGCGTGAGGCTGGCGGGGGCGGCCTCTCGGCACGAGAGCTGGGAGACCGGCTCGGGGTCAGTCGGGTGACGGCACGGCGGTATGCCGAGCACCTGACCGAGGCCAGGCTCGTGACGCGGCGCTCACGGTATGCGGGGGCCGGACGGCCCGAGGTCGAGTACGTGTGGGGCGGCTGAGAGGTTCCCTCTGGGTCTCCCCCTTCGCAATGAAGCCAGTGCCAGGCGCGCAGCAAGGGCCCTGTGGACAAGTTTGCGGCCGTTTGGAGCAGTTCTCCTAGGTTCGTCGGCATGGCATATGCGATCGACACGGAGGGCGCGCAGCGAGTCGGGACGACTCTTCGGACCAGCGCCGCCGAACTGCGCGACTGCGCCACCGCCTTCGCCCACGCCGGCGGGCTGGCCCGGCGCGGTGTCGCGGGGGACCACCCGGCGCTCGCCGTGGCGGTCGAGGAGTTCGTCACGGCGCACCAGGCGGCGCTCGTCACGATCGCGTCGGCCTGCGGCGGCCTTGGCCGGAGCCTCACGTGGGCCGCGCAGTCCGCGCACGAGCTGGAGCTGTCGACCGCGGCCGACTTCGGGTTGCGTGGCATCGGCATCGAGAGGCCGTGACGGATGGCCGAGGAAGCATGAGAGGGCGCGACAGTCACGCGGATGCCTTCGACGAGCCGTCGGGCGACCCGGCGGCACTCCGTGCGGCCGCGCGGCGGTGTCGCGAGGTCTCGGAGCGTGCGCTGGCGACGGCCGGGGTGCGAGGCGACGCTGGCGTCGATCTCGCCCTCTTCTGGACCGGACCTGCCGCCGACGCGGCGCAAGGGGAGCTCACGACACTGTCCGGGCGTGCACTGAAGGTGCTGCCCCAGGTCGCATGGGCGGCCCTGTCGCTCACCCGCTACGCGGACGCCCTCGAGCACGCGATCCGCCAGACGCGACGGCTGCGCTGGCAGGCCACCGGGGCCCGCGAGGAGCACGCCCGGCTGGTCGCCGTGGCGCGGACAGCGGCGGTGGATCCGGTCGCCGTCGCCCTGGCGGTGGAGCGGGCGGACGAGGAGCTCGTCGACCGGCTGGCTGCCCTGCACCGGGCCCACGGGCGAGTGATGGACGAGTTCATGGCGGCGGGACTGGCCTGTGCCCGCACGTTGTCGCAGTTGGCTGCGTCGGCCGCACCGGGGGCTGGCACGCCGACCGCGGCTGCTGCCAGCGAGGCCGTCCTCCAGGGCCTACCGCTCGCCCGCGAGCAGATCCGTCTGGCGTCCGTGCGTCCGGTCGGCAGGGTCGTGGCCCGACCGGAGCCGGCGTGGTGGCAGACGGCACTGGAGAAGGCGAGCGAGGCGGGGGCCTGGACGTGGAACCACACCGCCGTGCCACTCGCGAACGGCGCTGCCAACGTGGCGGAGGCGGCCGTCGAGCACCCGGAAGACCTCGTCGACCTGGCGCTCGGCACGGGAATGATCATTCTCGGCGGGGCCGGCATGGCGGGCGGCACGGCGCTCGACGCGACCGGCGCCGGCGCGGTTGCCGGTGTGCCGATCCAGTTCGCCGCTGCCGCCGTCACGGCGACCGGGGTCGCTGCTGCCTCGCACGGTGCCGGCGACCTTCTCGACAACGCCGCTCGCAAGGACGGCCGGCTGCTCCGCGAGGTCGAGGCCCCGACTGTCGGCCGGGGGACGCCGGGCGAGCCGCTGCCCGACTCGATGCGGCCCGATACCGCGGGCGCCAACTGGAAGGGCCGGGTCGCCGACAACGGCAAGGGCGAGGTCTGGCAGGCCCCGGAGAAGGTCGACGCACCCAAAGGAGCGCCGGAGAACGCGGACTCGATCCGCATCATGGGCGCGGACCGCCGCTACCCGCGCGGCTATGTCCGGTTCTACAACTCGTACGGCCAGCCACTTCGGCTCGATGGCCGCACGGGGACCAAGAACGGTCCCGACACTCACATCGAGGTCGGACCGGACGGCACGTACGAGATACCGATTGGATGGGGACCATGATTCCTGACTTCCGAGGACACACGATCTTCACGGTGCGGATGGACTTCAGGGTCCTGCTCTACACCGAGGAGAACTGGGAGTTCCAGCTCAGCGGAGACACCTACCTGACCAACCCGAGGGTTGGCACCGTCCTCATCGAGGGACAGGAAGAGCTGACTGAGGATGTTCCGCCGGAACTGAAACGCCTAATCGGCCAACAGATCTCGTCGGTTCTGGTGTCGGCCGCCGGAGACCTGGCCATCAACATCGGCGACACCCAGTTGAGCGTCCGGGCGGACCCGAACTATGAGGCCTGGGAGCTGGGCGGCCCGAAGGGCGTGATCATTCTCTGCGGGCCCGGTGGCGAACTCACGACCTGGGGGCCGCGGGTCTGACCGGTCTGCGTCAGTGGCCGGGGACCTCCCGCGGATGGGCGGAGGTATCCCCTTCTGCGTGCGGTGATTCCGGGGCAGACCCGCCCTGCGGCGCCGTCTCGAGCATGACCTGGGCGAGCTCGTCGATCTCACGCTGGGACGGCAACCCCCAGCCCGGCTGGTAGCCGAAGACGTCTGCCATCGGCCGGGCATCCATCTGGCCGTAGAGCATCTCGATGTCGTGGACGGTGAGCAGCGCCGGGTGCGGCACACCGGCGGCCTCGGTGATCTTGTAGAGGTCGCGGCGCCAGGTGCGGATGTAGTTGGCGAGCCGGACGGACTTGAGCGTGGGGTCGACGCCCCTGACGAGCCACGGGTCTTGCGTGGCGACACCCGTGGGGCAGCGGTCGGTGTGGCACTTCTGGCTCTGGATGCAGCCGATCGCGAGCATCGCCTCCCGGGCGACGTTGACCATGTCGGCTCCCAGCGCGAACGCGACGATCGCGTTCTCGGTCAGGCCGAGCTTTCCGGAGCCGATGAAGGTGACCCGGTCCGCCAAGCCGGTCTCGGCGAACTCCCGGTAGACGCGCGAGAAGCCGACCCGGAACGGTAGGGACACCATGTCGCTGAACACCATCGGGGCGGCACCGGTCCCACCCTCGCCGCCGTCGATGGTGATGAAGTCGACGCCGCGCGACCCGTCCGCCATCTGCCGCGCCAGCTCCGTCCAGAAGTCGCTGTGGCCGACCGCTGACTTGATCCCCACGGGTAGGCCGGTGGCGTCGCCGATCGTCTCGACCCAGTCCAACATCGAGTCCACGTCGCTGAACTCCCCGTGACGGGAGGGGCTGACGCAGTCGACACCCTGGGGGATCCCTCGGATCCGCGCGATCTCGGGGGTGATCTTGGCAGCGGGCAGCACGCCACCGAGCCCCGGCTTCGCGCCCTGGCTGAGCTTGATCTCGATGGCCCTCACCGGTGCGGACTGCACGAGGTCGATGAGCCGCGCGAGCTCGAACCGGCCCTGCTCGTCACGACAGCCGAAGTACGCCGTGCCGATCTGGAAGATGAGGTCGCCGCCCTGGCGGTGATGGTCGGAGAGTCCGCCCTCCCCGGTGTTGTGCATGGCGCCGACCAGCTTGACACCGCTGTTGATGGCTTCGATGGCCGGCCCTGACAAGGACCCGAAGCTCATCGCGGAGACGTTGATGATCGACGCGGGCCGGAACGCCTTGGCCCGACCGCGGGGACCGCCGAGCACCTTCGCGCTCGGCATCCGCACCTCCTCGCCCGAGTGGGCCCCCGATGGCGGGACCGCAGTCGAGAAGGTGCGCTGCTTGATGACGGGATAGCCCTCGGTGTACTCGATGTCGTTGTCGGTGCCGAAGCCCCGATAGTTGTTCTCGAGCTTGGACGACGCGTAGATCCAGGCTCGCTGGTCCCGGCTGAACGGCCGCTCCTCGTCGTTGCTCGTGACGATGTATTGCCGCAGCTCCGGCCCGACCTTCTCGAGCAGGTACCGCCCGTGGCCGATGACCGGAAAGTTGCGCAGCAGAGAGTGCTTCTTCTGCAGCAGGTCATAGGCGGCCACGCCACCCATCCCGAGCACCGACAGACCCGCCGAGATCCGAGACGCCTTCATGCCGAGACGATGCCCGGGGGAGCCAGCGGGCAAACGCGCCGACAGCCCGTCGGTCAGTGCTGGCTGGTGGCCTCGCTGTGCAGGCGCGACAGGTCGACGTAGATCTCGGCGTTGTGCCTGATCTTGTCCACCTCCTCATCGCTCAGCTCGCGCCGCACCTTGCCCGGCACGCCGGCCACCAGGGACCGCGGTGGGATGAGGGCGCCCTCCTGGACGACCGCTCCGGCGGCGACCAGGCTGCCCTCCCCGATGACCGCACCGTTGAGGACGACCGATCCCATTCCGATGAGGCAGTCGTTCTCGATGGTGCACCCGTGCAGGACGGCGCGATGCCCGACCGAGACCCCCGAGCCGATCCGCGCCGGCTTACCCGTGTCGGTGTGGACCACGACGCCGTCCTGCAGGTTGCTGCGCTCACCGAGCACGATCGGCTCGAACTCCGCCCGGAGCACGGCGGTGTACCAGACGCTCGATCCAGCCTGCAGCTCCACGTCGCCGACGAGCTGTGCCGTCGGAGCAACGAACGCCGACGCGTCGACGTGGGGGAAGTGGTCTCCGAGCGGGATGATCATGGGCCCACCCTTCCATGTCTGGGCACGGTGCGGGCAACGGAGCGGCGCAGCTCCATACCGTCCTTGAGCACTCCCGCGGCCAGGGCGGCGCCGACCCCCTCGCCGGCCCTGATCCGGAGGTCGAGGATCGGCTCGAGACCGAGCTCCGTCAGCACCGCCGCGTGGGCTCGCTCGCGGGATCGCTGACCGGCGACGAGGTGAGCCGCGACGGCCGGCTCGAGCCGGACGGCGGCCAGGGCGCTGACCGAGGTCGCCAGACCGTCGAGCACGACGGCCCCACCGGCCTCTGCGACCCCGAGC
>NZ_AWQS01000013.1 GCF_000576575.1 Intrasporangium chromatireducens Q5-1
CGGGTGGTGGGTGGTGGGTGGTGGGGTTAGATGCGGCTGTCCCCGCGGGCCGGCATGAGGTTGAGCTCGGCGAAGGTCAGCGCCTCGATGAGGTCGATCTCGCGCTCGTCCGGCGTCAGCTTGCGGGTGCCGATCTCGACGATGACGTGCCCCTCGTAGTGCGTGTCCGCCAGCAGCTGCAGGACCTCCGAGCACGGCTGCGTCCCGTGGCCCGGCACGAGATGATCGTCCTTGAACGTGTTGAGCCCGTCGGTGAGGTGCAGGTGGGCGAGCCGCGGACCCAGGGCCTTGGCCATCGCCAGGCCGTCGACCCCGGCCGTCGCCGCGTGCGACAGGTCGAGGGTCACGTGCCGGTAGGGCTGGCCCACCGGGTCCCAGTGCGGCAGGTACGCCAGCATCTGCCGCCGCGCCGTGATCCACGGGAACATGTTCTCGACGGCGAGCTTGAGACCCGAGGTGCGCTCGCGGTCAGCGACCCCGTCGACGAACTCAGCGGCATACTCACGCTGCCAGCGGAACGGCGGGTGCAGCACGACCGTGTCGGCACCGACTTCCTGCGCGAGCTCGATGGAGCGGTCGACCTTGCCCCACGGGTCCGCACCCCAGACGCGCTGCGTCAGCAGCAGGGTCGGCGCGTGGATGGAGACGATCGGGATGCCGTGCAGCTCGCTCAGCGAGCGCAGGGCGCCGGCCTCCTGCGTGACCGGGTCGGTCCAGACCATGACCTCCATGGCGGTGTAGCCGAGCCGCGCCGCGGTCGCGAAGGCGGTGGCCGCGTTGGCGGGGTACACCGACGCCGTCGACAGGCCGATCCGGATGGTCATGGGCCCATTCTCCGGTATGTGCCGTCCACGGGTCGTTCCCGACCCTCAGCCCTCGAGGTGGTCGAGCCGCCGCAGGATGAGCCCCTCCCGCATCGCCCACGGGCAGATCTCGAGCGACTCGATCGACAGCAGGTCCATCGCGGCCTCGGCGACGAGGGCCCCGGCGAGCAGCTGCGGCGCGCGGGTGCTCGACACCCCCGGCAGGGTCGAGCGCTCCGCCACGGTCATCGTCCGCAGCCGCGCCACGATGTCGGACGCGTCGGTGCGGGACAGCGCGCGCGGGACGAACGGGCCCTCGTCCGAGGGGGCCGCCCCGGCGATCCGGGCGAGCGAGCGGAGCGTCTTCGACGTGCCGACGTGTCGGTTCGGCCTGCCCGAGCGGAGCACCGGGCGCAGCTCCCGGGCCAGCTGGGCGCGGATGTGCTTGCGCAGCGCGGCAACCTGCTCAGCGGACGGTGGGTCGCCGCGCAGGTGGTCGCGGTGCAGTCGCCCGGCACCGAGCGGCAGGCTGAGCGCGACGTCCGGCTCCTCGTCCAGGCCGGTCGAGATCTCGAGCGACCCGCCACCGATGTCGACGACGAGCAGGCGCCCGCTCGACCAGCCGAACCAGCGCCGCACCGCGAGGTAGGTCATCCGGGCCTCGTCGGTCCCCTCGAGCACCTGCAGCCCGAGCCCGGTGGCCTCAGCAACACCGGCGATGACGTCGTCGCCGTTCGGGGCGTCCCGGATGGCCGACGTCGCGAAGGCCATCAGGTCCTCCACCCCCTGGTCCTCGGCGACGCCCAGGCACTCCTGCACGAAGCCCTCGAGCCGGGCGGCCGTGTCGGGCGAGACGTTGCCGTCGGGAGTGAGGTTCTCGGCCAGGCGCAGCTCGATCTTGTGCGAGAAGGCCGGCAGCGGGTGGGCGCCCACGTGCGCGTCGACGACGAGCAGGTTGACGGTGTTCGAGCCGACGTCGATGACGCCGAGCCTCATGCGCGGGCTCCCGTGGTCACGCTCCGACCCTACAAGCGCCCCGGTCTTCCTGCGTCGGTCGCCCGAGCGGGAGGTATGCCGCTCACCGGCCGCAGCTGGGCGGCATACCTGCCCGGTTGTCGGAGGGCGCGGCTCAGCGCGAGCGGCGGCTCAGCGTCAGCGAGGCGAGCGCGAGGGCGAGCACGATGAAGCCGCCGACGACCGCGAGGTCGGCGCCGACGGTGCCGTACGGGTCGGTCTCGGTCGTGATCGTCTTCATGGCGTCGACGGCGTAGGACAACGGCAGCACGTTCGAGACCCAGTGCAGGACGTCCGGCATCTGGTCGCGGGCGATGAACAGGCCGCAGAGCAGGAACTGGGGGAAGATGAACGCCGGCATGAACTGGACGGCCTGGAACTCGGTGCGGGCGAAGGCGCTCGCGAGCAGGCCGAGGGCGCTGCCGAGGAGGGCATCGACGACGGCGACGACGACGAGCAGCCAGAGCGGACCGGCCACGTCGAGGCCACACACCCAGACGGCAAACGCCGTTGCGACCAGGGCCTGCAGGGTGCCGAGGACGGCGAAGGCGACCGCATAGCCGAGCATGAAGTCGCCCTTGCCGAGCGGCGTCGTGAGGAGCCGTTCGAGCGTGCCGGACTGCCGCTCGCGCAGCGTGGCGACGGAGGTGACGACGAACAGGACCGTCATCGGGAAGATCCCGAGGATCGCCGCACCGGTCCGATCGAAGACCGGGGTGCCGCTGAACATCCACGCGAGCAGCCCGATGAGCACGCACGGGACGACGACGATGAGGGCGATGGTGCGGCGGTCGGTGCGCACCTGTCGCAGCACGCGGGCGGCGGTCGCGAGGGTGAGGGCCGGGTTCATGACGCCGCCTCCTGCGAGCGCTGGGCCGCGTCGACGAGCGCGAGGAACGCGGCGTCGGGGTCGGTCGTGTGGGTTCGGGCGAGCAGTTCGTCGGGCGTGAGGTCGGCGAGGACCACGCCTTCGCGGAGCAGGACGAGGCGGTCGCAGCGGCTCGCCTCGTCCATGACGTGGCTCGACACGATCAGGGAGTGGCCCGCGTCCGCGAGCCGGCGGAAGAGCGCCCACAGGTCGCGGCGCAGGACGGGGTCGAGGCCGACGGTCGGCTCGTCGAGGACGAGCAGGGTCGGCCGGCCGACGAGCGCCGCCGCGAGGGAGACCCGTGACTCCTGCCCGCCGGAGAGGTCCTGCACGAGCTGGTCGGCGTGGCGGGTCAGGTCGACCTCGACCAGGGTCCGGTCGACGGCCTCGGTGAGCGCCGCCCCCGTGAGTCCGACGACCCTGCCGAAGTAGCGGATGTTGTCCCGGACGGACAGGTCGCCGTAGACGCTCGGCGACTGGGTGACATAGCCGACCTCGCGTCGCAGGGACGCCGACCCCGCCGGGTGCCCGAGCACCGTGACGGTGCCGCCCTCGATGACCTGAACGCCGACGATGGCGCGCATCAGTGTCGTCTTGCCCGACCCGGAGGGGCCGAGCAGGCCGACGACCTGGCCGGCCGGCAGGTGCAGGGACAGGTCCGGCAGGACGAGGTGCCGGCCCCGGAGCACCCGGAGCCCGGCGATGACGACGGCGGAGCCCTCCGCGTTATTCATCATGTGATGAAATCTAGTCCGGTTCCGGCGCGGTGTCCACGAGATGGGCCTGCAGGATCGGGCCCAGCCGCTCGACGATGAGGGCGTTCGGGGCGTCGACGAGGGCCGGCACCTTCAGGACGTAGCGCATCACCGCCATCCCGAGCATCTGCGCCCCGGCGAGCGACCCGCGCAGCTGTGGGTCCGACGCCCCGGTCGCCAGCGCGATCCGACCGAAGATCTCCCGGTTGAGGAACTCACGCAGGGCCCGAGCCCCCTCGTCACTCGTCATGCTCGACCGGAGCAGGGCGACGAGGACCTGCCGCCGCTCGGGCGGGTCCCACAGGAGCAGGAAGGTCTCGATGACCCGCCAGCCGAGCCGCGCGGGGTCGCCCTCGAAGATCCGGCCGACGACGACGGTGGGGTCCACGGACAGGTCCACGGTCTCGGCGAACAGCTGCGCCTTGCCGGCGAAGTAGTGGTGCACGAGGGCGGGGTCGACGCCCGCGTCCCGCGCGATCCCCCGGATCGAGGCCTTGTCGTAGCCCTTGGCAGCGAACTGCCCACGGGCGGCAACGATGATCGCGGCCCGCGTGTCGACCCCACCGGGACGCCGACCGCGCCCTCGTGCCGTCGTCATGCCGTCACCGTATCCACCCGTGGGCGGTCGCGGAGGCACCGACGCCACCGCGAGCGGGAGGTCACCAGCGGACGGCAGCCGGCTCAGCGGCATACGGACCGAGCACGGGCGTGCAGCGGGAGGAGGCATACAGTGTGCCGGTGGCCGAAGCACCGCTCGATCTTCCCCGCGTGTGGGTGGAGTTCACCGACCCGGCGGATACGGGACAGCGGTTCCGCTGCGACCTCACCTGGCTCACGAGCAGCTGGACGTGCATCTTCGGGGCCGGCTGCCACGGCATCTACGCCGACCGGCCGGACGACGGCTGCTGCACGCTCGGCGCCCACTTCACCGACAAGGACGACCGCAAGCGGGTCGCCGCCGTCGTCGCCGAGCTCGGCCCGGACGAGTGGCAGTACCACGACGTCGGCACGGCGACGGGCTCGAAGAACGACTGGTCCGAGAAGGAGGACGGCGCGCGCAAGACCCGGGTCGTCGACGGCGCGTGCATCTTCCTCAACCGGCTGGGGTTCCCCGCGGGCGCTGGCTGCGCGCTGCACCAGCACGCCGTGCTGACCGGCGTCGCCCCGCACACGACCAAGCCCGACGTCTGCTGGCAGCTGCCGATCCGCCGCACCTATCGCACCGTCGAGCTGCCGGACGAGTCGAGCTACCTCGAGGTGACGATCACGGAGTACGACCGGCGCGGCTGGGGGCCGGGCGGACACGACCTCGACTGGTACTGCTCCGGCAACCCCGAGGCGCACGTCGGCCGCGAGCCGGTCTATCGCAGCTGTGCCGCCGAGCTGGTCGAGCTGATGGGCCGGCCGGCCTACGAGCAGCTCGTGCTGCGCGCCGAGGCCCACCTCGCCCAGGTGAAGGCTGCCGGGTCGCGCGGTGACCGGGCCCTGCTGCCGCTGCTCGTTCACCCCGCCACGCTGGAGGCCAGGCGCCGATGACCGACATCATCCCGTCCCCGAACATCTGGGAGACACCCGACGTCTACGAGGTCGAGAACCGGGGCGTCGACCGCGACCACGTCATCGAGTCGGCCATGCGGTCGATCGCGGACTGGGCCGGGCGCGACGTCGTCGACATCGGCTGCGGGACCGGCTTCCACCTGCCGCTGTTCGCGTCGACCGCACGCTCGGTGGTCGGCGTCGAGCCGCACCCACCGCTCGCTTCGCTTGCGCGCCAACGCATCTCGGGTATGCCGCAGTGCTCGGTCCTCGAGGACGGCGCGGCCGCGATCGGGGTGCCGGACGCGTCCTTCGACGTGGCGCACGCGCGCTGGTCGTACTTCTTCGGGCCCGGTGCCGAGCCGGGGCTGGCCGAGCTGTCGCGGGTGATGCGGCCCGGCGGCACGGCGTTCGTCATCGACAACGACGCGACCCGGTCGACGTTCGGCGCGTGGTTCCGGCGGGCGCTGCCGCACTACGACGCCCGGGCGGTCGAGCGGTTCTGGGAGCGGCACGGCTGGCAGCGCGAGCGCCTCGACATCCGGTGGGACTTCGACTCGAGGGAGGACTTCGAGGCGGTCGTCGGGATCGAGTTCTCGCCGAGTGAGGCCGACCTGATCCTGGCCGAGCATCCGGACGCGACCGGCGTCGACTACGCCGTGAACCTCTGGTGGCGCCACTACTGACCACCGGCCCTGGTTCGAGGTATTCGGCGGACACCACTGACCGGTAAATACCTCGAACCCGCGAGCCCCGGACCTGGTTCGAGGTATTCGGCGGACACCACTGACCGGTAAATACCTCGAACCCGCGAGGGTCAGGAGTCGTCGGCGAGGGCCTCGAGGACCGGTTCGGCCGCGGCGGCGCTGAGCCGGCCCGACAGCACGGCCCGTTGCGCCGTCGCCCGCGCCATCGCCAGGTAGGTCGCACGGATGTCGGGAGCCTCGGACCCGAGCAGCTCCACGTGCTCGGCGACCGTCTCGGCGTCTCCGCGGGACACCGGGCCGCCCAGCGCCGCGTCACCGAGCTGCAGCGCGTTCGCCAGCGACGCCGACAGCAGCGGCTCGAGGACGCGCGCAGGGTCCTCGATCCCCGCCTCGCCGAGCAGCTGCATCGACTGGGCGACCAGCGTGACGAGGTGGTCGGCGGCATGCGTGAGCGCGGCGTGGTAGGCCAGCCGTTGAGACTCGGGCACCCACACCGGGTCGCCCCCCATCTCGATGACGAGCGCCTCGCCGAGCGGCCGGGCGAGGTCCATCGTCGTCACGGCGAAGCAGCAGTCGGCGAGCCGCTCGACGTCCATCGCCGTGCCGGTGAACGCCATCGCGGGATGGATCGCCAGCGGGATGATGTTGCTGTCAGCGGCCGCCTCGAAGACCGAGATCCCGTGC
Organism: Intrasporangium chromatireducens Q5-1; assembly: GCF_000576575.1. Taxonomy (GTDB): domain Bacteria; phylum Actinomycetota; class Actinomycetes; order Actinomycetales; family Dermatophilaceae; genus Intrasporangium_A; species Intrasporangium_A chromatireducens. Next base: position 6,368 of record NZ_AWQS01000013.1, read on the forward strand.
GCCCCCGAGGTGTGCATGACGATCTGCCCGGGCGTGAAGACCCCGGCCCGGTGCAGCCCCGACACCAGGCCGGACAGCGTGTCGTCCGGCACCGCGAGGATGACGAGGTGCGCGCCGGCGATGACGTCGGGCACCGGCTTGACCGGCGCCCCCGGCAACAGGTCGGCGGCGCGCGACAGCGACGCCTCGCTCACGGCCGAGACGCCGGTGACCCGGTGCCCGGCCCGTTCCAGCGCCGCCCCGAGCACTGCGCCGACGCGCCCGGCGCCGACGACCCCGATCTCGAAGCGCGCCGGTCGCTCGTGCGGAGTACTCACCCCGGCACGCTATCGCTACAGTCCCAGCGTGAGCTCAGTCCCGTGGCGGGTGGCCTGGCAGCGGGCCCTGTATGACGCTGAGCTCGGTTTCTATGTCACGCGCGGCGGTCCCGCCGCGCACTTCTCGACCGCGGCCCAGGGACCGACCGGCCGGGTCCTGGCCGAGGCTCTGCTCCGCCTCTGGGACCGCTACTGCCCGGACCACCTCCCCTCGGCCATCGTCGACGTCGGCGCAGGCCGCGGCGAGCTGACCACCCACCTCGCCGCCCTGACCGCCTCCCTCACGCGTATCTCCGACACTCTCGCCCGCCCCACCACCCCCGAACGGTCCGTTCGCGGTCGAACTGGACGGTCTACCGGCCAGTTCGACCCCGAACGGTCGGTTCACGGAGAAGGGGGTGGGCGCACGCGGGTCGTCGGAGTCGACGTCGTGGACCGGCCACCCGGTCTGGACGCCAACATCGACTGGGTCCGGTCGCCCGGCGGACCGGACCTGCCGGACGGCCTGCGCGGCTTGACGAACGCCCTCGTCGTGGCTCATGAGTGGCTCGACGTCGTCCCGTGCACGATCGCCGAGGTCGACGACGACGGCACCCTGCGCGAGGTGCTCGTCGACCCCGCGACCGGCGAGGATAGCGCTGGCTCGGCCGTGGAGCCCGCGGACCGGCTCTGGGCCGAGCAGCACTGGGCCGCAACCGCGCCCGGCGACCGCGTGGAGGTCGGCCGGAGTCGCGACGCCGCCTGGGCGGACCTCGTCGCCCGCGTCGACACCGGCCTCGTCGTGGGCATCGACTACGGCCACGACGCGAGCGAGCGGCCGAGCGGCGGGACGCTCGCGGCATACCGGCAAGGACACCTCGTGCACCCCGTGCCCGACGGCACGTGCGACCTCACCGCCCATGTCGCGATGGACACCCTCGACGCCGACGCGCTGCACCGCCAGCGCGAGCTGCTCGTCGACCTCGGGATCGAGGCCCGACCCCCTGACCATGACAGCGCCCGCGCCGACCCGCTCGGCTACCTCGGCGCCCTCGAGCGGGTCTCGGCCGAGGCCCGGCTCATCGACCGGGCCGGGTTCGGCGCCTTCTGGTGGGCGGTGAGGCGGGTGCACGGCCCCGACGTACCCTGAGGCCATGCGTCGGTTCCTTGCCCTGGTCCTGCTCGCAGTCGGATTCGTCGTCGTCGGCGCCTCCGCTGCGAGCGCCCACGACGTCCTCGAGTCGACCTCGCCGGCCGACGGGACGACCGTGGACCGGCTCCCCCAGGCCGTCACGCTGACTTTCTCGGACGACCCCCTCGCCCTCGGGACGCAGATCCTCGTCAAGGGCCCCAACGGCAGCGTCGCGCAGGGCGAGCCGACGATCGACGGGCGGGCGGTCCACCAGCAGCTCGACCCGCACGCACCGGCCGGCGACTACGTCGTCACCTACCGCGTCACCTCGTCCGACGGGCACCCGATCTCCGGCACCTTCTCCTTCCACGCCACCGTGGGGCTCGACGGGTCGACGGCCACGAAGGGCGCGGCCGTGCCCGTCCCGCAGCACGACACCCCCGAGCAGGCCGCTGCGAAGAACTCCCAGCTCGTCCCGGTCCTGCTCACCATCGCCGCCGTCGTCATCATCCTCATCATCGGCACCGCCGTCTGGATCGGGTCACGCCGGCGCGACGCGGCGAACGCCGCGCACCGAGGCTGAGCGGCATACTCGAGCCATGACCGAGGCGACCACGTCCGCGCGCGAGCTGACCGTCGGGGTCGGCGCCGGCGGGCTCGCGACGGCCGACATGGTGCTCAACATCGGCCCGCAGCACCCCGCGACGCACGGCGTCCTGCGCCTCCGGATCGTCGTCGACGGAGAGCGCATCGTCAGCGCGGAGCCGATCATCGGCTACATGCACCGCGGCGCGGAGAAGCTCTTCGAGGTGCGCGACTATCGGCAGATCATCGTGCTTGCCAACCGGCACGACTGGCTCTCGGCCTTCGCCAACGAGCTCGGCGTGGTGCTCGCGGTCGAGGACATGCTCGGCATGGAGGTCCCCCAGCGGGCCGTCTGGGCGCGCACGCTGCTGGCCGAGCTGAACCGCGTCCTCAACCACCTCATGTTCCTCGGCTCGTATCCCCTCGAGCTCGGCGCGATCACGCCCGTCTTCTACGCGTTCCGGGAGCGTGAGGAGCTGCAGGCCGTCATGGAGGAGGCGTCGGGCGGCCGGATGCACTACATGTTCAACCGGGTCGGCGGCCTCAAGGAGGACCTGCCGGCGGGCTGGCTCGGTCGCGTCACCGAGGCGGTCGCCGCGGTGCGTCGCCGGCTGCCCGACCTCGAGCGGCTCCTGGTCGGCAACGAGATCCTCGAGGCCCGCACCCGCGGCGTCGGTGTCCTGTCCCGCGACCTCGCCCTCGGGCACGGCGTGTCCGGGCCGATCGCCCGGGCCAGCGGCGTCGACGTCGACCTGCGCCGGGACACGCCCTACCTCGGCTACGGCGAGCTGTTCGGCCCCGGCGGGCCCGGCCGGGTCGTCACCCTCGAGGCCGGCGACTGCCTGGCCCGCCTCGAGGTCCTGCTCGAGCAGACGCGGGTCAGCCTCGACCTCGCCGACGCCTGCGTCGACCGCCTCGCGGGGCTGCCGCAGGGCCCCATCAACGTCAAGCTGCCGAAGGTCCTCAAGGTCCCCGAGGGCCAGATCTACTGCGCGACCGAGAACCCGCTCGGCTTCAACGGCTACTACCTCGTCTCCCGCGGCGACAAGACGCCGTGGCGGCTCAAGCTGCGCTCCGCCTCGTTCAACAACGTCTCCGTGCTGGCCGAGATGCTGCCTGGCCAGCTCATCGCCGACATGGTCGCGATCCTCGGGTCGATGTTCTTCGTCGTGGGCGACATCGACAAATGACTGTCCGTATGCCGCTCACCCGGCTTTCGCGCGCCGGTGCCCTCCGCGCCACAGGGGTCGTCGTGATCACCGCCGTGGTGTCGATCGCCGCCGCGTGCTCCGACGAGGACACCGTCGACACCATCCCGCCGCCGTGGCCGAACGCGACGAACCAGAGCCTCGACGAGGGGCCACAAGTGCCGACCTCCACGACGACCCAGACAACCCGGACGTCGACCGGGAGTACCGCTCCCACCAACTCCACGCGCCACTGAGCGGCAGCCGCGCGGGCCGGTGGGACCTCGGACAACCGGACCACGGCCCGATCGTTGGCGGTCGTGCCCGTGACACCTCCGACTATCGGGCCACGGCCCGATAGTCGCCAGTGCGGTCAGTCGCGGCCCTCGTCGTCCTCGTCGTCGTCCTTGTGCTTGGGCGGCTTGATCCGGCACATCGACTGGGTGACCATGCCGGCCACGCAGAGCAGGATCGCGACGCCGAGGTGGGCGAGCAGTGGCCACAGCCGGGCGAGCTGCGAGGCCACGTCGATGTCGGGCAGCAGGATGAGGGCGTTCGAGGCGTACCAGCCCGTCAGGACCGCGCCCGTCAGGGCCGCCGCCTGACCGAGCACGAGGGTGCGGGCAGCGCGCATCGGGCTCATCGCGGTCTGGCCGCGACCGTCGCGGACCTGCTTGACCTGGAAGCCGGCGACCAGCACGCCGCCCCCGAGGAACGCCATCACCGCGAGGCCGACCCAGCCGGGCTCCGGCACGGCGTGGGCGCCGGAGACCCACCACTTCATCACGACCCAGCCGATGATGAGGGCGACGAGCGCGACGATGACGAGCGTGGTGACCCGCAATCCCTCGCGTGGCCTCATGAGTCCTCCCCTTCGGGCCCGGGCCGGACCCCTGACCGGTCAAGTCCCGCGAGCAGCTCACCGATCGGTCGGATGCCGTCCCGGCCCTTGGCCACGCGCAGCCGGGCGGCCGGGTCGACGAGGTCCCAGGGAACCAGGACGAATGCCCGCTCGGCGGCCCGGGGGTGCGGCAGTGTCAACTCCGGTGTCTCGCTGCACACCTCATCAGAAGAGCCGGGGCGGCCATACTGGATCAGGTCGAGGTCGAGCGTCCTTGCGCCCCAACGGATCTCGCGGGTGCGACCGTGCTCCGCCTCGATCTCGTGCAGCACCCGCAGCAGCGCGTCGGGTGCGAGATCGGTGCGTGCGAGCGCCACGGCGTTGAGGTAGGGCGGCTGGTCCGCGGGGCCACCGACGGGGTCCGTCTCGACGACGGGTGACACTGCGGCGACAGTGATGTCTGGCCGCGCCGCGAGGACGTCGACGGCGCTGTGGAGCGTCTCTCCGCGGTCACCGAGGTTGGACCCGAGCGCGAGGACGACGGGGACGCCGCCGCGTCGCACCCGCACCTGCACGTCGGTGAACGGCTGACCGACCGGCGCCTCCGGCTTGTGCACGACGACCTCGACGGCATCGACCCGGTCGCGCCGGAGCACGTCGGCTGCGATGACCTCCGCGAGGCGCTCGATCAGGTCGAACCCCGGGCCGGTGACGCGTCGCACGACGTCGTCCGCGACCTCGGCATAGCTCACCGTCGTCGACAGGTCGTCGCTCCGACCTGCCTCCGACAGGTCGAGCTCGAGGGTCACGTCGACGACGAACGTCTGGCCCTCGCGCTTCTCGAAGTCGAGCACGCCGTGGAACCCGCGGGCAGAGACGCCCTGCAGGAGGATGCGGTCGGTCACCAGGCCCCCTCCTCGACCGGGGCATGGGCCTGGGCGGCCGCGACGACGGCGAGCGCCCGCACCGTGCGGGGCACATCGTGCACCCGCACGCACCACAGCCCGGCCATCGCGGCCATCACCGACGTTGCCGCGGTCTCGAGGTCGCGCTCCAGCGGCGGGCGCGGCTCTGCTGCGGCCGGGCGCCCGACCCGGCCGAGGAAGCCCTTGCGGGACGCGCCGAGGAGGACGGGCTGGCCCAGGTCGTGCAGCCGCGGCAGCGCCGCCATGAGGGCCCAGTTGTGGTCGGCGGTCTTGGCGAACCCGAGGCCGGGGTCGAGGACGAGCAGCTCCTCGGCCAGCCCCGCGCCCAACAGCTCGTCGCGGCGGGAGGCCAGCTCGCGGCATACCTCCTCGACGACGTCGTCGTAGACGGCGCGCGCGTACATGTCGGTGCTGTGACCGCGCCAGTGCATCGCGACGTAGGGCCGCTGGGCGCTGACGACGTAGGGCACCATGTCGGGATCGGCGTGGCCGCCCGAGACGTCGTTGATGATGGCCGCACCGGCCGCGACGGCCGCCTCAGCGACCTCCGCGCGCATCGTGTCGACGGACACCACCGCCCCCTCGGCTGCGAGCGCCTCGACGACGGGCACGACCCGGCGCAGCTCCTCGGCGACGGACGGCCGCTCGGCGCCCGGCCGGGTTGACTCGCCGCCGACGTCGATGATGTCGGCGCCCGCCGCGAGGATGTCGCGGCCGTGGTCGATGGCGGCGGCCGGCTCGAACCACACGCCCCCGTCGGAGAACGAGTCGGGCGTGACGTTCACGACGCCCATCACCAGCGTCCGGTCGCGTTCGGCAAGCAGGTCGGCCGCGGTCATGGGGACCATCCTGCCACTGGGCTCACGCACGCCGACGGGCGAGCAGGCGGGGCGGCGACGGCCACGACACGAAGGCCTCGGCGCGCAGTGCGGCGAGGGCGACGCGGGGCAGTGTGCCGGCCGGGTAGACGAGGAACCGGCCGATCCACCGGGGCTGGAACTTGCTGTTGAAGCGGTAGAGCGACTCGAGCTGGAACCAGCGGGAGCCGAGCCCGAGCAGGCGGCGCATGCCCCGGGTGATCGGGCCCGCGCCGAGACGCTCGGCCCGCTCGAAGACGCTCCGGAAGGCCGCGAAGTTGAGGGAGACCCGGCGGATGCCGAGGCCCTGGGCGGCCTCGAGGACCGAGACGATGAGCAGCTCGTTGACGCCGGCTTCGGCCTCGCGGTCCCGACGCATGAGGTCGAGCGAGATGCCGTCGCTCCCCCAGGGGACGAACTGGAGGAAGCCGCGCACGACGCCCTCGTGCACGGCGAGGACGACGAGCGCGTCGGGATCCCGGGGGTCGGCGACCCGCCCGAGCGCCATGGAGAAGCCGCGCTCCGTCTCGCTGCCGCGCCAGGCCTCCGCGTCGTGGAGCAGCTCGTCCCGCGCCGTCGCCGACATGTCGCGGACCCGCACGATCCGCGTCTCGTAGCCGGCGCGCCGGACGCGGGTCACCATCTGGCGCACGTTGCGCATCGCCCGACCGGACAACGAGAAGGCCTCGGTGTCGACGACCGCCTCGTCGCCGAGCTCGACCGCCGCGAAGTCGGTGAGCCGCTGCCAGGCGCGGCCCGCCCGCTCGGAGCAGCCGAGCGCCGCCGGCACCCAGGCGTGCCGGTCTGCCTCGAGGAGGAAGTTGGTCATCGCACCGGGCCACGCCTCGGGGTCGCCGATGGGGTCACCGCTCGCCAGCATGACGCCCCCGACGACGCGGTAGGCCACGGCAGCCTTGTGCGTGTCGGACCACAGCACGCTCTTGTCGCTGCGGAGGTTGAAGTAGCCGAGCGAGTCGGGGGCCTGGGGCAGCATCGTCCGGATCGCCGCAGCGTCCTCGTCGGACAAATGCGGCAGGGGCCGTGGCGAGCGAAGGGCCAGCACGATCGGGACGAGGACGGTGACGACGCCGAGCCCGAGCAGCACGTCGGAGATGAAGTCCTCGAAGCGGCCCTGCCGGAAGACGAGGTCGCCGGAGACCCCGACCATGCCGAGCCACACCTGCTGCATCGCCAGCCATACACCGGGCCAGCCTCCGACGACCTCGCGCTCATACCACGCGAGCATGCCGAGACCGATCAGCGTGCTGCCGACGAAGAGCGCGACCGCGGTCCACAGGGCCCGCCACCTGGTCGTCGGGTCGCCGGCGGCGTAGAACTCGTCGCGGTGCCGCAGCAGCAGGTAGAGCAGGATCGCCGACGCGGTCGCGATGCCGAGCCGGGCGTGGACCGCGTCGAGGATGGTGGCCGCCACGGTGAGGGGGACGGCGGCCCGCCAGGCGCGGTGCTTGCGTCGCTTGAGGGCGTGTCCGAGCAGCGCCAGCAGGACGCCGAACACGACCATGCCGGCGGCCGCGAGGTTGCCGAGGCCCCACGGCAGGAAGCTGCCGAGCCAGTGCGCCCGCCCGCGGAAGCCGTGGGTGAGCCCGCTCGCGATGTTGAGGGCAGCGACGGCGTAGACAATGGTCCCGACGATGCGGGGCATGTGTGTCGAGACGGCCCGGACCCGGCCCAGCGCGTCGGTGACGGCGGTCCGGTTGTCGGTGAGCTGCCGGTCCCGGCTCACTTGTTGCCCTCGAGCATGAGTGCCATAGCCTCTGCTCGAGTGGCGGGATCGCGCAGCTGGCCCCGGACGGCGGAGGTGATCGTCGACGCGCCCGGCTTGCGGATCCCCCGCATCGACATGCACAGGTGCTCGGCCTGGATGACGACGATGACGCCCTGCACGCCGAGGTGCTCGACGAGGGCGTCGGCGATCTGGGAGGTGAGCCGCTCCTGGACCTGGGGCCGGCGGGCGTACACCTCGACGAGCCGGGCCAGCTTGGACAGGCCGGTGACCCGGCCGTGCTTGTCGGGGATGTAGCCGACGTGGGCGACCCCGTGGAACGGCACGAGGTGGTGCTCGCACGTGGAGTAGAGCTCGATGTCGCGGACGATGACGAGCTCTTCGTGGTCCATGTTGAACGTCTTGTCCAGGACGTCGGCGGCCTCCATGTCGAGGCCCGCGAAGACCTCGGCGTAGGCGCGGGCCACCCGTTCGGGGGTGTCCCGCAGTCCCTCGCGGTCGGGGTCCTCCCCGACCGCGATGAGCAGCTCGCGGACCGCCTTCGCGGCCCGCGCCTGATCGACCGCCACGGTCAGCCCTTCTCGTCGGGGTCGACGCGGTGGTCCTCGGGGACCTCGACGACCTCGGCGGGCGGGTGCTCGTCGGCGAGCGGGTGTGCCCCGACCGACGCGGCCTGGTCGATCTCCTGCTCGAGCCGCTTGTCCGGCGGGACGGGCGGCGGCAGGTGCCCGTTGTGCTGGGCGGCGATCTCGGCCGGCGTCAGCACCGGCGGGATGGTGCTCGGCTGGCGGGTCTGGGAGGAGAGCCAGGTGGGGCGCTGCGGCAGCTTGACGACGTTCTTGAACACCTCGGCGAGCTCGGCCTGGTTGAGCGTCTCCCGCTCGAGCAGCTGGAGCACGAGGTGGTCGAGGACGTCGCGGTTCTGGTTGAGCGCGGTGTAGGCCTCGTCGTGCGCCGACTCGATGAGCTTCTTGACCTCCTCGTCGACGATCCCCGCGACCTCCTCGGAGTAGTCGCGCTGGTGGCCCATGTCACGGCCGAGGAACACCTCACCGTTGCTCTGCCCGAGCTTGATCGCGCCGATCCGCTCGGACATGCCGAACTCGGTGATCATCTTGCGGGCCATCCCGGTGGCCTTCTCGATGTCGTTGCTCGCGCCGGTCGTCGGCTCGTGGAAGACGATCTCCTCCGCGACCCGGCCACCGAGGGCGTAGGCGAGCTGGTCGAGGATCTCGTTGCGGGTCGTCGAGTACTTGTCGTCGACCGGCATGACCATCGTGTAGCCGAGCGCGCGACCACGCGGCAGGATCGTGATCTTCGTGACCGGGTCGGTGTGGTTGAGCGACGCGGCGACGAGGGCGTGGCCGCCCTCGTGGTAGGCCGTGATCTTGCGCTCCTTGGCCGACATGATCCTGGTGCGCTTCTGCGGGCCGGCGATGACACGGTCGATCGCCTCGTCGAGTGCCCGGTTGTCGATGACCCGCTTGTCGCTGCGGGCCGTCAGCAGGGCGGCCTCGTTGAGCACGTTGGCGAGGTCGGCGCCCGTGAAGCCGGGCGTGCGCCGGGCCACGGCGAGCAGGTCGACGTCAGGCGCCATCGGCTTGCCCTTGGCGTGCACGTCGAGGATCCGGTGCCGGCCGATCATGTCGGGGGCCTCGACGGCGATCTGCCGGTCGAAGCGGCCCGGGCGGAGCAGCGCCGGGTCGAGGATGTCGGGTCGGTTCGTCGCGGCGATGAGGATGACGTTGGTCTTGACGTCGAAGCCATCCATCTCGACGAGCAGCTGGTTGAGGGTCTGCTCGCGCTCGTCGTGGCCACCGCCGAGACCCGCGCCACGGTGCCGGCCGACCGCGTCGATCTCGTCGACGAAGACGATGGCGGGCGCGTTGGCCTTGGCCTGCTCGAACAGGTCGCGGACGCGGCTGGCACCGACACCGACGAACATCTCGACGAAGTCGGAGCCGGAGATCGAGTAGAACGGCACCCCCGCCTCACCGGCGACGGCGCGGGCGAGCAGGGTCTTGCCGGTGCCGGGCGGCCCGTAGAGCAGGACGCCCTTGGGGATCTTCGCGCCGACGGCGAGGAACTTGGCCGGCTCCTGGAGGAACTCCTTGATCTCGTGGAGCTCCTCGATCGCCTCGTCGACACCCGCCACGTCGGCGAAGGTCACCTTGGGCATGTCCTTGGTGGCCAGCTTGGCCCGGGACTTGCCGAACTGCATGACCCGCGAGCCGCCGCCCTGCATCTGGCCCATCAGGAACCAGAACAGACCGAGGATGATGATGATGGGCAGGACCGAGTAGAGCATCGACCCGAGCCAGCTCTGCTGGTCGATCTGGTCGGTGTAGCCCTTCGGCGGGTTGGCCTTCTCGATCGCGTCGACGACCTGCGCACCGCGGGCGTCGACGTAGTAGGCGTAGACCGTCTTCGCGTCCTTGACCGTGCCGTCCGGCGAGGAGTAGGGCGTCTTGAGGTCGAGGGTCACCTGCTCGTTGTTGAGCAGCGTCGCCGACTCGACCTGACCGGACGAGATGAGCTTCATCGCCTCGGACGTGTCGATGCGCGGCGGCCCGGCGTTGGAGAACATCAGGCCGAAGACCAGTGCGCCGATGAGGAGCAGGATCCACACCATCGGGGTGCGAAGAATGCGCTTTGCGTCCATGTACGTGCGGGGCTGCGCCCCGGTCCTCCTGCTCGTCCGGCGATGGTGACTGCTCGATCAACGTCTGGGCAGGCTTCAGTGTTCCGTATCCGCCCCGTCAGTGCCCAACCAGCGAAGGTCGGATCTGAACCTTCCGGTACCCCTCGGACCAGCCAGTATGCCGCTCACCCCGGTTCCGTCGGTTGGTGGCCTCTCGACGTGGTTGTCGTCGAGAGGCCAGCAACCGACGAAGGGCCAGTAGCCGACGAAGGGCCAGTGACCGACGAAGGGCCCGTCAGTTCGGCGTCGCGGCCCGCAGCGCCTCGAGGACCCGACCGTCGATGCCCTCCGGGGAGAGCCGGGACTCGTAGTTGACGATGCCGGCCCAGTCGGCGAGCGCCGCCGCGACGTCGTCGTTCGGGTGACCGAGCCGGGCGAGCCGGCCACGGACCTCGTCGGCGAGGTCACCCTCGAGCGGCAGGACGTCCTCGGCGTGGCCGAAGACCATCTCCCACTCCCCGAGCAGGCGGCCGACCTCGCGGACGGGGTCGGCGTGGTCGTCGACGCGAAGGTCGACGAGCACCCCCGAGCTGTCGTAGCCGGCACCCGGCTGAACGGCATACAGGGCAGCACTCTGCCGACCACGTGCGTCACCGCCGGCGGCGTCACCCGCCCCGAGCGCGGCGAGGAGGCGGCGGGCGAACGGCTCGCCCTCGGAGGCGAGCCAGGCACGCTCCATCTCCGCGACGACGTCCGGGCCGGTGAGGATGTTGCCCTGGATGGCGTATGCCGCGGTCCCCGAGTCGCGCGCGACCCCGCCGCACCAGGGGAGGCAGTTCGCACCCGTGTAGGTCGCGGCGCTCGAGGGGCCGACGAGTCCGAGCTGGCGTTCGTCGCGGCCCTCGTCGGCTGCGGTCGTCGCCGCGATCGCCGCCTCGGCGTCGTCTCCGGCCTTGAGGCGCTCGAGCAGCTCGTCGATGTAGGCGACGCGGGCGAAGGACTGCGTCGCGACGGCTCCCACACCGGAGCGCGCCCCGGGCACGACCGCGCCGACGGCGAGGAACTTGCTGGCGACGGCGACGCCGTAGGCGTCACCGACCCGCGCGACGATCGAGAAGGTCATCGGCGCGGCCCTCAGGCGTAGACGTGCGGGGCGAGGGTGCCGACGCAGCGGAGGTTGCGGTAGCGCTCCGCGTAGTCGAGGCCGTAGCCGACGACGAACTCGTTGGGGATGTCGAAGCCGACGTACTTGACGGGGATGTCGACCTTGACGACGTCGGGCTTGCGCAGCAGCGTGCAGATCTCGACGGAGGCCGGCTTGCGGGACTCGAGGTTGGCCCGGATCCACGACAGGGTCAGGCCGGAGTCGATGATGTCCTCGACGATGAGGACGTCCTTGCCGGTGATGTCCGCGTCGAGGTCCTTGAGGATCCGCACGACCCCGGAGCTCTTCGTGCCCGAGCCGTAGGACGAGACCGCCATCCAGTCCATCGGCGCCGTGCCGGGCAGGGCCCGCATCAGGTCGGCCATGACGACGACGGCGCCCTTGAGGACGCCGACGAGGAGCAGGTCCTTGCCCTCGTAGTCGTGCCAGATCTGCTCGGCCAGCTCGGAGAGCCGGGCCTGGATCTGCTCCTCGGTGAGGAGGACCTTGGCCAGGTCGTCTCCCATGTGCTCGCTGTCCACTAACGGCTCCTCACGTGTCGGGCTGGGCGAACCGACCCCCATTCAACCGGATCGGCGGCGGGGTCCGGCGGGGCGCTGGGGTCAGCGGTCGGCGACGGCGATCGGGCTGAACCGGATGGCGCCGTCGTCGCGGGCCACGGCGATGCCGCCGGGCACGTGCAGCGGCCCCTGTCCGTGCCACGAGGTCAGCAGGGCGTCGAGCGACTCGACGTGTGCGGCCGAGACGTCGGCGATCGGCGCGCCCGCCTCGGAGGCGAGGATCCGCCAGACCCGGGTCCGGATCGCGCGGGGCAGCGCGGCGAGGGCGTCGAGGTCGACCCCCGGCTGGCCCGGCGCGTTGGGCAGCTCGGCGCGTGCTCGACGGGCGAGCTCCTCGAGGTGGTCGGCGTCCTCACGCAGCAGGTCGGCGGAGCGCGCCAGGGCCGCGCCGAAGCCGGGGCCGAGCTCCGCCTCGAGGATCTCGAGGACCTTGCGGGCACGGACCCGACGGAACGACTCGTCGCCGTTGTGCGGGTCGTCCCACGGCTCGATGCCGTGCGCGGCGCACACGGCGCGCGTCGTCGCCCTCGGCAGCGCGAGGAAGGGCCGGACCACCCGGCCCCGGCGCACCGGCATCCCGGAGAGGGAACGCGCCCCGGACCCTCGGGCGAGGCCGAGCAGCACCTGCTCGGCCTGGTCGTCGCGCGTGTGGCCGACCAGGATGAGCGCCGCCCCAAGCCGGGTGGCGGCCGCGTCGAGGACCGCATACCGGGCGGTGCGGGCGTCCGCCTCGGGGCCCGCGCCGGTCGTCGGGACGTCGGCGGTGTCGACCTCGACCGGCGAGAGCCCGAGCTGGCGGCACGTCGCTGCCGCGCGGTGCGCCACGGTGCTCGACTCGTCCTGCAGCTGGTGGTCGACGATGACGGCCCCGCCGCGCATGCCGGCACGGGGTGCCTCGAAGGCGAGGGCGGCGGCGAGTGCCATCGAGTCGGTGCCGCCGGAGACGGCGGCGACGACGAGGGAGCCCTCGGGGACGTCCTTGAGGTGCTCGCGCACGGCGAGGCGCGCCGCGGCGACCGCGGGATCGGGTCCGGTCACGTCGCCGCCTCAGCCGTGCACGCGCCGCACCCAGGCGGCGGGGTCGAGAATCTCCGGTGCCCGTGGGAGCGTCTCGGGCGAGGCCCACACGGCGGCCAGGCCCTCCCGGCCGACGGCGTCCATGACGGCCCGGACGAACCCCGCGCCGTCGCGGTACTGCCGCAGCTTCGCCTCGAGTCCGAGCAGCTTGCGCAGCAGGCGGTCCACACCGACCGAGCTCATCCGGCGCCGGTCGAACTTGGATCGAATCTCCGCCACGGAGGGGATGACGCGCGGGCCCACGTCGTCCATGACGACGTCGGCATGCCCCTCGAGGAGCGACATGATCGCCGTGATGTCGGCGATCTTGGCCTTCTGCTCGGGGGTGGCGAACAGCTGGCCGAGGCCCTCGCCCGAGCGGATCACCTCGGGCAGCCGGTTGGCGAGCTGCTGCAGCCGGTTGCCGATGTCCTCGGGCGTGGGCGCGAGGTCGACGGCGAGCTGCTGGGACTGGCGGATCATGTGCTCGCGCAGCCATGGCACGGCGGTGAACTGGACCCGGTGGGTCTCCTCGTGCATCGCGACCCAGCGCCGGAAGTCGTGCGGGTCGACGTCGAGCTGCCGCTCGACCTGGACGATGTTCGGCGCGACGAGGAGCAGCCGCGGTGTCCCGCCGGGCGCGAGGTCGTACTGGCCGAGGATCTTGCTCGAGAGGAAGGCGAGCAGGCCGCCGATCTCGGCGCCCGTCACCTTGCTGCCGATCGCGGCCGCGGTGGGGCCGAGGTTGACCTTTCGCTTGGCCGTGAGCTTGTCGATGATCGGGTCGAGCATCGCCTCGAAGGAGTCGACGTTGGCGCCGATCCATCCGGCCCGGTCGACGACGAGCGGCGGTGGCGCGGCGTCCGGCGCGCGCATGCCCGACGTCTCGGCGACCGGTTCGACCGCCTCGGCGGCCGCGGCCCGGAGGTCCGCGACGATCTCGGCCGCCTCCTCGGGGCTGACCTGGGGGCCGGCCTTGGTGATGACCTGCCCGGTCCGCTTGGCGAACTCGTAGTCGACGTATGCCGCTGCCCCGGCTGGCGCCGGCAGCCTGGTCGATTCGCTCATGCTGAGTCTCTCGCCCGTCTGTTCTCGGTCTCGTCCTCGAGGCCACCCCGCTTGCTCGAGGCAGTCACCGGACCAACGCTACGCGCCGGTTCTTCGTTCCCGGAGGACCCTACTCGCGAGGGTGGACAGGACCTGCCGGAACGGCAGGAACAGCCCTTGAGGGGGCGGCAGGAACCCCCTCGGCAACCGCAGGCCCAGCAGGACCAGCGCGCGCCGCGGTCAGCCCTGGCGCTCAGCCGCGGCACCCGCAGGCGGCCAGCTCGGTGACGAGACGGTCGAGCGCCGCGCGGGCGTCCTCCCGGCCGGCCGAGGGGACGAGACCGGCGAAGACGAGGAGTCGGCCGTCGTCGTCCACGACGCTGCCGGCGAGGGCGTTCGCGCCCGTCAGGGTGCCGGTCTTGGCCCGGACGCGGCCTGCTGCGGCGTGGCCGGCGCCGGACAGGTACCGGTCCTCGAGGGTGCCGGTCAGACCGGCGATCGGCATCCCGTCGACGGCCAGCCGGAGGGCTGCGTGCCGGCCGTCGTAGGCCTTGGCGAGCAGGTCGGTGAGGAGGAGCGCGGTGACCCGGTTCTCCCGGGAGAGGCCACTCGCGTCGCTCAGGGTCACCCCGTCGACACCGATGCCGAGGCTGGCGACCCGCTTGACGATCCAGGCCCCGACACTGGCGAAGTCGGTCTGGGCGCCGGCGCGGAAGGCGGCCTGGCGGGCCAGGATCTCGATGAGGGCGTTGTCCGACTCGGTCAGCGCGAGGGCGAGCTGGTCGAGGACGGGAGCGGAGTCCACCGAGCCGAGGACCGGCCCGTCGATGGGTGCGAGTGCCTCCCGCGCCGCGGAGGCGGTCGCGGTGATGCCCCGGCGGCCGAGCTGTTTGACGAAGAGGTCGAGCGTGGTCGCCACCGGGTCGGCCGGGCCGGGGCTGCCCGGCAGCGCGCGCTGGTCGGCGCGACCGAGCATCGCGACAGCCCCGGTGATGCCGTCGGGACGGAACGACGAAGCCCACGTCGGCGCGACGAGCGGACCCGGCGCGTAGGACACGTCAACCGCCACGGTGACCTTCTTCGTCCCGCTCTGGCGCAGCGACGCGGCCACCTGCGTCGCGAGGTCGCCCAGACCCGCGTGCCCGACGACGGAGCGAGGGTCGCCCCGGTCCGGCGCGAGCAGCGAGTCGCCTCCCGCCACGAGGACGATCGACCCCCCGGTGGTGCCGCGCACCACCTTGGTCGTCAGCACGTCGTCCGGGCCGAACACCTGCCCGACGGCAGCGGCCGACAGCAGCTTCGTCGTCGAGGCGGGCACCTGCGGCACGGCACCACGCTCGTCGAGCAGCACCGTCCCGGACTGGCCGTCGCGGACCACGAGCGACGCGGACCCGAGGGCCGGCAGCCGCAGCACCGCATCGAGCCGCGCCCGCAGGGCGGCCGCGCTCGGACCGGCCGCGTCGTCGGCAAGCGAGCCCAGCGGCATACCGACCGAGGTCGACGGGGTGGGCGGGGGGACCACCGGCAGCGTGCGGATGCCGGGCGTCGCGGTGGGCGCCGGGGGCGGAAGGGGACGGGTCGTGAGCACGCCGGGAGCCACGTCGACGGCGTCGAGCGCGGCGTAGCCGACGAGCACCGCGAGGACCGAGCCGATGACGACCGAGCGCCGGACCGCGCGCCTCACCCGTCCACCCCCGTCGTCGTCGTTTTCCCGTCGCGCTGCCGTGTGCGCAAGACTGTCCCGGAACATTCTGTCAGCAGCCGGCCTCGGAGCCGGCGGAGGAGAGAGGCACGAGGGTGGAGTTCGACGTTACGATCGAGGTCCCGCGCGGCCAGCGCAACAAGTACGAGATCGACCACGAGACGGGACGGATCCGCCTCGACCGCTTCCTCTTCACGTCGATGGCGTACCCGACGGACTATGGCTACATCGAGTCGACCCTCGGCGAGGACGGCGACCCCCTCGACGCGCTCGTCATCATCCCCGAGCCGCTCTATCCCGGTGTCGTCGTCGAGGCCCGCCCGATCGGCGTCTACCGGATGACCGACGAGGCCGGCGGCGACGACAAGGTCGTGTGCGTCCCGACCGACCCCCGGATGGACGCGATCCAGGATGTTGCCGACCTCGACCACTTCAAGCGCGACGAGATCAAGCACTTCTTCGAGCACTACAAGGACCTCGAGCCGGGCAAGCACGTCGAGGGCTCCGACTGGGCCGGTCGCGAGGAGGCCGAGCGGATCGTCGGCGAGGCCCTCGAGCGGGCCAAGCAGCAGGGCCTGTCGACGGCCCGGTGGGCGCCGCCGGCCGGTCACTGAGGGGCCGCTCGGATGGTCGAGCTCCGGATCTTCACCGAGCCCCAGCAGGGCGCGACGTACGACGACCTCCTCGCCGTGGCGCAGGCCGCCGAACGGCTGGGCTTCGGCGGGTTCTTCCGGTCCGACCACTACCTGCACATGGGCGGCGACGGGGGGCCCGGGCCGACCGACGCCTGGGTTACCCTCGCCGGGCTCGCGCGCGAGACCTCGACGATCCGGCTCGGCACGCTCGTCACGTCGGCGACGTTCCGGCTCCCGGGACCCTTGGCGGTGGCCGTCGCCGGCGTCGACCAGATGAGCGGCGGCCGGGTCGAGCTCGGCCTCGGGGCCGGCTGGTTCGAGGAGGAGCACCGCGCCTACGGCATCCCGTTCCCTGCCCTCGGCGAGCGGTTCGACCGGCTCGAGGAGCAGCTCGAGGTGGTCACCGGGCTGTGGGCGACGCCGCCGGGCTCCCGCTACTCGCACGACGGCGCGCACTACCCCATCGTTGACTCCCCCGCGCTCGCGAAGCCGGTCCAGGACGGCGGCGTCCCGATCATCATCGGCGGCGGGGGCCGTCGCCGCACGCCCGCACTCGCAGCACGGTATGCCGCTGAGTTCAACGCCGCTTTCCGGTCCGCTGACGAGACGGCTGAGTTGTTCAAGGGCGCCCGACAGGCGTGCTCCCGGATCGGGCGCGAACCCTCGTCTCTCGCCCTGTCGGCGGCGCAGGTGGTGTGCCTTGGCCGGGACGAGGCGACCGTGCGGCGCCGGGCCGCCGCGATCGGGCGCGAGGTGGACGAGCTGCGGGCCAACGGACTGGCGGGGACGCCGGACCAGGTGGCCGACAAGCTCCGGTCCTTCGCCAAGCTCGGCGCGGAGCGGATCTACCTGCAGGTCCTCGACCTGTCCGACCTCGACCACCTCGTCGACATCGCCGAGACCGTCCTGCCACTCGTCGCCTGAGAACCAGGCCCCCGGTACGGCCGGGTGTGGTCGACCGCGGCTGAGCGCCGCACTCCTCCCCTGCCGCTGATGACCTGCTGCGTGTGAGTAAGCAGGGGGCCCGCTGCTGCGTGTGAGTAAGCAGGGGGCCCGCTGCTGCGTGTGAGTAAGCAGGGGGCCCGCTGCTGCGTGTGAGTAAGCAGGGGGCCCGCTGCTGCGTGTGAGTAAGCAGGGGGCCCGCTGCTGCGTGTGAGTAAGCAGGGGGCCCGCTGCTGCGTGTGAGTAAGCAGGGGGCCCGCTGCTGCGTGTGAGTAAGCAGGGGGCCCGCTGCTGCGTGTGAGTAAGCAGGGGGCCCGCTGCTGCGTGTGAGTAAGCAGGGGGCCCGCTGCTGCGTGTGAGTAAGCAGGGGGCCCGCTGCTGCGTGTGAGTAAGCAGGTGCCGAGTGCTGACCACCGGCAGGGGGTCGGGATGCCAAAAATGAGACGCGGCACATTTACATAGTTTGTCTATGTAAACTGTGCGTCATGACCAGCCGGCAGAGTGCAGCGAACGACCTCCTCAGGGCCGCCGCGCGCCTCAACCGGTGGGCGAGCCAGGCAGCGGCGTTCGACGTCCCCTACGCACAAGCGCGGCTGCTGGCCCTCATCGACGAGATGCAGCCGGTGCGGATCAGCGCGCTCGCCGAGGCCGACCACAGCAGCCAGCCGACCGTCACCACCCAGGTGCAGCGGATGGAGACCGCCGGGTGGGTGCTGCGGCAGACCGATCCGGACGATGCGCGGGCCACCCTCGTGAGCCTCTCCCCCGCCGGCGCGCAGGCGCTCGACGAGGTTCGGGCCGCCCGCGCCCAGGTGCTCGACCCCGCTCTCGACCGGCTGGACGGGCCGGCGCTCGAGCGGGTGCACGCCGCCGTGTCGGTCATGACCGAACTGCTCGAGCTCGCCTCGAGCACCGCTTCCCGAAAGGACTCCTGACCCCCTATGTGGCGCCAACCCAAGACCGTCTGGTCCGTCGCCTTCGCCTGCGTGATCTCCTTCATGGGGATCGGGCTCGTCGACCCGATCCTCAAGCCGATCGCCGACGAGCTCGGCGCCGGCCCCTCGCAGGTGTCGCTCCTGTTCACCAGCTACATGGCCGTCATGGGCATCGCGATGCTCGGCACCGGCTGGGTCTCGAGCCGTGTCGGCGCCAAGCGCGCCCTCATGATCGGACTCGTCCTCATCATCGCCGGCTCCGCCTTCGCCGGCATGCAGGACACCGTGGGCGGGATCGTCGCCTTCCGGGCGCTGTGGGGACTCGGCAACGCACTCTTCATCGCGACCGCTCTGTCGACCATCGTGAGCGCCGCGAGCGGCTCGGTCGGCCAGGCCATCGTCCTCTACGAGGCGGCGCTCGGCGTCGGTATCGCGGCCGGCCCCCTCCTTGGCGGCTGGCTCGGCGGGATGTCGTGGCGGGCGCCGTTCTTCGGCGTCGCCGTGCTCATGCTCCTCGCCCTCGCCGCGACGGCCGTCACCCTGCCGCCGACGCCTCGGGCCGAGCGCCCGTCGTCGCTCCTCGCCCCGCTCCGCGCGCTGGGCCATCGGGGGCTGCTCACCGTCGGCATCACCGCGCTGCTCTACAACTTCGGCTTCTTCACCCTGCTCGCCTTCACGCCCTTCCCACTCGACATGGGAGCGCAGGCCATCGGGTTCATCTTCTTCGGCTGGGGCCTCCTGCTTGCCATCACGTCGGTCTTCGTCGCACCGTGGCTCCAGCGCCGGATCGGCACTCTGCCGGGCCTCGTCGGCGCCCTCGTCGGCTTCGCGGCCGTGCTCGCCGTCATGGGCTTCGGGGCCCACACCAAGCCGGTCCTCGTCGTCGGGGTGGTCCTCGCTGGCGCCTTCCTCGGGATCAACAACACCCTCGTCACCGAGACGGTCATGAAGGTCTCCCCCGTCGAGCGGCCGGTCGCGTCAGCGGCCTACAGCTTCGTCCGGTTCGGCGGCGGCGCCGTCGCCCCGTGGCTGGCCGGCACCCTCGGCGAGCGCTCGATCCAGC
Organism: Intrasporangium chromatireducens Q5-1; assembly: GCF_000576575.1. Lineage (GTDB taxonomy): Bacteria > Actinomycetota > Actinomycetes > Actinomycetales > Dermatophilaceae > Intrasporangium_A > Intrasporangium_A chromatireducens. The sequence continues at coordinate 25,682 of NZ_AWQS01000013.1, forward strand.
TGCCGTTCTGGGTCGGGGCCGGCGCGGTGCTTCTCGGGGTCGCCGTCCTCCTGACGGCCGCGCCCATCATCCGGCGGATCGACCAGCAGCCCGGCCACGGGGCCGAGGCGGTCAACTCGGAGATCGAGGCCGAGGCTCTGACGGTCGGCGACGCCTGACCGGTCCGCCCGTCAGTGGAAGGTGACCGAGTTGCTGCCGCCACGGAGCGCCTCGTAGCCCTCCGGGTCCATCGCGAGCGCCGCCCGCCGGGCCTTGCTCCGGTAGCGGAGCACCTGGACGATGCCGAGCCCCCAGACGAGGTACTGCACGGCCATTGCGGGCCGGAAGGCGTCGATGTTCCACGTCGACGGCCCACCCGGCGCGACGCGGTCGAGCACGATCCCGATCAGCGCCACGGCCGATAGGGTCGCGATGAAGCCGCCGGTGTTGACGATGCCCGTGGCACTCCCGATCCGGGTCGGCGGGTTGAAGGTGCGGGCCAGGTCGAAGCCGATCATCGAGCCGGGACCGCCCGCCGCGATGAGCACGACGAGGACGACCAGCAGACCGACCGGCGCCCGGCCCGGCCAGAGCAGCACCACCGTCCACGCCGCGATCCCGACGACGACGATCCACAGGACGAAGGTCGACCGCGAGAAGGGGAAACGGGCGGTCAGCGAGCCGAACACCACGCTGAAGACCATCGTCGCGGCCACCATGATCATGAGGAGCAGGCTCGCGGCGAAGGGTGAGAGCCCCTCGCCCGAGACGAGGAAGGGGTAGCCCCAGAGCAGCGTGAACAGGTTCGCCGAGAACTGCGAGGTGAAGTGGCTCCACAGCCCGAGCCGCGTGCCCGGCACCTGCCAGGCCGACTTGAGCGTGCGGGCCAGGGCACGCAGGCGCAGCTCGTCCCGCGCGTGGTCGTCATAGGGGCTGTCCCGGACGAGGACGACGATGAGGACCCCGGTCAGGGCACCGACCCCGGCCGAGACGGCATACGACGGGGTCCAGCCGAAGTGCGTCAGGGCGGCGGCGAGCGGGCCCGCCGCGAGGAGCGCGCCGAGCTGCCCGAGCAGGCCCGTCACCTGGGTCACCATCGGTGAGCGTCTCGGGGAGAACCAGAGCGCGACGATCCGCATGACGGAGATGAAGACCATCGCGTCGCCCATCCCGAGGAAGACCCGGCACACGAGGGCGGCACCGAGGGTGTCGACGAAGGCAAAGGTGAGCTGGGCGGCGGTCATGAGCGTCAGGCCGACGCCGAGCAGGCGCTTCGAGCCATAGCGGTCGAGCAGTGCCCCGACCGGCAGCTGCATCGCGGCGTAGACGGCGAGCTGGACGATCGTGAAGAGCGACAGCTGCGAGCTGCTGATCTCGAACCGCTCGGCCGCCTTCAGCCCCGCCACCCCCAAGGAGGTGCGGTGGAAGACGGCGAGCACGTAGACCGCGATCGCACTGACCCAGACGAGCCAGGCGCGACGGCCGTCGATGGCGTACCGCTGGACCCCGGCGAGGCCTCCGCTCACCCGCCCCACCGCCGCCTCCGCGTCGCGCTCACTGGGTCATCGGGATGGAGGGCTCGGGCGCCTTCGGGACACAGTCGACGATCGCCTTCGCGACGGTCTTGCTCATGTCGGGGTGGAAGACGCTCGGGATGATGTAGTTCGGGTTGAGCTGCTCGTCGGTGACGACCGAGGCGATCGCCTCGGCGGCCTTGATGAGCATCTCGGTCGTGACGTCCGTGGCGCGCGCGTCGAGCAGGCCCCGGAAGACGCCGGGAAAGGCGAGCACGTTGTTGATCTGGTTGGGATAGTCGCTGCGGCCGGAGGCGACGACGGTGGCGCGCTGGGTGGCCTCGAAGATGTCGACCTCGGGGTCGGGGTTGGCGAGGGCGAAGACGACGCGCTCGGGCGCCATCTCGTCGATCCACTCCGGCTTGAGGATCCGGGGTGCGCTGACGCCGATGAAGACGTCGGCGCCCTGGATGCCGTCGCGCAGGGTGCCGCGGAGCCCGCGCGGGTTGGTCCGCTCGGCGAGCTGGCGCCAGGCCGGCGTCAGCGACTCGTCGTCCTTGTTGAGCAGACCCGGCCGGTCGAAGACGGTGACGTCGACGGCGCCCGCGGCGAGGAGCAGCTGGACGATGGCGGAGCCCGCGGCGCCGCCACCGGAGACGAGGATGCGGGCCTCGGGCAGCGGCTTGTCGATGACGCGCAGGGCGTTCGTCAGCGCGGCGAGCACGACGATCGCCGTGCCGTGCTGGTCGTCGTGGAAGACCGGGATGTCGAGCCGCTCGCGCAGCTTGGCCTCGATCTCGAAGCACTTGGGGGCGGCGATGTCCTCGAGGTTGATCCCGCCGAAGCCGGGCGCGATGAGCTCCACCGCCCGGACGATCTCGTCGGCGTCCGTCGTGTCGAGGCAGATCGGCCACGCGTCGATGTCGGCGAAGCGCTTGAAGAGGGCCGCCTTGCCCTCCATGACCGGCAGCGCCGCCTGCGGGCCGATGTTGCCCAGACCGAGGACTGCCGTGCCGTCGGTGACCACCGCGACAGAGTTGCCCTTGATCGTCAGGCGCGGCACGTCCTCCGGGTGCTCGTAGAGGGCCATGCTGACGCGCCCGACGCCCGGCGTGTAGGCCATGGCGAGGTCCTGTCGGTTGCGCAGGTTGACCTTCGACTCGACGCTGATCTTGCCGCCGAGGTGCAGCAGGAAGGTGCGGTCCGAGACCTTGTGGACGCGCACGCCGTCGAGCGTCTCGATCGCCTCGACGATCTCGGCCGCGTGGTCCGCGTCCGATGCCGAGCAGGTCAGGTCGATGACGAGCCGGTCGGGGTGCGAGTCGACGATGTCGAGGGCGGTCGTGATCCCTCCGGAGTCGGCCACCTTGATGGCGAGCTGCCCGATGACGGCCGGGTCGGTCCCGGCGTGGATGCGGACGGTGATGGAGTAGGAGGCCGTGGTTGCCTTCGCACGCTGGATCGACTCAGTCACGCCGACATGGTCCCACCGCTCGCGATGCGGTCGCCAATCGGTCCGTATGCCGCTCACTCGCGTCCCGCGCGACCGCGCGGTCCGCGCGTCGCCGGCTCAGCGCCGTACCCGCGTCGGTTCGTGGCCCTTCGACGGTTGGTGGCCCTTCGTCGGTTGGTGGCCCTTCGACGATTGAGACGTCGAGAGGCCAGTAACCGACGAGAGGCCACTCGTGGCGAGTGAACAGTTCGTCACGAAACGGCGGTCCGGCGTGACGCCGCCGGCTCCCCCGGGACAATGACGGCGTGACGACACGCGGCGAGCAGGTCCGAGTGACCGCCCACCCCCAGCGCGACACCGGCCTGACCCGCGCCGAGGTGGCCGAGCGGGTCGAGCACGGCCAGACGAACGAGCTGCGCGAGCGGACGTCACGCTCGCTCGGCGAGATCGTCCGCGCCAACGTCCTCACCCGGTTCAACGCGATCCTCGGCGCGCTGTTCGTCCTCGTCATGACGACGGGTAGCTTCGCCGACGGCCTGTTCGGGATCGTCCTCGTCATCAACTCGGCGATCGGGATCGTGCAGGAGTACCTCGCCAAGCGGAAGCTCGACCGGCTCGCGCTCCTCAACGCGCCGCGGACCCGGGTGGTGCGCGAGGGCCAGCTCAGCGTCATACCGACCCGCGAGGTCGTCCTCGGCGACCTCATCGAGCTGCGGACCGGTGACCAGGTCCCCGCGGATGGGCAGCTGCTCAGCTCCGTCGGGCTCGAGCTCGACGAGTCGAACCTCACCGGCGAGGCGGATCCTGTCCATCACGCTCCGGGCGACGAGATCCGTTCGGGGACAACGGTGGTCGCCGGAATGGGCCGGTTCCACGCCAGCGCCGTGGGGCCGGACGCCTACGTCAACCGCATCGCCGCGGAGGCGCGGCGCTTCACGCGGACGCACTCGGAGATCCAGGCATCGATCAACAAGCTGCTCACCTACATCACCTGGGTCATCATCGTGGCGCTGCCGCTGCAGATCTGGTCCCAGTGGCGGGCGGTCGGTGGCGAGGGCTGGCGCTCGGTCGTGATCCGCTCCGCGGCGGGCCTCGTCGGGCTCGTCCCCGAGGGGCTGGTCCTGCTGACGTCGATCGCGTTCCTGCTCTCGGCGGTCCAGCTGACCCGCAAACAGGTCCTCGTCCAGCAGCTGCCCGCGGTGGAGGGTCTGGCCCGGGTCGACGTCGTCTGCCTCGACAAGACGGGGACCCTCACCGTCGGGGACATCGCGTTCGAGGACGTGGAGGCGCTCGACGGCCTCTCGGTCGAAGACCTCCGCGACGCCCTGGGGGCGCTCGCCGACGACCCGAACCCGAACGGCACCCTCGCCGCCGTGGCCGCCTCTCTCCCGGCGCCCGGCGGCTGGGAGCGGACCGGCACGATCCCGTTCACGTCCGAGCGCAAGTGGAGCGCCGGCTGCTTCGGGGAGCGGGGCACCTGGCTGCTGGGCGCGCCGGAGGTGCTGCTGCCGGACGGCCCCGGACGAGCGCGGGCGGCGGAGCTCGCGGCGACCGGACGCCGTGTCGTCGCCCTCGCCTGCAGCGACGAGCACCTGACCGAGCCGACCCTGCCGAGCGACCTCCGTCCGGCGGGGCTGGTGCTGCTCACCGAACAGGTGCGCGACGACGCGCACGAGACGCTGCGCTACTTCGCCGACCAGGACGTCGCGATCAAGGTCATCTCGGGCGACAACCCGCAGACCGTGGCCGCGGTCGCGCGGCGCGTCGGGCTCGACCCCGGCGCACCAGTCGACGCCCGCACCCTCGCCGACGACCCCGAGTCGCTGCGCGAGGTCGCCCGCGCCACGACGGTGTTCGGCCGGGTCACGCCGGAGCAGAAGCGCGCCCTCGTCCACGCCCTGCAGGCCGACGGACACGTGGTTGCGATGACGGGCGACGGCGTCAACGACGCCCTCGCCCTCAAGGACGCCGACATCGGCGTGGCGATGGGCAACGGCGCGCAGGCGACGAAGGCGGTCGCCGAGCTCGTCCTGCTCGACGGACGTTTCGCGCACCTGCCCACCGCCCTGCACGAGGGACGCCGCGTCATCGGCAACGTCGAGCGCGTCGCGAACCTCTTCGTCGCCAAGAACGCCATGAGCCTCGTCGCCATCGTCGCCACCGCCCTGATGGCGACGGCCTTCCCGTTCCTGCCCCGGCACCTGACCCTCGTCTCGTCGGTGACGATCGGCATCCCGGCGTTCTTCCTCGCCCTCGGCCCGAACCGACGCCACTACCTGCCGGGGTTCCTCGGCCGGATCCTCCGGTTCGCCGTGCCGGCCGGGGCCGTGGCCGGCCTCGCGGTCATCGCCTCCTACCTCATCGCCGGGAGCCACTACGGCGTGCCGAAGGACCAGTTCCTCGCCCAGTGCGCCTTGACGACCGGCCCGGTCTCCCCCGCCTGCTGGGAGCCCGGGACCGGCGCGACGATCACCCTCCTCGTCGTCTTCTTCGCGATCCTGTCGGTCCTGTCCCGGCCGTTCCGGCTGTGGAAGGCGCTCCTGCTCGGCGCCATGGTCACCCTCGCCGTGCTCGCCATCGCGGTCCCGTTCGCGCGGGACTTCTTCACCTTCAACGCGCCGGCCCGGCTGGTGTGGGAGTCGCTGGCCGTCGGTCTCGTCGGCGCGGTCCTCGTCGAGCTGATCCATCGCGTCGCGGGCCACCACCGAGCGGACGGCGGGGACGCCGGACACCTGTAGAATGGACCCGTACAGGGCTCCGGCGTGACCTGATGGGCGGGAAGGCACGCACTCGATCTGCCCACCCGTCAAGGAGCGCCTTGTCCCCGCTGCAGTCCTATCGCCGCCTGTTCGGCCTGACCGGCCCGACGTATGTCGTCGTCGCCTTCCTCGCCCGATTGCCGCTCGCGATGAGCCAGCTCGGCGTCCTGCTCCTCGTCGCGACGGCCACGGGCAGCTACGGCGCCGGCGGGGCCAGCGCTGGGGCGCTCGCCATCGCGAACGCGATCGGCGCACCCCTGTGGGGAGCGCTCGCCGACCGGGTCGGCCAGCGGCCGGTCGTCCTCGTGCAGTCGATCGGCGGCGCGCTCGGCATCGCCGGCCTGCTCGCCACCGTCCACAGCGGCGCGCCGTGGGGCTACGCCGCGGCGACGAGCGCCGTGGCCGGGCTGCTCCTGCCCCAGATCGGCCCGCTCGCCCGGGTCCGGTGGCGGCCCATCACGGCGGGCACCGGCGAGCACCGCCCCCGCCTCGTGGCCACCGCGTTCTCCTACGAGGGCGCGGCCGACGAGGCGTCCTTCGTGCTCGGCCCGGCCCTCGTCGGGCTCGGGGTGTCGATCGCCAGCCCGACGGCAGCGCTGGCGGGGGCCGCGGTCGTGCTCGCCCTCTTCGGTGCGTGGTTCGCGCTCGACCGCACGGCCCGGCTCACCGATGCCGCGCGCAGCGCGGGCAGCGCCGGGGCTGGACGCCTGCTCACCCCGGCCCTCGTCCTGCTCTGTGTGTCGCAGCTCGTCATCGGCACGGTGTTCGGGTCGGTCCAGACCGGCACGTCCGTCATCGCGACGGCTGCCGGCCAGCCGGGGCTGACCGGCTACTTCCACGCCCTCCTGGGCGTCGGCAGCGTCGTCGCAGGGCTCGGCATGGCGGCCGTCCCGGCGCGGTTCGCGCTCGCTGCCCGGCTGCGCTGGTTCGCCGTGACGCTGCTCGTGCTCGCGGTGCCGCTGCTGCTCGTCGGTTCGCTCGGCACGCTCGCGCCGGTGCTGCTCGTGCTCGGCTTCAGCGTGGCGCCCTACATGATCACGACGTTCATGCTCGGTGCTCGCGTCACCTCGGCTGCGCGCACGGGCGCGGCGATGACCCTCCTCGCGGCGGCGACGGGGCTCGGCTACGCGCTCGGTGCGGCGATCGCCGGGCGTCTGGCCGACTGGGGCGGGCACACGCCGGCCTTCGCGGTGACGGTGGGCGCCGGCGTCCTCGCCGTGCTCGTCTCGTGGAGTGGCGCAGCCACCCTGACCCGCGCAGACGTGCCGCACCCCGAGCCGGAGCCCCAGCCGGTCACGGCCTGACGGGCCAACAGGCTGGAACGACGAGCGTTCTCTCGCTCTGCTGAGCACGAGTGACGCGGCTCGCTCCGGCCGCTCGACCCACAAGAGGTCGTATGCCGCTGAGCTGGCTTGCGCTGGAAGCCAGCTCAGCGGCATACGACGTCTCAGGCGCCTCGCAACTCGCGCTTGAGGATCTTGCCGGAGGCGTTGCGGGGCAGCTCGTCGACGAAGGTGATCCGCTTCGGGATCTTGAAGCCGGCCAAGGTGTTGCGGGCGTGGGCGGCGAGTTCGTCCTCGGTGACGTCGCCCTTGCGCACGACGAACGCGGCCACGGCCTCGATCCACTTCTCGTCCGGCACGCCGATGACCGCCACCTCAGCCACGGCGGGGTGGGTGTAGAGGGCGTCCTCGATCTCGCGGGAGGCGACCATGACCCCACCCGTGTTGATGACGTCCTTGATGCGGTCGACGACGAAGACGTAGCCCTCCTCGTCCATCCGGACGAGGTCGCCGGAGTGGAACCAGCCTCCGGCGAACGCCTCGTCGGTCGCCTCTGGGTTGTTCCAATAGCCGTCGCAGAGCTGCGGTGAGCGGTAGACGATCTCGCCGGTCTCGCCGACCGGCACGTCGTTGCCCTCGGCGTCGATGACCCGCGCCTCGACGAAGAGGCAGGGGCGACCGGCGGAGTCGGGGCGGTCGGCGTGCTCCTCGGGGCGCAGGATCGTCGCGAGGGGGGCGATCTCGGACTGGCCAAAGCAGTTGTAGAAGCCGAGGCCCGGCATCTTCGACTCGAGGCGCTTGATGATCGGCACGGGCATGATCGACGCACCGTAGTAGGCCTTGCGCAGGCCGGACAGGTCGCGGGTCTCGAAGTCCGGGTGGTTGGTGAGGGCGACCCAGAGCGTCGGCGCCGCGAAGAAGGCCCGGTGCCCGTCCTGCTCCATCCGGCGGAGGATCTCGGCGGCGTCGGGGACCTCGAGGAGGGTGTTCGTCGCGCCGATCGCGAGCCAGGGCATGAGGAACACGTGCATCTGGGCAGAGTGGTACAACGGCATGACGTGCAGGGGCGCGTCCTCGGGCGTGAGGTCGAGGCCGACCAGGCAGGAGAGGTACTCGTGCACGAGGGCCCGGTGGCTCATCATCGCCGCCTTCGGCCGGGAGGTGGTGCCCGACGTGTAGAGGAACTGGCAGAGGTCGGTGTCGGTGACGTCGGCCTCGATGGCCGCGACGACGCCCTCGGTGGCGGTCTCGATGACGGAGCCAGCGTTGTCCCGCAACGGGATCCGGTGCTCGAGCTGCTCACGGACGTCGAGGTCGACGCCGTCGAGGGCGGCCTCGAGGGCGGGGTCGACGAGGATCGCCCGTGAGCCCGACTGGCCGATCAGGTAGCTGAGCTCGGCACCGGTGAGGTTGTAGTTGAGCGGCACGTGGACGAGGCCGGCCCTGGCGCAGGCGAGGAAGCCGATGAGGTAGGCGTCCGAGTTCTTGCCGTAGGCCGCAACGCGGTCGCCCTTGGCGAGCCCGAGACCCAGCAACCGGCTCGCCGCACGGGTCACGGCGTCGTCGAGAGCGGCATACGTCCACTCCCGCTCGCCGAAGACGACCGCCACCCGGTCGCGGAAGGTGTGGGCACTGCGGCGGATGATCCCGTCGACCGTGCTGCTGCGAAGGGCGTGGCTCATGGGCACTCCTGGGGATCGGCCCCGTCCGGGGCGTCAGTGTCGCTTGCCCCCGACTCTATTGCCCGGGTCGGCTCACCGAGCAGGCCTCACCGGCGACGCCTCACTCGTCGAGGATCGGGGGCCGCCGACGCTCGGGCCACCGCGTCGCGGCATCCCAGGTCATGGCGAGGCGCAGGACCGCCGTGTCGGCATGGCTCGGCCCGATGACCTGCAGACCGATCGGCAGGCCGGATGGGCCGAAGCCGGCGGGCATCGCCAGCGTCGGCGCGCCGAGGAGCGTGCCGACCGTGGTGACCTCCATCCACCGGTGGTAGGACGACATCGTCCGACCGGCGACGGTGCCCGGCCAGGTGGTGTCGAGGTCGAACGGCATGACCTGCGCCGTCGGCAGCAGCGCGAAGTCGGCGCCCTCGAAGAGCCCGACGAACCCGCGGTAGAGGTCGGAGCGGCGAACGGAGGCGGCGAACAGCTGGGCGGCCGTGATCGGGCCTGACCCGTCCAACCCGTGCAGCAGCCCCTCGACCTCATAGACCGCCTCGGGCTTGAGCATCGCGCGGGTGTCCGGGTCGTCGTAGAGCGGTCGGTTGGATCCCCCGCTCAGGACGTGGCGGTAGGTGCGCCAGAGCTCCCACAGGTCCGCCGTGCCGGTGAAGCTGCCGTGTTCCGGCAGGTCGTCTCGCACCGTGACGTCGAACCCGAGCCCGCTCAGCTGCTCGACCGCGGCGTCACACACCTCGAGGACCTCCGGCTCCACCGGCAGGTAGCCGCCGAGGTCGCGGAACCAGACGATGCGGCCGCCGGTGAGGGGACGGCCGAGGGCGGCGAGGTCGACGCCGGGCCCCGGGATCGACAGGGGCGCTCGGGCGTCCGCGCCGGCCATCGTGTCGAGGAGGAGGGCGAGATCGAGCGGCGTCCGCGCGATGGGGCCGTCGACGCTGCCCTGGTTGACGAAGAGGTCGCCGGTGTCCGACGGGACTCGCCCGAAGGACGGACGCAGGCCATAGACGTTCGTCCAGCCCGGCGGGTTGCGGAGCGACCCCATGAAGTCGCTGCCGTCCGCGACCGGGAGCATGCGCAGCGACACTGCAACCGCGGCTCCCCCGCTGCTGCCGCCGGCGGTGCGGCCCAGGTCGTACGGGTTGCGGGTCGTGCCGTGGACCGGGTTGTAGGTGTGCGAGCCGAGGCCGAGCTCGGGGGTGTTCGTCTTGCCGATGAAGATTGCCCCGGCGGCACGGATGCGCTCGACGAAGATCGCGTCGGCCTGCGCTCGCGGGACCGACTCGAGCGGGCGGAAGAACCCCTTCGTCGTCGGCAGCCCCCGGACGTCGGAGAGGTCCTTGACCGCATGGGGGAAGCCGTGCATCCAGCCCTGCCGTTCGCCTCGCGCCAGCAGCGCGTCCTTCTCGGCTGCCTCGGCGAGCAGCTCTTCCCGGGGTCGGAGGGAGACGATGGCGTTGACGCGTGGGTTGAACCGGTCGATCTGGTCGAGGTAGGCGGTCATGACGTCCACGCAGCTGACGAGCCGCTGCTCGATCGCCGAGGACAGCTCTCCTGCGGTCCAGTCCACGATCGCTCGCAGGTCGTCCGGTCGCGTGACGCTCGGCAGGTCAAGGCTCGTCATGCCGTCTCCTCCACGTTGGGGCTTCTCAACTGCAGGGTGCCACCCGGGCGGGGCCGTGGGCATGGGCAGACCACTCCAAGGGGCGGGGTCCGGCTTCGTCACTCGTCTCCTCCGTGGCCGCGGCCGTCCTCGGGGAAGGACGGCGCTCCTCCCCCGCGCTGGCCAATCTCGACGATGGCGCTGAGCTCGCGGGCATGTCCAGGTAGTCGAGCAGCAGGCCGCGCAGGTCGTCGGTGGATGCCGGCTCCGGGAACGGGATCAGGGCCATGCCGCATCCTCTCGTGCGGCGAGGCGAACCTCCAGGGCGACCGTCGTGCAGGGAGCAGGAACGCCCCCGACCGGAGTCGAGGGCGCTGGTGGAGCCGCCTGTCGGAATCGAACCGACGACCTATTCATTACGAGTGAATCGCTCTGGCCGACTGAGCTAAGGCGGCGTGACCGGACCGGTCGACGAGCGACCGGCGGCACGGTGGATGAGTATACGCAGACGTCGCGGAGTCGTGGAAATCGACAGCCGGGCCCACGAGAACGGGAGTCCTCACCCGCCGTCGTGGCGAGAGCGCCGACTCGACCACGACAACCGACCGCGTCGCCAGTTCTCGTGGCGCGCCGCGACGGCGGTGCCGCACCGGTCACTCGGCCGGACAGCGGGTGTCGTCGGGGGGCGCAATGCCCGACACGAGGTAGGCGCCGACGGCCTGGTCCGCGCATGCGTTGCCCGACCCGTAGGCGCCGTGCCCGTACGCGTCGACGCGGACCAGCCGGGACCGCACGAGCACCGAGGCGAGGTACTCGGTGCCGCCGATCGAGGTCACCGGATCGTGCTCGTTGCCGATGACGACGATGGGGGTGGCCGGCTCGGCGCCGACGAGCAGATTCTGCCGCCGCGGCCCCGGCCACCCGGCGCACGGGTCGCCCGAGCGCGGCGACAACCGCGCCAGCAGGGGGAACTCGCGCACGACCTGCGAGCTCGGCGCCATCGTGTCCCACCTCGTCGGCGGCCAGTCGGCGCACGTCACCGGCAGATGGTTCTTGCCGAAGCTCGCGCCCGGATACGTGCCGTCCTCCTCGCGGCCCGTGTCGGCCATCGCGAGCCACGCCAGGTCGGAGCCGTCGCCCTGCTGGGCCCTCTCCAGCGCCTCGACGAGGTAGGGCCAGACGCCCTCGTCCTCGAGCCCGGCTCGCACCGCAGCTGCGGCCCACCCCCTCGGTCAGCCGCGGCAACGTCTCGAACTTCGTTGGCAGCGGACGCCGCTCGAGCCCGTCGAGCACTCTGACGATGGTGTCCGACACGGCGGCACCATCGCCGCCGAGGGAGCAGCCACCGCCACACGCCTCGGCGAAGTCGGCGACCGCTGCCTCCAGCTCCCGCCCCTGCGCGCGGGCGTCGGCGTCGTACTCCGCCTGGGTCACGTCGGGGGTGTCGAACCCGTCGGAGACCACCCGGAGTCGAGCACGATGTAGCCGACCCGGGACGTGAAGAAGTCGGCGTACATCGCGCCGATCATCGTCCCGTAGCTCACCCCGAGGTAGTTGAGCCGCTCGTCGCTGACGGCGGCGCGGAGGATGTCGAGGTCGCGGGCGACGCTCTCGGTGCCCATGTGGAGCGCGAGCGGACCGCCGCGCGCAAGGCAGCCCCGCAGCCGAGCGCGGTCGGCACGGTCCAGCGCGCGTCGCTCAGCCGTTGTCTCGGGGGTGGGGTCAGCGGCATACAGCTCGTCGAGGTCGCGGTCGGTGAGGCAGTCGAAGCCGGCCGACTCGCCGATGCCGCGTGGGTCGAAGCCGACGACGTCCCACACGGAGCGGACGTCCTCCCCGAGGTAGCGGTGGGCCTCCCGCGCGAAGTCGGTCCCCGACCCGCCCGGCCCGCCGGGGTTGATGAACAGGGTGCCCTTGCGCTTCGCGGGCAGGCCCGCCGGCAGCCGGTAGAGGCTGATCGGGACGGTCGCACCCTCGGGGTCGTCGTGGTCGAGCGGCACCCACACGCTCGCGCAGTCGCCCCAGCCGCGCGCGCACCGACCCCAGGCGACCCGCTGGCCGTAGAAGCGCTCCAGCCCGGCCGGGTCTGCAGCGACCGGCTGGGTGAACGAGATGGCGGGCTGGGTCGCCGTGGCGGTATGCCGCACCGCCGGCTTCGCGGCCACGACCGCCGGCGCGGTGGCGGGCTCTCCCGTCGTGCTGCCGGTGGCCAGGGCGAACAGGACGGCGAGGGCGGCGACGGCCGTCGCCGGAGCGCGCAGCCGCCTCAGCACGCCTTGCCGTTCGGGGGCACCGTGCCGGCCACGAGGTAGCCGTCCACGACGCGGTCGATGCAGCTGTTGCCGGACAGGTAGGTGCCGTGTCCGTCGTTGTTCGACGTGACGAGGACGCCGGAGGCGAGGTCCTTGGCGAGCTGCCTCGTGCCGCCGATGGGGGTCGCGGGATCGCGGAGGTTGCCGATGACGAGGATCGGCGCGGCGCCCTTGCCGATCGTCGTGCCGGTCGGCTGTCGGCCGGGGGCCGGCCATGCCTTGCAGTTGTCGTAGAGCTCACCGGTCATCCGGGCCCAGAGCGGGTGGGCCGCCTGCAGCTTGCGCTGCTCCGCCTGGCGGGCCGGCGTCTCGGGCGTGCGCGGCCAGTCGGCGCAGCGCACCGGGATCATCGCCTGCAGGTAGGACGAGTCGGCAAAGTTGCCCTTCGCGTCGCGCTCGACGACCTGGCTGGCATAGGTGAGCAGGATGTCGCCCGTGCCCTTCTCGATCGCCTGCGCCAGACCGCGGTTGAGGGTGGGCCACGACGTGTTCGAGTAGAGGCACATGAAGATCGCGAAGTTGACCCAGCCCTCGCCGATGCTGGTCAGGCCGCCCTTCGTGGTGCGGAGCGGGTGCTGGTCGATGTGGTCGATCAGATCGACGATCTTGCCGGCGGCCGCCTTCGGGTCCCGGCCGAGGGCACAGTCGTCACGCTTGACGCACCAGGCGATGAAGGCATCCATCGAGGACTCGAAGCCCTGGATGTCGTACTGCGTCTGCTGCAGGTCCGTCTGGTTCGGCGACATGGCCGAGTCGAGGACGAACCGGCCGACGCGCTTGGGGAACAGGTCGGCGTAGAGGCCGCCCAGGAAGGTGCCGTAGGAGACGCCGTAGTAGTTGAGCTTCTCGTCCCCCACCAGCGCCCGGATGATGTCCATGTCCTTGGCGACCTCGGTCGAGCTCATGTGCCGGGCCCGCTCGCCACCGCTCGTCGCACAGCTCTTCGTGATCACGTCGGCGTCGGAGAGCAGCTTGTGCCGCTCGGCCGCCGTGTCGGGGGTGGGGTCGTCCGCGAATAGGAGGTCCATCTGTTGGTTGGTCAGGCAGGCGACGGCGTCGGACTGCCCGATGCCACGCGGGTCGAAGCCGACGACGTCGTAGGCGGCCCTCAGGTCCTTGCTGAAGACGAACGCCGCGTACTCGGCGTACTGGACCCCGGAGCCACCGGGCCCGCCGGGGTTGATCAGCAGCGAGCCGATGCGCTTCGACGGGTCGGTGGCGGGCGCCTTGCGCAGGGCGAGGGTGAAGGTGTCGCCGGCAGGTTTGGCGTAGTCGACGGGGACCTTGATCTTGGCGCACTGCTGTGCCGACGAGTCTCCGCAGGACGACCAGGACAGGGACTGGGTGTAGAAGCGGTCGAGCACCTTGGGATGGTCGGTGCTCGCCGGGGCGGGCGTCGTCGCCGGCGGCCCCGAGGTCGGCGGGGCCGATCCGGTGGCCGACGGGCTGCTGGTGGGGACGGCGACCGGTGGCAGGTCGACGGGGCGGAACGCCCAGACCCCGAGGCCGACGACGGCGAGCAGGGCGATCACCGCGACGACTGCGACCACGGGGTTGAGCCAGGCCGGACGTGGGCGCGGTGCCGGAACGCCCGCCTGCGTCACCGGTGGCCGCACCGGCTCCGGCACTCCGGCGAGCGGCTCGTCATGGGACCCGGCCCCCGGCGGAGGGGGGCCGCCAGCGATCCGGCGCACAGCGGCATACGGCTCCTCGGGGGCCTCGGGGAGGTCACCGGGCTGCGGGTCGTCACTCAGCACTTCAGTCCGTCCTTGGGAACCGTGCCCTGCACGTAGTAGCCGTCGATCGCGTCGTTGACGCAGCTGTTGGAGCGCATGTAGGCGGTGTGGCCGTCGCCGTTGAAGGTGATGAGGGAGGCGTTGGCGAGCTGGTCGCGCAGCCGGACCGACCATTCGTAGGGCGTGGCGGGGTCGCGAGTGGTGCCGACGACGACGATCGGGCCGCTGCCCTTGGCCGAGATGGTGCGCGGACCCTCACCGCCCTTGACCGGCCAGACCCCGCAGGGCAGGTTGCCCCAGGCGAGGAACGGACCCCACGTCGGCGCGACCTTCGAGAAGTCCTTGGCGTACTGCTCGTAGCTGGACAGGTCGGGGCTGTCCGGACGGTCGAGGCAGTTGACCGCGTAGATGACCTCCATGATGTTGCCCGTGTAGCGGCCACCGGGGTCGCGGTCGGCGTAGGAGTCGGCGAGCCGCATGAGCTCCGAGCCGTTGCCCTGCTGCGCCGCGACGATCGCGTCGGTGAGGATGCCCCACGAGCCCTGGTCGTAGAGCGCGGCCGCCATGCCGAGGGAGGCCCACGCCTCGTTGAGCTCCGGCACGGCGGGGTCGCCGCTCGGAATCGGATGCGCGTCGAGGCGCCCGAGGAAGTCGCGCAGCCACTGCATGCCGGCGTCGACGGTGTTGCCGAGCGGGCAGCTGCCCTGGTCGATGCAGTCCTTGACGTAGGTGCGGGTGGCGAGCTCGAAACCCGCGGCCTGGCCCTTGGCCATCTCCTCACCGGTCAGGTCCGGCGCGACGACCCCGTCGAGGACGAAGCGGCCGACGCGGGTCGGGAAGTGCTCGGCGTAGGTCGCCCCGAGGAAGGTGCCGTAGGACTTGCCGAGGTAGTTCAGCTGGGCGTCGCCGAGGGCCGCCCGGAGCACGTCCATGTCCTTGGCGGCGTCGACCGTGGACACGTGCGGCAGGAGCGTCTTGTTGTGGGCCTCGCAGCCGCTCGCCATGTCCTTGGCCTCGCCGAGCAGCTGCTGCTCCTCGGGCCGGTTGTCCGGAGTCGGGTCGGCGCTGAGGAACTGGTCGAGCTGGTGGTCGGAGAGGCAGTCGATCGGGGCCGACTGGCCGACGCCGCGGGGGTCGAAGCCGACCACGTCGAAGTACTTGCGGACCGACGGCCCGACGATGTTGTCGGCCGACGCGGCGTACTGCACCCCGGAGCCGCCGGGACCGCCCGGGTTGACGACGAGCGAGCCGATTCGGTCCTTCTGGTCGCGGGCCGCGACGCGCAGCACCTTGATCTGGATGTCACCCTGGCTCGGCGCGGCATAGTCGATCGGGACGGTGAGGTCGGCGCACTGGAAGGAGCCGTCGCAGGCGCTCCACTCGAGCCGCTGCGCGTAGTACTTGGCGAGGGACGCGGTGGGTGCGGCGGTGACGGCTGCGCCATCGGTCGGGGCCGCGGGCCGCACGGGTGAGCCGCCGGGGGTGGTGCAGCCGGCGAGGCCGACGGCCGCGATCAGTGCGGCGGCACCGACGGCGGCGACCCCCGGGGCGCGGATCCTGCGACGACTCATGACCGAAACCGTAACCGCTCAGATGCCGAGGTTCCGCGGCACGCGCAGCTGCAGGGCCATCGCCTCGAGGGCGAGCAGCGGCGGCACGTTGGCGTTGATCCGCTCGCGCGCCTCGGAGATCGCGTCGAGGTGCCCGAGCAGCTGCTCGGCGGAGGAGAGAGTCGCGAGGCCGCGCACCTTGTCGATCGCGTCGGGGTTGACCAGCTCGACGTCGGACCCGATGCGCAGCACGAGCGCGTCGCGGTAGATCGAGGCGAGGTCGATGAGCGACCGGTCGATGACGTCGCGGATGTGGCGCTTGGCACGGGCCTTCTGGTCCCTCTCGAGGGCGGCGAGCTGCGAGCGGATGTGCGGGGGCTGGGTGCGGGCGCCCGGGTCGGCGCCGAGCGTCTCGAGCAGCCGCGCCTTGTCGGCGGCGTCGCGCTCGGCCGAGGCGGCGACCGACTCCTCCTCGGCGATCTTGTTGAGGTTGTCGGCAGCCAGCACCGCCTCGCCGACGCCGGTGATGCGGGTCGCCAGCGAGATGGTGTCGTGGCGCCGGTTGCGCGCCTTGTCGTCCCGGGCGAGCCGGCGCGCGAGCCCGATGTGCGACTGCGCGGCGCGGGCGGCATAAAGGGCCATCGGCCCGTCGATGCCGTCGCGGCGCTGGAGCAGCTCGGCGACCGCGGCGACAGGCGGCGTGCGCAGCCGCACGTGCCGGGAGCGGGAGCGGATCGTGATGATGACGTCCTCGAGGCTCGGCGCGCAGAGCAGCCAGACGGTCCTGGGGGTCGGCTCCTCGAGGGCCTTGAGGAGCGCGTCGGCGGCCCGCTCGGTGAGCCGGTCGACGTCCTCGACGATGATGACCCGCCAGGCGCCGACCGAGGGTCGCAGGCCGGCTTCCTGCACGAGGGCGCGGGTGTCCTCGACCTTGATCGACAGCCCCTCGGTCGCGACGACCTTGACGTCGGCGTGGGTGCCGTCGAGCGCCGTGCGGCACTCGCGGCACTGGCCGCAGCCGCCCTCGGCGCACTGCAGCGCCGCCGCGAACGCCCGGGCCGCGTTGGAGCGCCCCGACCCGGGCGGCCCGGTGAAGAGCCACGCGTGGGTCATCGACGCCTCGTCGCGCACGGCGCGCGAGAGGGTCTCGATCGTGGGCTCCTGCCCGACGAGGTCGTCCCAGACGCTCACTGGTCTACCTTCCTTGTGTCGGCG
>NZ_AWQS01000014.1 GCF_000576575.1 Intrasporangium chromatireducens Q5-1
CCGACGCAGGTCCGGGCGAGCGGGTCCGCCAAGGCCCCCAGGCCCGCCGTGCCGCAGCAGGCCGGCCGCGTCGGCTCGAAGAAGCCCGCGACGACACGCACCCCCGGCAGCGGCAGGGCCACCAGCACCCCCGTCACCACGCCCGGCACGACGTCCTCGGTCTCGCCCTCGGCCACCACGAGGGCGGCGCCGACCGCCCCGGGACCTGGCGACACCGCGGGCCGGGCAGCGAACGCCCAGCAGGGCGCGACCCCACCGACACCGGCCAGCGACGGACGGCCGCCGGGTCTCGTCTCCGGCCCCGGCACGCCGGCGGCCACCGTCCCACCCCAGGCCACACACGGCCAGCAGCAGGGACGATTCGAGGGCGCCACAGGGGCCCCCACGGCGGCTCCGGGACGCCCGACCCGCTGAACTACCATTTGTGCATGAGCCTCGGATCGTCTGAACTTCCTGCTGCCTTCGCACCTCTCGGGCTGACCTACGACGACGTCCTGCTCCTGCCCGGCGAGACCGACGTCATCCCGAGCGAGGTCGACACGACCGCTCGGCTGACCCGCGAGATCAGCATCCGGGTGCCGCTGCTGTCCGCGGCGATGGACACGGTCACCGAGGCGCGGATGGCGATCGCGATGGCCCGCCAGGGCGGCATCGGCGTGCTGCACCGCAACCTCTCGATCGAGGACCAGGCCAAGCAGGTCGACCTCGTCAAACGCACCCAGACCGGCCGCATCACGAACCCCGTCACGATCGGGCCCGACGCGACGCTCGAGGAGCTGGACCGGATCTGCGGCGAGTACCGCGTCTCCGGGCTGCCCGTCGTCGCCCCCGACGACACGCTGCTCGGCATCATCACCAACCGCGACCTGCGCTTCGTCCCGGTGGCCGAGTGGAGCCGCACCCTCGTGCGCGACGTCATGACGCCGATGCCGCTCATCACCGCGCCGGTCGACATCGACCGTGACTCCGCCGCGGCGATCCTGCGCCAGCACAAGCGCGAGCGCCTGCCGCTCGTCGACGACCACGGCCGGCTCGCCGGACTCATCACCGTCAAGGACTTCGTCAAGTCCGAGCAGTTCCCCGACGCGAGCAAGGACGGCCAGGGCCGCCTCCTCGTCGGCGGCGCCGTCGGCTACTTCGGCGACTCGTGGGAGCGGGCCACGACCCTCATCGAGGCCGGGGTCGACGTGCTCGTCGTCGACACCGCGCACGGCCACGCCCGCCTGCTGCTCGACATGGTCAAGCGCCTCAAGAGCGACCCCGCCACGGCGCAGACCCAGATCATCGGCGGCAACGTCGCGACCCGGGAGGGGGCGCAGGCCCTCGTCGACGCCGGGGTCGACGCGGTCAAGGTCGGCGTCGGCCCGGGCTCGATCTGCACCACCCGAGTCGTCGCAGGGGTCGGCGTGCCACAGGTGACCGCGATCCACGAGGCCGCCCAGGCCTGCGGCCCGGCCGGGGTGCCGCTCATCGGCGACGGTGGCCTGCAGTACTCCGGCGACATCGCCAAGGCCCTCGTCGCCGGCGCCGACGCCGTCATGGTCGGCTCGCTCCTCGCCGGCTGCGAGGAGAGCCCGGGGGAGCTCGTCCTCGTCAACGGCAAGCAGTACAAGTCCTACCGCGGGATGGGATCGCTCGCGGCGATGTCCTCCCGCGGCAAGAAGTCCTACTCGAAGGACCGCTACTTCCAGGCCGACGTCGCGAGCGACGACGAGCTCATCCCGGAGGGCATCGAGGGCCGGGTCGCCTACAAGGGCCCGGTCTCGACCGTCGCGCGCCAGCTCGTCGGCGGCCTGCACCAGTCGATGTTCTACGTCGGGGCGCGCACGATCCCCGAGCTGAAGGAGCGTGGCCGCTTCGTCCGGATCACGTCGGCCGGCCTCAAGGAGAGCCACCCGCACGACATCCAGGCCATCGTCGAGGCGCCGAACTACGCCGCACGCGGCTGAGTCCCCGGCCCGTATGCCGCTCAGCTCGCCACGCGCGAACGGCGCGGTGAGCTGGTGCTGGCCCAGCGGCATACGGACGACGGCGCGAGCCGGCCCCGCGCGGTCGATAGGCTGACCGGGTGACCGAGATCGAGATTGGCCGCGGCAAGCGCGGCCGGCGTGCCTACTCCTTCGACGACATCGCCGTCGTGCCCTCGCGGCGCACGCGCGACCCGGAGGAGGTCTCGGTCTCCTGGCAGATCGACGCCTACCACTTCGACATCCCCGTCATGGGCGCGCCGATGGACTCGGTCATCTCGCCCGACACGGCGATCGAGCTCGGCCGGCTCGGCGGCCTGCCCGTCCTCGACCTCGAGGGGCTGTGGACCCGCTACGACGACCCGCTGCCGCTCCTCGAGGAGATCGCCGGGCTCGAGCCGCTCCGCTCGACGGCCCGGATGCAGGAGATCTATGCCGAGCCGATCAAGTCCGAGCTCATCACGCAGCGGCTGCAGGAGCTGCGCGCGGCCGGGGTGACCGTCGCCGGGGCGCTGTCGCCCGCCCGGACGCAGCAGCACTGGAAGACCGTCGTCGACGCCGGGGTCGACCTGTTCGTCATCCGCGGCACGACCGTCTCGGCCGAGCACGTCTCCGGTCAGGCCGAGCCGCTCAACCTCAAGCGGTTCATCTACGAGCTCGACGTGCCGGTCATCGTCGGCGGCGCCGCGTCGTACACCGCGGCGCTGCACCTGATGCGGACCGGTGCGGCCGGCGTCCTCGTCGGGTTCGGCGGGGGAGCGGCGCACACGACCCGCGCCACCCTCGGCATCCACGCGCCGATGGCCTCCGCTGTGGCCGACGTCGCGGCGGCGCGCCGCGACTACCTCGACGAGTCGGGTGGCCGCTACGTGCACGTCATCGCCGACGGCGGGGTCGGGACGTCGGGCGACGTCGTCAAGGCGATCGCCTGCGGTGCCGACGCGGTCATGCTCGGCGCCGCGCTGGCCCGGGCGACCGATGCCCCGGGCCGTGGGTTCCACTGGGGCCCCGAGGCGCACCACCCACAGCTACCGCGCGGCGAGCGGATCCAGCTGGGACGGCAGGCGACGCTCGAGGAGGTCCTTGTCGGGCCGAGCCGCAGCGCGGACGGCACGACGAACATCATCGGTGCGCTCCGGCGCGCCATGGCCACGACCGGCTACTCCGACGTCAAGGAGTTCCAGCGGGTCGAGGTCGTCGTCGCGCCCTACGGCGGCCGCTGAGGCCGCTCAGGTCGACGCGCCCCCGGCGAGCGACTCGCGGTGCGCCGGGCCCGAATAGGTTTTGGCGGGCCGACCCCCTAGAGTTGTCGCGGGTTGGTTCTTGCGTTTTTGCATCATGAGTAGTCGGTCCCGCCGGGGCCTGCAGTTATTCCTGAGAAGACGAGTCACAGGCATCACACCTCGGACCGCTCCGAAAGTCGGTGCGGACTCCATTCCTCAGAAGGCAGGTTCACCATGGCTACTGGCACCGTGAAGTGGTTCAACTCCGAAAAGGGCTTCGGCTTCATCGCTCCCGACGACGGCTCCGCCGACGTGTTCGCCCACTACTCGGCGATCAACTCGGGCGGCTACCGCTCGCTCGACGAGAACGACAAGGTCGAGTACGAGACCCAGCAGGGCCCGAAGGGTCCGCAGGCCGCGAACATCACCGTTCTGCGCTGACTCTGGGCTGACGCTGCGCCGAGACTCCTCGGCACGAGCATCCACGACCGCCGTCCGACGTCTCGTCGGGCGGCGGTCGTCGTCTTCCCGGCCCGAACAGCCGGCCACGGGGGGCCCGCGCGCCGCGATGTGACCGGCCGGTAGCCTTTGCCGGCGCGGCCTCCTACAGTTCTCCCATGAGCCGCGCGCACGACCACGACGTCATCGTCATCGGCTCGGGTTTCGGCGGGTCCGTCGCGGCCCTCCGGCTCGCGGAGAAGGGCTACGACGTCCTCGTCTACGAGGCGGGGCGGCGCTTCGCGGACGAGGACTTCGCCAGGACCAGCTGGGACCTGCGGCGCTACCTCTGGGCCCCGGCGCTCGGCTGCTACGGCGTGCAGCGGATCCACCGACTCCCGCACTGCCTCGTCCTCGCCGGTGCCGGGGTCGGCGGCGGGTCGCTCAACTACGCGCAGACGCTCTACGTCCCGCCGAAGCCGTTCTTCACGGACCCGCAGTGGTCCGGCATCACCGACTGGGAGGCCGAGCTGGCGCCCCACTACGCCACGGCGCAGCGCATGCTCGGGGTGGTCGAGAACCCGTGCGACGGCCCCGTCGAGCGGCTGATGCGCGACACCGCGGTCGAGCTGGGCACCGGCGCGTCGTTCCGGCGCACGCCCGTCGGCGTCTTCTTCGGCGAGCCGGGCCGGCGCGTCCCCGACCCGTACTTCGGCGGCGAGGGGCCGGACCGCACCGGCTGCACCCAGTGCGGCAACTGCATGGTCGGCTGCCGGGTGGGCGCCAAGAACACGCTCGTGAAGAACTACCTCGCGCTCGCGGAGCGCCGCGGCGTCGTGATCGAGCCGCTACGCACCGTGACGTCGGTGCGCCCGCTCGATCCCGCCCACCCCGACGAGGGGTATGCCGTTCACACCGTCCGCACCGACGCGCACCGTCGCGGCCGGCGCGATCCGCGGGCCGCGACGGCCCGGCACGTGGTCGTCGCGGCGGGCGCGTGGGGGACCGCCCAGCTGCTGCAGACGCTCAAGGCGACCGCCCTGCCGGGCATCTCCGACCGGCTCGGGTGGCAGACCCGGACGAACTCGGAGGCGCTCGGTGGCGCGATGACCGTCCGGGTGCCACGCGACGTCGACCTGACCAGGGGCGTGGCGATCACATCGAGCTTCCACGTCGATGAGACGACCCACGTGGAGAACGTCCGCTACGGCAAGGGCTCCAACGCGATGGGCCTGCTCGCCGTGATGCAGGTCGACGGCGGCGGCAGGGTGCCGCGGCCGGTGCGCTTCCTCGCCTCGGCGCTGCGCCACCCCGGCGACTTCGCGAGGTCGCTGTCCGTGCGGCGCTGGAGCGAGCGGACGGTCATCGCGTTGGTGATGCAGACGGTGGACAACTCCATCGTCGTGAGCCGGCGGCGCGGCTGGTTCCGCTGGCACCTCACCTCCGAGCAGGGCCACGGTGAGCCGAACCCGACCTGGATCCCGCAGGGCAACCGTGCGGTACGGGCGCTTGCCCGGGGTCTGGAGCGCGCCACCGGCGAGCGGTCGCGGCCGGGCTCGTCGATCGGGGAGATCCTCGACATCCCGATGACCGCCCACTTCCTCGGCGGGGCCGTCATCGCGGAGTCGCCCGACCGGGGTGTCGTCGACCCCTACCAGCGACTCTGGGGCTATCCGGGGATCAGCGTGGTGGACGGTTCGACGGTGTCGGCGAACCTCGGGGTCAACCCGGCCCTGACGATCACGGCCCAGGCGGAGCGGGCGATGGCGCTCTGGCCGCGCCGGGGTGAGCCGGACCGGCGCCCGAAGCAGGGCGAGCCGTACGTGCGGCTCACGGAGCGTGTGGCGGCCGGTGCCGACGGCTGATCAGGCAGGTTTGGGAGGCTGGGGTCGCCACCCCTCAGAGACAACCCCAGCCCCTGATGGCGGACCGCAACCGGTCGGAACCGGCCCGCACATCAGCGACGACGCCGCAACCACGTAGGGATGCGTGCCGTCGCCACCATCCTTCCATGCTTGGCCGTGTTTCGCTCCAGATGTCTCAGCCGTGGGCCGGCTCGCGCTCGTCGCGCCACGACCGCCACAGCGCCGCGTAGGCACCGTTTGCCTCGAGCAGCTCGTGGTGGGACCCGATCTCGCTCACCAGCCCGTCCTCGATGACACACACCCGGTCGGCGTCGTGCGCCGTCATCAGCCGGTGAGCGATCGCGACGACCGTGCGCCCGTCGACGACCGCCGCGAGGGACCGCTCGAGGTGGCGGGCGGCCCGAGGGTCGAGCAGCGAGGTCGCCTCGTCGAGGACCAGCGTGTGCGGGTCGGCCAGGACGAGCCGCGCGAGCGCGAGCTGCTGGGCCTGTGGCTCGCTCAGCCGGTGGCCGCCCGACCCGACGACGGTGCCCAGGTGCTCGGGCAACCGGTCGGCCCACCCGAGGGCGTCGACGGCGGCGAGGGCGTCGCGCAGCTCGTCGTCGGAGGCCGCCGGCCGCGCGAGGCGCAGGTTGTCGGCCAGGGAACCGACAAAGACATGGTGCTCCTGCGTGACGAGGGCGACCTGTCCCCGCAGCTGCGCCAGCTCGAGGTCGACGAGCCGCACGCCGCCGACGTCGACCCGCCCCGCACGGGGACCGTCGATGCCGGCCATCAGCCGCCCGAGCGTCGACTTGCCCGCGCCCGACGGGCCGACGATGGCCAGCCGCTCACCCGGCCGCAGGTCGAGCGACACACCCTTCAGCACATCGCGACCGGACCGGTAGGCGTAGTGGGCCCCGTCGACGGTGAGCCGGTCGTCGGCAGGCACCTCGCCCGTCGCGGACCGGTCGGGTGGCACGTCTCCGACCCCGATGACCCGCGCGAGCGACGTCGCGCCGACCTGGACCTCGTCGAGCCAGGAGATCAGCTCGTCGAGCGGGCCCGCCATCTGCTGGACGTAGAGCGCCACGGCGGTGACGGTGCCGGCGGTGGCGAGGTCGTTCGTGATGAGCCAGCCGCCCCAGAGCAGGGTCGCCGCGACGGGCAGGTAGAACGCGACCTCGACCGCCGGGAACCACCGCATCCGCAGCCGGAGGGTGTAGAGCTCGGCGTCGTAACAGTCCGCGAGAGCCGCGTCCATGCGCCGACGCCGCCGCCGGCCCAGCCCCAGTGCGTCGACGGTCCGCGCGCCCTCGGTCGACTCCGTGACGACCCCGCCGAGCACGGCATACGTCGCCCGCTCCCGGAGGTAGCCCGCGGGGGCGAGGCGCAGGTAGCGCCGCGTCGAGGCCCACAGCAGCGGGGCACCGACGACGACCGGCAGCGCGACGAGCCAACCCGTCGCGAACGCGGCGACGAGGGTGATCGCCGTCGTGACCGACCCCACGAAGACCGCGGGGATCCCGAAGCGCAGGACGTGCGAGAGCGCCTCGACGTCGTTCGTCGTCCGCGACACGAGGTCACCGGTGCCGGCACGCTCGACGGTCGAGAGCGGGAGGCCGACGACCCGGGACATGAACTGCTCGCGCAGCTCCGCGAAGATCGTCTCGCCCATGACGAACGAGGCGCGCCGGGCGAACCAGGTCAGGACGGTCTGGACGACGACGGCCACCGCGATCCACAGGGCGAGCCGGTTGACGACCGCGATCGAGCGGTGGCCGGTGATCTCGTCGACGAGCAGCCCGATGACGCGTGGCGCGACGAGGGCCGCGAGGGCGGCGACGGCGTGCATCGCCACGACGCGCACGATCGCGCTGCGGTGCCGGGTGAGCAGGCCGCGGGTGTGGGCGCGCACCGACGCGGTGGTCGCGACGGGCAGCGTGCGGCTCA
Source organism: Intrasporangium chromatireducens Q5-1 (assembly GCF_000576575.1). Classification (GTDB taxonomy): domain Bacteria; phylum Actinomycetota; class Actinomycetes; order Actinomycetales; family Dermatophilaceae; genus Intrasporangium_A; species Intrasporangium_A chromatireducens. Next base: position 7,426 of record NZ_AWQS01000014.1, read on the forward strand.
CCGGGTCGGTCGCGGGGGTCGCGGTCGGCATCAGGCGTCCTCCCCTCGGACGACGGTCGAGCGGTATGGCGCGTGCTCGGCGAGGAGGGCGCGGTGCGTCCCGGACGTGGTGGCCCTGCCGCCCTCGAGGAAGACGACGTGGTCGGCCTGCTCGAGCAGGAGGGGGCTGGCGGACATGACGACGGTGGTCCGGCCCCGGCGGGCCTCGGCGAGCCGCGCCGCGATGCGCGCCTCGGTGTGGGCGTCGACCGCGCTCGTCGGCTCGACGAGGACCAGGATGTCGGCCTCGGTGAGCAGTGCCCGGGTCAGGGCGAGCCGCTGGCGCTGGCCGCCGCTGAACGCCCGGCCGCGCTCCTGGACCTCGCTGTGGACGCCGTCGGGGAGCGCCTCGAGGATGTCCTCGCCACTCGCCACCGACAGTGCCGTGAGGACCGCCGCGTCGCCGTGCACGCCGCGGGGGTCGAGCTCGTCGCGCAGCGTCCCGGTGAACAATCGGGGGTCGGTCTCGGAGACGACGATGCGGCTGCGGACGTCGGTGAGGGAGGCATCGGCCAGGCGGGTGCCACCGAGGCGTGCCTCGGTCGGCACGGGGCCGAACCGGCCCAGCCGATCGGCGAGTGCAGCGGACTCCTGCGGGTCGGCGGACACGACGGCGGTCAGGCGGCCGGGCTCGATGCGCACCCCGCTCTGCGGATCGAACAGGGGCGCCGGCCCGGTCGGCAGCGGAATGGCCTCCGACCCGTCACGGTCATCGGGCTCGACGGAGAGCACCCGGAGCAGCTTGCCCGCGCCGATGTGGGCGCGGGTCGCCCGGTCCACCATCTCGGTCGCGGTGCGCAGCGGGATGACGAGGAACGCGGTGTAGCCGTAGAACGCGACGAGTTGCCCCGGGGTGATCTCGCCGTCGATGGCGAACCGCGCCCCGAGCCACACGACGACGAGCACGAACAGCCCGGGCAGCAGGACCTGGGCGGCGTCGAGCGCTGCCTGGTAGCCCGCCACGCGGTTGCCCGCGCGCCGCACATCCTGGGACTGAGCGGCATACCGGCCGAGGAAGGTCTGCTCGCCGCCGATGCCGCGCAGCACTCGCAAGCCGGCCACGGTGTCGGCCCCGAGGCCGATCAGCTTGCCCGACTCCTCGCGCTGGGCGAGCTGGCGTCGCTGGAGCGGCCGGACGATGAAGCTGAGGCAGGCGACGAGCACCGGCACGCCGATGAGGACGACGAGACCGAGCGGGCGGGACGCGTCGAGCAGGATGAGGGCCACGACGACATAGCTCGCGACGGCACCGACGAAGCGGGCGCTGATGTCGTAGATGCCGCCGATCCGCATCGCGTCGGAGGACACGCTCGCGACGACGTCGCCCACCGGCACCGTCCGGGGGAGTGCCTCGCCGGTGTCGGCGGCCTGGTGGCCGACGAGCTGGGCCGAGCGGAACGCGCCCTGCAACCAGTTGAGCACCGAGAAGCGGTGCCGCAGCACTCCGGCGGCGGCACTGAGCAGGATGAGCCCGAGGAGGGCGGCGCACCAGCGCAGCAGCGCCTCGGAGTCACCGCCGAGGATGCCCTCGTCGATGGCGCGGCTCATGACCGCCGGGAAGAGCGCCTGGCTGACCATCCACACGACGCCGAACGTCACCGCCACCACGAGGGTGCGCCACTGGAGCCGGCCGACCCAGCGCAGGTAGGCGGTCGCGCTCGTCAGGTCGGGAGTGCCGGGATCGGCGTAGGGCAGGCGGATCACCAGCCGACGGTAGCGCCGAGGACCGACACGGCTCACCCCATTTTCTACGGCTGTAGTGGTCCGGGTGCATCTGGCGAGGCGGGTGGTCGGGCGTCGTCGCCATCGCCGTCGCCGTCGGCGCCGCCGTCACGCGCCAGCGCCTCGGATAGCTCGTCGACGATGAGCAGGTCCGTGCGGACGTTGCGGTGCCGGTAGGCCGACCGGCCGACCAGCTGGGCCGTCACCGGCGAGGTGAAGAACTGCGTCGCACCGACGAAGACGAGCGTCGTCACCGCCGCCCAGGTGCGCAGCGTCAGCGACAGCCCCATGAGGACGAGGATGAGCCCGAGGGTCTGCGGCTTCGTCGCCGCGTGCAGACGCGACAGGGTGTCGGGGAAGCGGACGAGCCCCACTGCTCCCGCGAGGCACATGAACGCGCCGAGGAGCAGGCAGACCCCTCCAGCGGCGTCGAGCACGGTGGACCAGGTCACGGCGCCTCCCGGTCGGAGTCGTGCGACATGAAGCGGGCGATGGCGACGCCACCCACGAAGCTGACGATGCCGAGGACCATGAGCAGGGGCAGGCTCGTCGCCCGCTTGTGCCAGGCCGCCTCCATGCCGACCCCGGCGATGACGATGACGAGCAGGATGTCGGTCGCGATGAGCCGGTCGAGGTTGGTCGGCCCGCGGTAGACGCGGTAGAGGACGAGGGCCGCGGCGGCGGCGAGCATGAGCATCCCGGCGATGGCGAAGGCGGCGGTCATGCGAGCTCCTCCTCGCGCTTGCGCCGCTCGAGGTCGGCGATCTCCTCGTCGGACCCGAGGGCCCGCACCACCCGCTCCTCGACCCGGTAGACGTGGGCGCGGCCCTCCTCGATCGCACCCGGTCGACCGACGTCGAGCAGGTGCAGGAACAGCGTCGAGGTCGACCGGCGCGCGTCGAGCACGACGGAGCCGGGGACGAGCGCGTTGAGCTCCGCCGTGATGGTCAGGTAGAAGTCGGAGCGTGAGCGCAGCGGCACCTCGATGACGGCGTTGCGCGGCCGCTTGGGGCTGAAGGCGAGCCGCGTCACCTGGATCGAGGCGACGACGAGGTCGATGAAGAACCGCAGGATGAGGTGGGCGACGCGCAGCGGCCGGGGGTGACCGGCGAACTCGATGGACGGCAGCGGGAAGGCCAGGGTGACGACGAGGCCGACGATGAGCCCGTTGACGATGTTGCCCCAGGTGATGCGGTCCCACAGGAAGAGCCACGCGACCGCCACGGCGATGATGGCCCGCGGCTGGAAGCCACCGCGGCGCGAGGCCCGGTGGCGGCGGCCCTGCTTCGTCGGCCGGTCCGTCATCGGCGCACCTCCGGTGGGAGCACGCTGGTGATGTAGGGGGTCCGCTGCTTGAGGTCGGCCGCGGCGCGCTGGGTGTAGGCGAACAGCGGTCCGGCTGCAAGCGTGATCACCAGACCGACCGCGGTCATCGTCGCCGTCGCAGCGAGCATGAGCGGCGGCATGGCCCGGCTCGTCGACGGCGTCTCGGTCAGCACGGTGGTCCGCGCGGTCGCCGGGTCGACGTCGGCCGGCACGCCGACGCTGCCCGACGCGAGCGCGGCGGCCACCTCGGCCGGGGCCGGCGTCTCGGCGATGGGCCGCCAGAAGGCCTGGCTCCACACCTTGGCCAGCGCGTAGAGGGTCAGCAGGCTGGTCACGATGCCGCCCGCCACGAGGGCCCAGGACAGGGGGGTGCCGAACTCGATGCCGGCGTGGAACAGCCCGATCTTGGCGAGGAACCCGGACAGCGGCGGGATGCCGGAGAGGTTCATCGCCGCGACGAAGAAGAGGATGGACAGGACGGGGGACGCGACGGCCAGGCCGGCGAGCCGGTCGAGCGACGTGGTGCCGCCCAGCCGTTCGACGAGCCCGGCGATGAGGAACAACGCGGTCTGGATCGTGATGTGGTGCACGACGTAGAAGATGGCGCCTGCCATGCCGTGGGCCGTCCCGAGCGCGATGCCGAAGACCATGTAGCCGATGTGGCTGACGAGGGTGAACGACAGGATGCGCTTGAGGCCGGACTGGGAGACGGCGCCGAGGATGCCGATGACCATCGTCAGCAAGGCGGCCCACATCAGCAGGCCGTGCAGCGGCGACTCGGGGAACAGGAGCGTCTGCACCCGGATCATCGCGTAGACACCCACCTTCGTCAGCAGCCCGGCGAAGACGGCCGTGACCGGCGCTGGCGCGGTGGGGTAGCTGTCCGGCAGCCAGGCCGAGAGCGGGAAGACGGCGGCCTTGATCGCGAACGCGGTGAGCAGGCAAAGCTGCAGCACGAGCAGCACCCCCGGCTCGACCCCCCCGAGGCGGATCGCGAGCTGGGCGAGGTTGACGGTGCCGGTCGCGGCATACGTCGCGGCGATCCCGATCAGGAAGATCGACGAGGAGATCAGGCTGACGACGACGTAGGTGGTGCCGGCGTGGATGCGCTGCTCGGCGCCGCCCAGCGTCAGCAGCACATAGGAGGCGTAGAGCAGGATCTCGAAGCCGACGAAGAGGTTGAACAGGTCACCGGCGAGGAAGGCGTTGCTGACGCCGGCCGCCAGGACCAGGTAGGTCGGGTGGAAGATCGTCATCGGGGTGTCCGTCTCGTCGTCCTCCTGTCCCTGGGCAATAGAGAAGATCAGGACGACGAGAATGACGACCCCCGACACGAGCAGCATCAGCGCGCTGAGCCGGTCGGCGACGAGCGAGATGCCGAGCGGCTCCTTCCAGGCGCCGACCCAGAGCACCTGTGGGCCCTGGCGGTCCGTCACGACGACGAGGATCGCGGCGACGACGACGAGTCCGGTCAGCGCGACGGTGCTGGTGACCCGCTGGAGCAGGGGCGAGCGGCGCACGGCGAGCGAGAGGGCCGCACCGAGGAGGGGAAGCAGGACCGGCAGCGGGACGAGGTTGGCCGCGACGTCGTCGATCATGACCGCTCCTCGGCGAGCTCGTCCGACGTGGTCGTCGACTCCTCGCCGACGTCGAACGTCGCCGACGGCTCGTCGAGGTCGGCCAGCTCCTGCAGCTGCTCGTCCTCGATGTCGTCGGGCACGTTGTCGGTGCCCGACACCTGCCAGAGCCGGTAGGACAGCGCGAGGAGGAAGCCGATCGTCGCGAGGGAGATGACGATGGCCGTCAGCACCATGGCCTGGGGGAGCGGGTCGCTCATCTCGGTCGCGGGGGTGCCGTAGAAGGGCGGCTTGCCAGACGCGCCGCCCGAGACGAGGAAGAGGACCGAGACGCCGTTGCCGATCAGGAGGGTGCCGAGCAGCACCCGGACGAGGCTGCGGTCGAGCAGGAGGAAGACGCCGGCCGCCACGAGGACCGCGACGACGACGACGAGGACGAGGTTCGGGGCGAGACTGCTCGAGATCGTAGGCTCGCCGGCCGCGGGCGCGGGCGCGAGGCGCTCGAGGACGAGTTCGGCCATCGTTCGCGGCGGCATCAGACCTCCGCCTCCGCACGGCGTTCGGCGGAGATCTGCCGGTCGATCCCGGTGCCGAGGCTGCGGACGATGTCGAGCATCATGCCGAAGACGATGAGATAGACCCCCATGTCGAAGATGGCCGAGGTGACGAGGTGGACCTCGCCCCACGGCGGCAGGGTGAAGTCGAAGACGGCGGACTGCAGGATCGTGCCGCCGAAGGCGAGGGGCGCGAGGGCCGCGAGCACGACGATGAGCAGGCCGATGCCGACGGCGAGGCCGGCGTCGAACGGGGCCGCCTCGTCGAGCTCGTAGCGGCCACCGGCGAGGTAGCGCACGACGAGGGCGAGACCGGCGACGAGGCCGCCGGCGAAGCCGCCACCCGGGAGGTTGTGCCCCGAGAAGAGGACGTAGAGGGACACGGCGATCATGATGTGGAAGATCAGCCGGGTGACGACCTCGAACATCACGGACCGGCGCTCCCGCCGCAGCGTCCGCCCACCGCGCAGCCAGGTGCCCCTCGTCGGCTCGGTCGGCGCGATGGCCTGCTCGCTCGCCGTCGACAAGCGGGTGTTGCGCGTCTTGACGAAGATGAGGCTCGCGATGCCGGTCGCGGCCGCGACGAGCACCGACACCTCGCCGAGGGTGTCCCAGGCGCGGATGTCGACGAGCGTGACGTTGACGATGTTGCTCCCGTGGCCGAACGAGTGGGCCTGCTCGGGGAAGTCGATCGAGACGGGGACGACGTGTCGGGCCGCGCTCGCGACGAGGATGACGGCGGCGACCGACGCCCCGAAGGCGATGCCGAGCAGCACCCGCAGCCGGCGTCGGAGCGAGCGCTCGTGCCGCTCGAAGCGGGTCGGCAGCCGGCGCAGCGCGAGGACGAAGACGACGAGCGAGACCGTCTCGACGAGCATCTGCGTGATGGCGAGGTCGGGGGCGCCGTGCAGGATGAACAGGGTCGACACCCCGTAGCCGGTCACCCCGACCAGCATCACCGAGGCGAGCCGCCGGTCCGTCAGCAGGACGAGGACGCACGCGACGACGATGACGGCGCCGACGACGGCCTGCGCGGGCGTGTCCCACAGTCGCACCGGGCCGACCGAGCCGCGGAGCAGCGCGGCCATCCCGGGCAGCGCGACGAACACGAAGACGATCGTGGCGAGGTAGAACGGCAGCGAGCCCCGCTGCGTCCGCGCCGTCACCTCGACGGCCCCCACGTCCAGGCCGCGCATGAACCGCGCATAGGCGCGCTCGCCGTCGACGAGGGGCGGCACGGCGCGCTGGACGCGCCCGACGCGGTCGCGCCAGACGAAGAGGCCGACGCCGATGGCGATGGCGAGAGCCGACAGCCCGAGCGCCGGGGTGAAACCATGCCACAGGGCGAGGAGGGCGGGCGGTGCCCCGCGAACGAGCTGCTGCGCGTACGGCAGGAGCCAGGGGTGCTCGAGCGGGGCGAGCAGCCCCACGAGGAGGGAGCCCACGCCGAGCAGGAGCGGGGCGAGCAAGAACCCGGGATGGGGCACGCGGACGGGGGTGAGCGGCATACCCGGCTTTCGGGCGAAGGCGCCCCAGACGAACCGCGTGCTGTATGCGACGGTGAGGATCGACCCGACCACGAGCGTGACCGTCATGAGCCAGCCCCAGGCGGCCGCGAACGGCACGCCGTCGGAGGCGGCCTCGAGCCCGGCCTGGAGCGCTGCCTCCTTGGCGACGAAGCCGGCGAGGGGCGGGATCCCGGCCATCGACAGGGCCGCCAGCACCGCGGGCACGGACAGCGGCAGCAGCCGGCGGCCCACCCCGGACAGCTCGCGCAGGTCGCGGGTGCCGGTCGACCGGTCGATCACCCCGACGGTGAGGAAGAGGGTCGACTTGAAGAAGGCGTGGGACACGACGAGGGCAAGGGCCGCGAGGCCGCCCTCGCGAGTGCCGAGGCCGGCGAGGGCCACCATGAACCCGAGCTGGCTCACCGTGCCGTAGGCAAGGAGCAGCTTGATGTCGTACTGGCGCAGGGCGCGCCAGCCACCCACGAGCATCGTGAACAGGCCCAGCCCGACCGTCAGGGCGTGCCAGCCCGGCGCCCCCGCGAAGGCCGGCGCGAGAAGGGCGACGAGGTAGACGCCGGCCTTGACCATGGCGGCGGCGTGCAGGTAGGCGCTGACCGGGGTCGGGGCCGCCATGGCCCCGGGCAGCCAGAAGTGGAACGGCACGAGGGCAGACTTGCTGAGCGCGCCGACGAGCAGCAGCACGACGGCGCCGATGGTGACCGCATCCAGAGCCGGTGGGTGGGCGACGACCTCGCTGATCCGGTAGCTGTGCCGCACGCCGAGGGCGATGATGCCGACGAGCATGGCGAGCCCGCCGAGCGTCGTGACGATGAGTGCCTGCATCGCCGCGCGGCGGTTGGTCGAGCTCGCCGGGTTGTGCCCGATGAGCAGGTAGGAGAAGACGGTCGTCAGCTCCCAGAAGACGTAGAGGACGAGGAAGTTGTCGGTCAGGACGAGGCCCAGCATGGCGCCGGCGAACGCGGTGAAGACCGCGGTGAACCGCCAGAGCGTCGGGTCGGTCGCCGTGAAGTACCAGCGGCAGTAGAAGAGCACGAGCGCGCCGACGCCGGTGACGAGCAGGGCGAGCACCCAGGACAGCGTGGTGAGGCGGAAGTCGAGGTCGAGGCCGAGCCCCGGCACCCAGCTGACGCGCTGGACCGGCCCGTTGCCGGCGCGGACGTCGGCGGCGACGGACAGCAGCCAGGCGAGGGCACTGGCGGGGGCGAGGGCCAGCACGAGGAAGGCGTTCCGGCCCAGGAACCTGACGAGGACCGGGGCAACTGCCGCGGCGACGAGGTGCACGAGCAGCAGTTGCACCACGGCGGCCCCTCGGTCGTCGGTCTGGTCAGGAGTTCGGGTGCCATTCTAGGTGCCGTCGGAGGGCGGCCCTGACGCGCGGGGCTGGTCGGCAGGCTCTCAGAACGTGACGAAGGTGTTCTTGGCGATGAAGAAGCCGCGCTCGTAGTCGGTGTCGATGCACGTCACCCCGACCTCCTCGCTGAGGCAGCTGAACGGCGAGTCCGGCACGACCGTCGCCGAGCCGTAGGCCAGCTTCGGCGCGCCTGCGGCACCGTCGAGCTCGCCGCCGCAGACGGGCAGCGCCCCGAGGTCGGTCAGCTTGACGCCGCGGACCCGGTCGCCGGCGGCGGCGGTGTCGCTGGCGTCGCCGGCGTCGCCGGGGCAGAGGCGGCTCGGCACCTTGATGCGACCCTTGTCGACCTCGCACCCGGCCACGACGGCCGCGTTGCTGATGTCGCACTGGATGTTGCCGCTCGGGCTGCGGAAGGTGCCGTGGATCGACCCGTCCACCCGGGCCTTGGCGAACCGGGCCTTCGCCTCCGCATAGCTGTGCGGCGCGCCGCGCTGGTGGCCGACGGCCAGGGAGGTCGGCAGGGGAGCGGTCGGCCGGGGGCCGGTCGGGGTCGGTGCGGTGCCGGTCCGGATCGGTGTGCCCGTCGCCGGGGCGCCATCGGGTGATGTGGCGGCCCCCGTCTCACCGGTCACCGTGACGGTGACAGTGGTCGCGGCCGCCGGACGGGCGCTCGTCGAGCAGCCGCCGATCGTCGCCATCCCGGCGGTGGCGAGGAGCACCGCGGCACAGGTGGTGGCGGTCTGGCGGGCGGTCATGGCCGTCGAGTGTGGCACGGGCCGCCCCGGGCGGGACAAATCGAGCGGGGTCGGTGACTTACCCTTGGGGCGTGTCCGCAGGCCCGTTCCGACCTCGCTGGATCGGGCTGTTCCTGATCCTCGTCGTCGTGGTCTCCGCGTGCACCCTCCTCGGGATGTGGCAGCTCGGCGTGGCCCAGGACAAGGGGCGGGCCGAGACCGTCGCCGCCGCGTCCAAGCTGCAGCGCGAGCCCCTCGAGCAGGTGACGCAGCCGCACTCCGCGTTCGAGGCCGACTTCTCCAACCGGCCGGTCTCGGCCGTCGGCACGTATGACGCCAACGGCCAGATCCTCGTCGTCGACCGGCGGCTGGACGGCCGCGCCGGCTCCTGGGTCGTGACCCCCCTGCGGACCGCGGAGGGCACGATTGCGGTGCTGCGCGGCTTCGTCGAGGGCACGCCCGGCACCCCGCCCGCTCCGCCGACCGGCACCGTGTCGATCCTCGGCACGCTGGGCCCGGGTGAGTCGCCGCGAGCCGACGCGGCCGCGCTGCCCCAGCCGCAGCGCCACTCGATCGACCTCGCCGCCCTCGTCAACGAGTGGCCGGGCGAGCTCTACAACGTCGTCCTGCTCGCCTCGAGCGAGTCCGCCGACGGGACCCCGGTCGACCCGGCTTCGGCCGGGCTGAGCCGGGTGCCACCGCCCGAGCTGCCGTCGCACCTCAACGTCAGGAACGCCGCCTACGCCATCCAGTGGTGGGTCTTCGGGCTCTTCGCCGTCTGGATGTTCGTAAAGATCGTCAGAGCCGAGTGGCTGGCGCAGCGCCAGCCGGTTGCACCCAAGGAAGAGGCCCACGCGTGAGCACCTACCCGACCAAGCTGGCCAAGCCGAAGCAGATCCGCACGGCCCTGTCCATCTACCGCGTCATGGCGATCGTCGCCGGCATCGCGCTGTTCATCCTCATCGCCGAGATGGTGATGAAGTACGCGATGCACATGGACAACTTCCTCACCGAGAACTGGAGCTACATCCACGGGTTCATCTACATGGCCTACGCCGCGTCGGTGGCCAACCTGGGCCTCAAGTGCGCCTGGTCGCTGTGGCGGATCGTCAAGAACCTGCTCGTCGGGTTCGTGCCAGTGCTCCCGTGGGTCGTCGAGCCGAAGGTCAACCGTGAGACGCACGCGCTCCTCCAACGCGCCTACGTCGCGGACGACGTGACCGGCGCCGCCGCTGGCGGCCAGGCGGTCTGACGTCGGTTGGTGGCCTTTCGACGTTCCCCAACGTCGACGGGCCACCGTCGGAAACTGGCCTTTCGTCGGTTCGTGGCCTTTCGACGTTCCCCAACGTCGAAGGGCCAGTTCGCGTCGAAGGGCCAGTTCGCGTCGACGGGCCACAAACCGACGGTGTCGTATGCCGCTCACCGCGGAACCGCGGGGACGCGCGGTCCCAGCTCAGCGGCATACGGCATCCGGCTTGCCGTCGGAAACTGGCCTTTCGTCGGTTGGTGGCCTCTCGACGTTCCCTAACGTCGAAGGGCCAGTTCGCGTCGACGGGCCACAAACCGACGGTGTCGTATGCCGCTCACCGCGGCACCGCTGGGACGCGCGGTCCCAGCTCAGCGGCATACGGCATCCGGCTTGCCGTCGGAAACTGGCCTTTCGTCGGTTGGTGGCCTCTCGACGTTCCGCATGTCGAAGGGCCAGTTCGCGTTGACGGGCCACAAACCGACGGTGTCGTAAGCCGCTCGCCGCGGACCGCGGGGGCGTGTGGTCCCAGCTCGGCGGCATACGGCATCCGCTTGCTGTCGGAAACTGGCCTCTCGACGTTCCCCAATGTCGAAGGGCCAGTTCCCGTCGACGGGCCACGAACCGACGGTGTCGTACGCCGTTCACCGCGGCACCGCGGGGGCGTGCGGTCCCAGCTCGGCGGCATACGGCATCCGGCTTGCTGTCGGAAACTGGCCTTTCGTCGGTTCGTGGCCTTTCGACGTTCCGCACGTCGAAGGGCCAGCTCGCGTTGAAGGGCCACAAACCGACGGTGTCGTATGCCGTTCACCGCGGAACCGCGGGGGCGTGCGGTCCCAGCTCGGCGGCATACGGCGTCCGGCTTGCTGTCGGAAAGTGGCCTTTCGTCGGTTGGTGGCCTCTCGACGTTCTCTAACGTCGAAGGGCCAGTTCATGTCGACGGGCCACAAACCGACGGTGTCGTATGCCGCTAACCACGGAACCGCGGGGACGCGCGGTCCCAGCTCGGCGGCATACGGCATCCGGCTTGCTGTCGGAAACTGGCCCTTCGTCGGTTCGTGGCCTCTCGACGTTCCGCCGGCTCAGCGGCCTGCAGGACCATCGGGCTGGGTCGGTAGGCTTCCGTCGTGAGCGAGACCCGCACTGACCTGCAGCGTCACCCCGTCCTCGTCGTCGACTTCGGCGCGCAGTACGCCCAGCTCATCGCGCGGCGCGTCCGCGAGGCGCGGGTCTACAGCGAGGTCGTGCCGCACTCGATGCCGGTCAGCGAGATGCTCGCCAAGGAGCCGGCCGCGATCATCCTGTCCGGGGGGCCGAGCTCGGTCTACGAAGCCGGCGCCCCGCGGCTCGACGCGGCGCTGCTCGAGGCGGGCGTGCCAGTGTTCGGAATGTGTTACGGGTTCCAGTCGATGGCCCAGGCGCTCGGCGGGACCGTGGAGAAGACGGGCGCTCGCGAGTACGGCAAGACCGGCGCGACGATCGCCGGCACCGGCTCGACGCTCTTCGAGGGCCAGCCATCCAGCCAGATCGTCTGGATGTCGCACGGCGACTCCGTCACCGTCGCGCCGCCCGGCGCCCGGGTCACCGCCTCGACCGCCGGCACCCCCGTCGCCGCGATCGAGGACGACGACCGGCGCCTCTACGGCGTGCAGTGGCACCCCGAGGTGCTGCACTCCGAGCAGGGGCAGCGGGTGCTCGAGAACTTCCTCTGGCAGGGCGCCGGCATCGAGCCGTCCTGGACCCCGGGCAACGTCGTCGACGACCTTGTCACGGCGGTGCGCGAGCAGGTCGGCCAGGACCGCGTGCTCTGTGCGCTCTCCGGCGGCGTCGACTCCTCCGTCGCCGCTGCGCTCGTGCAGCGGGCCGTCGGTGACCAGCTGACCTGCGTGTTCGTCGACCACGGGCTGCTGCGTGAGGGCGAGGCCGAGCAGGTCGAGAAGGACTTCGTCGCGGCGACCGGCGTCGACCTCGTCGTCGTCGACGCCCGCGAGCGGTTCCTCACCGCGCTCGCCGGCGTGACCGACCCCGAGGCGAAGCGCAAGATCATCGGCGAGCAGTTCATCCGGGTGTTCGAGCAGGCCGCGCGGGACGTCGTCGGGCGGCATGGCCGCAGTGACAGCGACGAGGAGCACCCGGTCAAGTGGCTCGTCCAGGGCACGCTCTACCCCGACGTCGTCGAGTCCGGGGGCGGCGAGGGCGCGGCCAACATCAAGAGCCACCACAACGTCGGCGGCCTGCCCGAGGACCTGCAGTTCGGGCTCGTCGAGCCGCTGCGGACGCTCTTCAAGGACGAGGTGCGCCAGGTCGGGCTCGAGCTCGGCGTACCCGAGGGGATCGTCTGGCGCCAGCCGTTCCCCGGGCCCGGCCTCGGCATCCGGATCATCGGCGCCGTCGACGCCGAGCGCCTCGCGATCCTGCGCCGCGCCGACGCGATCGCCCGCGAGGAGCTGACCCGGGCGGGGCTCGACCGCGACATCTGGCAGTGCCCCGTCGTGCTCCTCGCCGACGTCCGCTCGGTGGGCGTCCAGGGCGACGGGCGCACCTACGGGCACCCGGTCGTGCTGCGGCCGGTCGCCTCGGAGGACGCGATGACGGCCGACTGGGCGCGGGTGCCCTACGACGTGCTCGCGCACATCTCGACCCGGATCACCAACGAGGTCGCCGAGGTCAACCGGGTGGTCCTCGACGTGACGAGCAAGCCGCCGGGCACCATCGAGTGGGAGTGACCTGCTGCCCATCGGCGGGTGGGAGCAGGCACACAGCACGAGGGGAGCGGGCGCACAGGCGGCGTCGTTAGCGTGAGTGACATGGCGACCGGCACGGGCACCCAGCGCGCAGGTGGAGCTGCGCCGGGCCTGCGGCCGGCCTCACGGACGCGGCGGGTCCTCGACGTGGTCGTGCCGGCGCTGCTGCTGACCGCCTTCGCGCTCCTCACCGTCGAGGTCGTGCGGGACGGGGCCGTCGTGCGGCTCGACGACCTGGTCCGCGACTGGACCCCCGGGCAGGGCAACGGACCGATGGTGCCCGACCTCCTCGGGCTCGTCGTCGTCGACATCGCCACCCCACCCGTCTGCGTCGCGGCGGTGCTGCTCCTCGGAGCCGTGCTCTCGCTGCGCACCGGCCGCTGGGCGCCGCTGGTCCTGACCGGTGCGGCCATCGCGCTGCTCACCGCCACGGTGCTGCTCGGCAAGGAGCTCATCGACCGACAGGCACCCGACTACGTGGGAGTGGCCGGCGCCGGGGGCGCCTTTCCCTCCGGTCACACCGCCACCGCCATCATCTGCGCGGGTGTCGTGGCCGAGCTCGTCTCGCACGCACGACCGGCCCGCCGCAGGCTGGCGTGGCTGCTCGCCGCCGGGTGGACGCTTCTCGTCGCGGTGGCGTTGCTGTGGCTGCACTTCCACTGGCTGAGCGATGTGCTCGGTTCGCTGCTCCTCGGGTCGGCGCTCCTGTGGCTGCTGCTGCGGTGGCCGCTCCGGCTGGGCGACGGCCTGCAGCGGGTCAGCGGCCGGTAGCCGCGATGTAGACCGCGGCGTTCCCGTTCGGGTTGACGAGGACGGCCGGGGCCAGGCACCGGTCGGGAAGGGTGACCCGCGCCTTGATCGCGGCGTCGCCAGCAGCGCTGAACGGCACGGCCGTCGTCGTGGCGACGGCCGTCCCGTTGCAGGCGACGGTCGCCGACACGGTCCGGACGGGGCCGACGCCGACGCCCGGGATCAGCAGCCCGTCGAGCGAGACCTTGACGGTGCCGTCCGACGCGAGCTTCGCCTCGCCGGACGTGATGACCCACGGTGCGCCGCCACGGACGGCTCCGAAGAGCGGCGGGTCGCTGAGGACGCTGCCCTGCATGGGGGCCTTGAGCAGGTCGGTGCTCGCACCCCCCGCCACGGCGGCCGTGCCACCGAGGAGGGTGGCCGCCGCGAGGGCGCCGAGGGTGAGTGAGGCTCGTCGGGTCGGTCGGTGCATGGTCGTGCTCGCTTCCTGTTCCGCGGACGGGTTCTCGCGACTCTCGAGCGGGCGCCGGGATGGCGACCGAGAGGCGCTGTTGACGGACACGAGGTAGCCCGGCGAGAGGTTCAGTGGGCCCCGCCCGGCACCCGGGGCACGGTGAGCGGGTGCGGGCTGAGCGGCATACGGCCATTAGGGTTGTCGCCATGTGCGGGATCGCGGGATACGTCGGCTTCGAGGCGGACGAGGCGCTGCTGCGCCGGATGAACGACTGCCAGCGCCACCGTGGTCCGGACGGCGAAGGCATCCTCATCGACGGTCGCGGGGGGCTCGCGCACCGGCGCCTGTCCATCATCGACGTGGCCCACGGCCAGCAGCCGATGAGCACCGCCGACGGCCGGTTCACGATCGCCTACAACGGCGAGGTCTACAACTACCTCGACCTGCGCGCCCAGCTCGAGGAGCTCGGCCACACGTTCACGACCGACAGCGACACCGAGGTGGTCCTCGAGGCGTTCGCCGCCTGGGGATCCGATGCGTTCGACCGCTTCAACGGGATGTTCGGCCTGGCCATCTGGGACCACCAGAACCGAACGATGACCCTCGCGCGCGACCATTTCGGCATCAAGCCCCTTTATGTATGCCGCTCAGCGGGCAGCGGTGCCGACGGCGGGGACGCGTGGTTGTTCAGCTCCGAGATCAAGCCGCTCCTGCAGTCGGGGCACTACGAGAAGCGGCCGAACGACCGCACCATCTACCGCTACCTGCGCTTCCGGATCCACGAGGACGGCCGGGAGACGTTCTTCGACGGGATCGAGCGGCTCGAGCCGGGCGAGATGATGACGATCGGCGAGGACGGGCGCGCGGAGCGGCGCACCTTCACCCGGCTGCGTGAGGAGCTGGCCGAGCTGGCGTCGGTGCAGCGGCCCTACGACGAGTCGACGGCGGCGGAGTATCGCGAGCGGCTCGTCGAGGCGGTCCGGCTCCGGCTCCAGTCGGAGGTCCCGGTCGGCACGTCCCTGTCCGGGGGCCTCGACTCGTCGGCGGTCGCCGTCATCATCAACCGGTTGATCAACTCGGGCGACCGGACGACGGAGTCCGTCGGGCAGCAGCAGAACACCTTCAGCGCCGTGTTCCCCAACTCGATCAACGACGAGGAGCGCTACGTCGACGACGTCCTCGACATCTGCCGCGGCCACGTCGACGGGCACAAGATCAAGCCGACGGCCTCCGAGTTCAAGGCCGACCTGCGCGACTTCGTGCGCACCCAGGAGGAGCCGCTCATCTCGAGCGGGCCCTACGCCCAGTACCAGGTGATGCGCGAGGCGACGAAGCACGTGACCGTGCTGCTCGACGGCCAGGGCGCCGACGAGATGATGGCCGGCTACGTGCCGTACTACTTCGTCTACCTGCGCCAGCTACGCGCCCAGGGTGCCCGCAAGGCGGCGACCGAGCTGTCGAAGTCGCTCGACGTGCTCTACCGGCTCGGCCGGTTCAAGCTCAAGGCGAAGCTGCGCGGCCGCCGTGACGTCCCGACGACCCAGCTGCTCGGCCGCGACTTTGTCGGCGCCCACCAGGGGGAGCGCTACGTCGTCGAGCAGGCGAACCTCAAGAAGCGGCTCATCGAGGACCTCTTCGTCGGTTCGCTGCCGTCGCTGCTGCGCTACGAGGACAAGAACACGATGCGGTTCTCCCTCGAGGGACGGGTGCCATTCCTCGACAAGGAGGTCGTGAAGTTCATCTTCTCGCTGTCCGACGAGGCGATCATCAAGGACGGGTGGAACAAGCGCATCCTGCGTGACGCGACCCGCGACCTGCTGCCTGACTCGATTCGTCGGCGGCGCAACAAGATCGGCTTCACGACGCCTCAGGGCGAGTGGTTCATGACCCTGAAGAACCACTTCTACGGGATCTTCCTGTCCGAGTCGTTCGCGAACCGGCCCTACTTCAACCAGACCGAGGTCCTGCACGCGTTCGAGGGCTGGATCAAGGGGACCAACGACGTCGACTCGATGACGTTCTGGCGCCTGATCAACCTCGAGCTCTGGCTGCAGGAGTACTTCGACGAGCAGCCCAGCGCCGACACGGTCGCCGTGCAGAGCCAGCCGAAGACGGACTACGAGCCGAACGCGCGCAAGTCGCTCGACCTGACGCTCGACTCCGGGGAGGTCGTGCGACGCTATCCGCTCCGGACTGAGCTTTACGCCCGCGAGGACGACCTCGACGAGAAGACCCTGGGCTACATCGAGCGGTTCTTCGCCGGTCTGCCGTCGGCGCCGCCCGAGCACGAGGTGGCCACGAAGGGCCGCTGGTACTTCTTCATCTCGGAGAAGATCGTCGCGATCACGCAGGGGCGGTCCTACTTCATCTGGGACATCAAGGTGTCCCGCCCAGCCCGGGTCCTCTCCCGCTACGTCACCCGCACCCCGGCGGGCATCGGGCTCGGCTCGCCGTTCACGATGCAGCTCGCGATCCAGGAGGCGGGGCTGCCGAAGGTGCTCTATGCCGCGGCCGGCGGCGCGGTCGGCAAGCTGGTCGGCAAGCGGGGGATGTTCTACGACCTCGTCGGGGGCGACATCCGGGCCATCGACGGGCCGACCGAGTACTCCGTCTACCCAGCGAACGTCTCGGCCAAGCTGGCGCCGAAGGACCCGGACGCGGTGGCCGCGCGACTGTCGGCGGCGATCCGGGCTCGTGTCCCCGAGCCGTGGCGGTCGACGTTCGGCGGGACCGTGGTCATGGACGCCAACGACATCGGCCGCAACGTCCTCGGCAAGGACGCGCCCGGGACCAAGGAGCGCTACGAGGCGATGTTCGCCGACAACCCGCTCGGGCAGGGCTCCGAGCAGACGCCGATGGCGGTCGTCTTCGAGCAGCCCTGATCCCACGCACCCTCCCCGTCGAGTGAGCGCAAACTCTGGTTCCCGCCCGTCGAGTGAGCGCAAACTCCGGAGTTAGGACTCACTCGACGGTTCGCAACCGCAGTTAGGGCTCACTCGACGGTTCGCAAGCGGAGTTCCGGCTCACTCGACGGGGTGGGGTGCTCTGGACAGTGGCGGCGGGCGGCGAATGTTGCCATGGTGGAGGGGCGTCGCCCGTCCCGAGGAGGCCCGATGCGCACGCTCAGCCCGACCCAGCAGGCCCAGCCGTTGGACGAGGAGGCGCTCCAGACTGTCGATGCCTACTGGCGTGCCTGCAACTACCTCGCCGTGGGGCAGATCTACCTGCTCGATAACCCCCTGCTGAAAGTGCCGCTCCTGCCGGAGCACATCAAGCCCCGGCTGCTCGGCCACTGGGGCACTACGCCGGGCCTGAACCTCGTCTACGCCCACTGCAACCGGGTCATCCGCGAGCGCGACCTCGACATGATGTACATCATCGGCCCGGGCCACGGCGGCCCGGCCATCGCGGCGAACGCCTGGCTCGAGGGCAGCTACACCGACCACTACCCGGACGTGCGCCAGGACGAGACGGGGATGAGGCGGCTGTTTCGCCAGTTCTCCTTCCCCGGCGGCATCCCCAGCCACGTGGCGCCGGAGATCCCGGGCTCGATCCACGAGGGGGGCGAGCTCGGCTACTCGCTCGCGCACGCTTTCGGGGCCGCCTTCGACAACCCGGACCTCGTGGTCGCGTGCGTGGTCGGCGACGGCGAGGCCGAGACGGGCGCCCTCGCCACGTCGTGGCAGTCCACCGCCTTCCTCGACCCGGCCCGGGACGGAGCGGTCCTGCCGATCCTGCACCTCAACGGCTACAAGATCGCCAACCCCACCGTGCTCGCGCGGATCGGCGACGAGGCGCTGACCCGCCTGCTGGAGGGGTGCGGGTGGCAGCCGTACCTCGTCGAGGGCGACGACCCAGAGCACGTCCACCAGGCGCTCGCCCGCACGCTGGACACGGTCCTCGACGAGATCGCTGACATCCAGAGGGAGGCTCGCTCTGGGGCGGAACAACCGCGTCGCGGCGAGGACGGCTGGCGGCCGTGGCCCATGATCGTGCTCCGCACCCCCAAGGGCTGGACCGGGCCGCACACCGTCGACGGCAAGCAGGTCGAGGGCACCTGGCGGGCCCACCAGGTGCCCCTCGCCGAGGTGCGGAACAATGCCGCGCATCTCGGCATGCTCGAGGAGTGGCTGCGCAGCTATCGCCCGGACGAGCTCTTCGACGATGACGGGGCCCCCACAGCACAGCTGACCGCCTGGGCGCCGGACGGGGACCGGCGGATGGGCTCCAACCCGCATGCCAACGGCGGCCGTCTGACGCGGGACCTCGAGCTGCCCGACTTCCGCGAGTACGGCGTCGACATCGACGGCCACGGTCGCACGACGAGCGAGAGCACCAAGGTGTTGGCGCGCTGGCTCGCCGAGGTGATGCGTCGCAACCCGGAAACTTTCCGCCTGTTCGGCCCCGACGAGACGGCCTCGAACCGGCTCGATGCCGTCTACGACGTCACGGGCAAGACGTGGGGCGCCCGCGTTCTGCCCGTGGACGAGAACCTCGCCGTTGACGGGCGGGTCATGGAGGTGCTGTCCGAGCACCTCTGCGAGGGCTGGCTCGAGGGCTACCTCCTCACCGGCCGGCACGGCCTCTTCAGCTGCTACGAGGCGTTCGTCCACATCGTCGACTCGATGTTCAACCAGCACGCCAAGTGGCTCAACACCTCCCGGCGCATCGGGTGGCGGGCACCCATCCCGTCGCTGAACTACCTGCTCACGTCCCATGTGTGGCGCCAGGACCACAACGGCTTCTCGCACCAGGACCCCGGCTTCATCGACCATGTCGTCAACAAGAAGGCGGCCGTCATCCGGGTCTACCTGCCCCCGGACGCGAACTGCCTGCTCTCGGTCGCGGACCACTGCCTGCGCAGCCGCGACTACGTCAACGTCGTCGTCGCCGGGAAGCAGCCGGAGCTGGTCTGGCTCACCATGGCGGAGGCGGCTGCCCACTGCGCGAGGGGCCTAGGTGTCTGGGACTGGGCGAGCAACGACGACGGCAGCCCCGATGTCGTGCTGGCCTGCGCGGGCGACGTGCCGACGCTCGAGACGCTCGCTGCGGCGGACCTGCTCCGACAGGACCTGCCCGACCTTCGGGTGCGCGTCGTCAACATCGTCGACCTGATGCGCCTGCAGCCGCCGAGTGAGCACCCGCACGGCATGCCGGACCCGGAGTACGACGCCGTCTTCCCGCCCGACGTGCCGGTGATCTTCGCCTACCACGGGTACCCGTGGCTGATCCACCGGCTCGCCTACCGCCGCCACAACCACGACCACCTGCACGTGCGCGGCTATAAGGAGGAGGGCACGACGACGACCCCCTTTGACATGGTCCTGGTCAACGACCTCGACCGGTACCACCTCGTCATGGACGTCATCGACCGCGTGCCAGGCCTGGCCGCCCGGGCCGCGGTGGTGCGACAGCAGCTCGTCGACAAGCGCGCCGAGCACCGTCGGTATGTCCGCGAGCACGGCACCGACATGCCGGAGGTCGCTGACTGGCTCTGGCCGGAGCGATGAGAGTCCCGGCCGTCGCGCGTCAGGGGCAACGCCTCCTCTTGGGAGACGACCTGTCCGAGCGAGTGGATGGAGCCGACCAGCCCTAGCCGACGGGTTCGGCGTCGTCGAGATGGGCGTCGCCGGGCTCCTGCTTGGGGCTGAACCACCAGATGACCCAGCCGACCAGCCCGAGCGGCACCTCGAAGAAGTGGGTGAAGAGCGAGAAGAGCACCACGCCCGCCGTCGCCTGGGCCGGGTCCGCGCCCCACCCGACGAGCACGGCGGCCGTGCCGGCCTCCGTGACACCGAGCCCGCCGGGGGTGATCCCCACGGCGGTCAGCAGCCGGCCGACCGTGTAGGCCCCGAACATGTAGGCGAACGGCATCTGGACGCCCATCGAGTTGAGGCAGAACCAGAACAGGATGTAGTAGACGCCGAAGAACCCGACCAGCCCGTAGGTCATCTCGAGCCACCCGTAACGGACGATGTCGATGATCCGGCGGCGCAGGTCGGTGATCGCGAACTCGAGGTCGACGTCCTTCTTGCGTCGTCGCCGCAGCGGCCCGGAGATCTTCATCAGCCAGCGACCGAGCTTGTGCGCGAAGCTTTCCGAGGCCAAGGCGCCCCAAAAAGCCACGACGACACTGACGCCGATGAGGGCACCGAGGATCGCCGCTTGTGCGACAAGCGGATTCAGGTGTCCGATGCCGATGATGATTGCGACGATCCCGACGACCGGCAGCACGACGCGGGCCAGCACGTTCCAGACCCCGGTGACGATCACCATCGTCGAGATGTCGCGCCGCAGGAAGCCCCACGACCGCAACTGCTTGTACGTCACGACGACCCCTGCCGCGCCTCCACCCGGCAGCAGGTTGCCGATCGAGCTGCCGCACGCGTTGACGATCATCGCCTGCACGTGCCCCAGCCCCTTGAGGGACCCGGTGTAGAGGAAGGTCACGAGCCACAGCCCCGAGATCATCAGGACGGTCAGCCCGACCACGGTGCCGAGCTGCAGCTGTGAGAGCAGGTGCCACACGTCGGTCCACGTCGTGTGCGCCACCTTCGGCAGCCCCCACCAGAGGAGGAACACCGCGAGGCCCACGCCGACGACGAACTGCGCGAGACGCCATACGATCGAGCGCCCGTGGGACACCTCGCGGGTCGTTGGGGGCGCGCTCACGTGAGTCCCTCGAAAACATCAGTCCGTATGCCGCTGTGTTTCCTTCCAGCGGCCCTACCCTTCCGCGTTCCCTCCCCATCGAGAGCGCGATCCCCACGATCGAGAGCACAGTCCCCGTTCTCGTCGGGGGGGTGCGTAATCCCATGTGCCTCGGCCGTCGCATCGACGTACCACTCCCGGCCGAAGACCAGGTCGTAGAGCGGCCGGGGGATCCGCAGGAAGGCCGCCAGCGTGCGGTCGGCGCCGCCGTCGGCGCTTGCCTGGGAGGCGTGGGCCCGCATCGAGGCGCGCTTGGCAACGATGTGGCGACGAACGCTGATCCGGTGGGTGATGTCCCGGCGCGCCGAGAAGGCCCGGTTGAACGAGTTGCGGTCGAACTCCGGCGGGAAGCGGTAGACCTTCGCGGCGAGGTCGATGGCCCGGCGGATCGTGTCGCGGGGCACCGTCGCCTGCAGGACGCGGCGGGTGCCGGCGAGCTCGGCGGCCCGCATCCCGACCTCGTGGGCCTTGACGTGGTCGGGGTGGCCGTAGCCGCCGTTCGGGTCGTAGGTGAGCAGGACGTCGGCGTCCTCCTCGGTGAGGATGGCCGCGAGCCGGGCGGCCGCCTCGTCGGTGTTGGCGCGCACGAACCGTGTCGCGCCCGGTGGATCGGGGGGTGCGTGCGGCCCGAGCCCGCTGTCGGCATAGCCGAGGTGCTCCACGCGAGCCACCCCGAGCGCCCGGGCGCTCGCCTCGAGCTCGCCCATGCGGCGGACGGCCAGCCCGCCGTCACCGGCGTACTCCGTGGCGGCGAGTCCCTCACCACCGTCGGTGGCCACGACGAGCACGACCCGGTGCCCCTCGGCGGCCGCGCGCGCCATCGTCCCCGACGTGAGGAGGGCCTCGTCGTCAGGGTGCGCGTGGAATGCGAGGAGCGTGTGCGGCATACGTTCGTCCATCTTTGCGCATGACAGAGTGTTCCCCGTGAAGGTGGCGCTCCTGTCCGACTGTTACCTGCCGCGCCTCGGCGGGATCGAGGTGCAGACCCACGACCTCGCCGGCCAGCTGGTGGCGCTCGGACACGAGGTCGAGGTGTTCACGGCGACACCCGGTCCAGAGGGGGAGATGCACGGTGCGGTGACGGTCGTCGACGGCATCCCGGTGCATCGGCTGGCCATCCAGCTGCCCTGGGAGCTGCCGGTCAATCCCAGGGCACCGAAGGAGCTGCGACGGCGGCTCGTGTCCGGCGGCTTCGACGTGGCCCACGTCCAGACCGGCGTGGTCAGCCCCTTCGCCTGGGACTGCACGCGGGTCACGGTCGGGCTCGGCCTGCCGACCGCCATGACGTGGCACTGCATGCTCGGGCCGGTGACGTCCCTGTTCCGCGCCGCCCGGTTCGTGCGGCGGTGGGCCGACCGGGGGGTGGCGATGTCGGCCGTCTCGGAGGTGGCCGCCGAGCCGTTGCGCCGGGTCGTCGGTGCGGCCGGCGACGTGACGGTCCTGCCGAACGGGATCGACGTCGCCCGCTGGCGCCCTTCGACCCCGTCGGATACTGGCCTTTCGACGGGAACTGGCCTTTCGACGGGGTCAACCGTCGAAAGGCCACGAACCGACGAAGGGCCACGAACCGTCGAGAGGCCACGAACCGACGAGGGGCCACGAACCGTCGAAGGGCCACGAACCGACGAGGGGCCACTCCGGCTGGTCACCGCGATGCGGCTGGCGCCGCGCAAGCGGCCCACGGCCCTTGTCGACCTCGTCCGTCGGGCCGCCGACGCCGCCGGACCCGGCTCGCTCGACCTGACGATCCTCGGGGAGGGGCCGGAGCGCCGCAAGATCGAGGCCCAGCTGCGCACGCACGGGCTCGACTGGGTCCACCTGCCCGGACGGGTGCCCCGTGACGAGCTCGCCACGCGTTATGCCGCGAGCGACGTCTACCTCTCGCCGACGAAGCTCGAGTCGTTCGGCATCGCGGCCCTCGAGGCCCGCACCGCCGGCCTGCCGGTCGTCGGCCGGGCAGGCTCCGGCATCGGCGAGTTCGTCACCGACGGCGTCGGCGGCCGCATCGTCGGCGACGACGCGGAGATGGCACGGGTCATCGCGGAGCTGGCTGCCGACCGCGACGCCGTCGACCGGATGCGTCGCTGGAACCTCGACCACCCGCCGACCCAGGACTGGCCCGCGGTGGTCGCCCTTGCGGTGGCGGAGTACGACCGGGCCCGTGCCCTCGCGCGGCTCGGGAGCGCCCGCCGGTGAAGTCGAACGTCCCCGGTGGGGTCCGCGTGGTCGCCGTGCCCGGCGTCGGCACGCCCACGGCCGTCGGCCGGATCGCCCACGGTCAGCATCCCGAGACGCTCCTGCACGCGGCAGGGTGGGTGGCCCATGCTCCCGAGTCAGCGTCCGTCGCCACGGACGGCGCGCTCGAGCTGGCGTACCGCGTGAGCCCGCTCAGCGGCATACCCCCTCGTGTCGAGGGACGCCGTCGCGACCGGGACGTGCCCGCCGACGCGGTCGGGGAGGCCTACCAGCGGGTTGCGGCGTACGCGCTCGTCCTGAGCCGGGAGGGCGTGCTGCTCACGGAGTTCACCGCGCAGACGCACGTCGCGGGGGAGTGGGGCCTGCCCGGTGGGGGCCTGGAGGCGGGCGAGACGCCAGTCGACGGCGTGCTGCGCGAGGTGTGGGAGGAGACCGGGCAGCAGATCGTGCTCGGTGAGCTGATCGCGATCCAGTCGAGCCACTGGGTGGGCCGGGCGCCGTCGCGGGTCATCGAGGACTTCCACGCCATCCGGATCGTCTACCGCGCCGTGTGCCCCGACCCGACCGAGCCGGTCATCCACGACGTCGGCGGCACGACCGGCGACGCACGGTGGGTGCCGCTCGACCGGGTCCAGGACCTGCCGCTGACCCGGTCGTGGCAGGAGTTCGAGGCCCTCGTCGGGGGCGGCCCGACGCCACCGTAGGATCGCGGCCATGGACGTCCTCCAGAAGATCATCCTTGTCCTCCACCTGCTCGGCATGGCCGCGATCGTCGGCGGCTGGCTCGCCGCACGCAAGGGCCGGACGATGTCGGAGGTCGTGGTCTGGGGCGCCCGCGCGCAGATCGTCACCGGGCTCATCCTCGTCGGCCTCGCCGAGGCGACGAAGGACGAGGGGAGTGCGCTCAACTACACGAAGATCGGCATCAAGCTGCTCGTCGCCGTGATCGTGGTGGCCTTCGCCGAGATCGGCCGGGCCCGCGCCAAGCGGAACGAGTCGTCCTCGACGGCGCTCGACGCGGCGGGGATCGGGGGCGTGCTCAACGTCCTCGTCGCCGCCCTGTGGTGAGATGCGCTGGAACGTCGGCGTCCTCGCGGGGCTGCTGATCGGCCTCGCCTGGCTCGCGGGCGGCGTCGTCACCTACGTCATCGGCCGGCGCAACGCGCGCCGCTCGGAGCGGGAGGGGGCGGGCGGGTCCGCCGTCATCGGCATCTTCCTCATCGTCGTGGGCGCGCTGACGCTGTTCGCCACCTTGTTGCTCGCCGTCGTCCCGGGCAACGACTGACCTCCTGCGCGCCCCATCAGCCCGTATGCCGCTGAGCCGGCTGGCGCTGGCCCGCTCAGTCCCGCGCGTATCCGGCGCCCAGTGCGATCGGCAGGGACTGCGGACCTGCTGAGTTGACGCGCATGGCCTTGTAGATGCCGCCCGTCTCGACGTCCCAGACGAGCAGGTAGTCCCCGCCTCCGGCGAAGGCCGAGAGGTGCAGGTAGCGTCCCGATGGATCCCACCCGACCGGGCTGACGGGGAAGCCCGAACGACTGGTCAGCACCTTGACCGGCGCCCGACCGGCGGCGTGCGCCTGTCCGAGGTCGGCCACGACGATCGACGTTCCGTCCGCCCCGATCGCGACCCGGTCACCGGCCGACTTCACCACACCGGTCGGCGTGCCGAGCCCTGAGCCCAGATTGGTGCTCGTCACACCGGAGGGCCCGTACCGGTTCACGACCAGGGCGCCGTCGCGCCCCGCCCGTGCCCCGTATCGCGAGTCGTTCTCCTGACCCATCGTGCGTCGTACCCGCCCGGTCGTCAGGTCGATGTGCCAGCTGGCCAGTGCGGAGTGGGCGATGACTGCTCCGACATCGTCGACGGACCATCCGGCCGAGGTGAGGCCCGGGTCGGGCACGGCCAGGGAATGGACGGCATGGGTGACGAGGTCGACCACCACGACTCCGCCCGGTTGAGCGAAGACGAGCTCGCTGCCATCCGCGGACAGCGGCGTTCCCGATCCGGCCGAGACCTTCTCCGCCTGCTCGGCGGTCAGGGTGACGGAGTCGACGGCGACCAGATCACTCCCGATCTGGATCACGAGGTGGTACGTCGAGGCCGGCGGGCGCACCTGGTCGCCCTCGAGGTAGACGGCAGTGACCGCAGGAAGAAGCGGAGCCACCGGCCTCGCGGACAGTCTGGAGCCGGAAGGGCTCGACATGAGCACGTGGTCACCGGCATCGAAGTTCGGCAGGTCGGCGTACTGGGTGACATCCGGCAGGCGGATCTGGAGCGTCCCGCCGGCGCCGGGAACCCAGCCCCGGGGGTCGATCCAAGGCGCCGGTTGGGTGATCGTCGCCGCGTCTGAGGTCGGTGGCGGAAGCGTGGGGACCCGGATCGGCGCGGACGCCCGCGTGGTCCGTGCGGGGACCGGCTGCATGCCGCGGTCGACGCCGTGAGACCCGATCCATTGCCAGCCGGCGCCCAGTGCCAGCACGGCGGCGACCACGGCGGCGAGGACGACTCGGAGCCTGCGCTGGTGCTGGGCCCCACGCCACGCGGTCTGGGTGAAGTCGACCTCCGGTACGTCCGCGACGACCTCGTCGAGCAGGAGACCCAGGCGGCTACGACTCCCCGCGGGACGCTCGTTCATGACGACTCACCTCCAGTCGTGAGCGGCGCGAGGTGCGGTACCAACGTCCTGATCCGGGACAACGCGTCGTGCGTCTGGCTCTTGACCGTGCCGACCGAGATCCCGAGGATCGCTGCTGTCTCGGCCTCGCTCCGATCCTCGAAGAACCGCAGGACGAGGACCGCCCGCTGTCGTGGCGCCAGACGGCTGAGGGCCCGCTCGAGGTCGACCTTCGCCTCGACGCTCGTGTCGTGAGCGGCGTACGGGGTGGGCTCCGGGGGAGTGAGGGTGACCCGCTCCCGGCTGGTGCGCCGCCACGACGAGATTGCGTCGCGGTAGAGCACCCGGCGCACGAAGGCGTCCGGGTGCTCGTGCCGGATCGTCTCCCACCGCAGCGCGAGTTTGATGAGGGCCTGCTGCACGAGGTCCTCGGCCTGATGGCGGTCGCCGCACACCAGATAGGCGGCGCGCAACAGCCCGTGCTGTCGGGCGCGCACGTACTCGGCGAACTCCGCGTCCATCGGTTTCATGCCCGGCCCCCTCTCTAGAGCATGAACGCTCCGAAGGGCCCGTGGGGTTGGGTCGGCACAAACGCCGGTATGCCGCTGAGCCGGCTGCCGCTGGCCGGCTCAGCCGCGCTCGTGGACCAGCGCGCCGCCGACCCAGGTCTGCTCGATGCCGGCGTCGCGGATCGCCGCGGGGTCCCGTCGCTCCAGCTCGAAGACGTTGCGGTCGACGCAGATGAGGTCGGCGAGCTGCCCCGGGATGAGTCGGCCGACGTCGCGGCGGCCGGCCGCCCGCCACGACCCGACGGTGTGGGCGCGGACGGCCTCGGCGAGGCTGATCCGCTCGTCGGGCTGCCACCCGCCCGGCGGGACGCCGTCGGCGCGCTGCCGGGTCACGGCCGCGTGCAGAGCGTGGAAGGGGTTCGGCTCCTCGACCGGGGCGTCGGAGCCGAACGCGAGCGCCACCCCGGCGTCGAGCATGGAGCGCCAGGCATAGGACCGGAGCGGCCGGGGCCCGATGACCGAGTCGACGACCTCGAGGTCGGTGGTGCAGTGCGTCGGCTGCATCGACGCGACGACCCCCAATCGGGCGAACCGCTCGATGTCCGCGGGGAGCACGTGCTGCGCGTGCTCGACCCGGAGGATGGCCTTTCGAAAGCGGGGCCGCAGCTCGGCGTAGGCGTCGAGCACGAGCCGGTTCGCCTCATCGCCGATCGCGTGGGTGCACACGTCGAGCCCTGCCTCGAGGGACGTGCGGATCCGTTGCAGGAGAACGGGATACGGGGTCACTGCGAGGCCGCACGACCCGTGTCCGAGGAACGGCTCGGTCATGTGGGCCGTGCGCGACCCGAGCGCCCCGTCGGCAAAGAACTTGACCGGGCCGACCCGGAGCCGGTCGTCGCCGTCACCGGCGCGGCGGCCCTCGTCGATGGCCAGCTCGAGGTCCGGGTCGCGGACGCACTTCGTGACGCGAAGCTGGAGCGAGCCGGCCGCGTGCAGGTCCGCGTAGCCCTGACGCACCTCTTCGCCGTCGATGTCGGTGATGGCCGTGAGGCCGGCCGCGAGCAGGCTCCGCTGGACAGCCGCCAGGGCCTCCCGCACGGTGCGGGCGTCCGGGACCGGCGTCGGCACGAGCTCGATCGCATCGTCGTAGAGCACCCCCGTGGGCTCCCCGGCCCGGTCCCGGTCGATGCGGCCGCCGACCGGGTCGGGAGTGGCGCGGCTGATCCCCGCCGCGACGAGCGCCGCCGAGTTGACCCACGCCGAGTGCCCGTCGACACTCGGCAGGACCGCCAACCGGCCGCCGGTGACCCGGTCGAGGGACCAGCGGTCCGGGCCCGGACCGGTCCACCGGTTCCGGTTCCACCGCCCGCCCCGCACGTCGGCGCCCGAGGGCAGCTGTGCGGCATACCTCTCGACGAGCGCGAGCGCCTCGTCGAGCGAACCGGTCTCGCGCAGGTCGACGGCGATGGACTCCTCCGCCAGCCAGCCGGTGTGGAGGTGCGCGTCGTGCAGGCCGGGCAGGACGACCGCGCCGGGCAGGTCGACGACCGTGCTCGTGCCGCCGTCGAGCGCCGCTGCCCCGACAGCGACGATGCGCTCTCCCTCGACGAGCAGGGCATCGGTCCAAGGCTCCTCGGGGGCGCCGGTCCAGATTCGGGTGTGGCGAAAGAGGGTCCGGCTCATCCGTTCGGCAGGTCCGGTCCCCGCTCGGGGTCGACGTTCGGCGCCTGCATGGGGGTGCCGGTGCGGTTGGCGATCGTGCTGATCCGGCGGGCCAGCTCGACGTCGCGCGACGTCAGGTGACCGACGTCGTGGCTGGTCGTGCGGATGACGACCTCGCCGTAGCGGACGTCGACGTCGGGGTGGTGGTTCAGCTCGTCGGCGACCTGTGCGATCTCCGGCAGCAGGGCCGCCCCCCGCGAGAAACCGCTCGTCTCGAGGACGGTCATGAGGGAGTCGCCGACCTGCCGCCACCCCTCGAGGCCCTCGGCGTGCGCCAGCTCGTCCGGACTGATGGGTGCGTTCGGGTCACTCATCGTCCCAGCCTGTCACAGCTCAGGCGGTCGGGACGAGGATGACCTTGCCGGTCGTCCGGCGGCCCTCGAGCGCGTCGTAGGCGGCGGCGGCCTCGTCGAAGGGATAGCGGCCGCCGATCTCGACCTCGAGGGTGCCGTCCGCGATCGCCCCGAGGACCTCGCGCGCCCGCCACTCGAGCTCGTCGCGGGTCTGGACGTAGTGCGCGAGCGTCGGCCGGGTGATGAAGAGGGACCCGGCCCGGTTGAGGCGCTGCAGGTCGAAGGGCGGCACCTGGCCGCTCGCGCCCCCGAAGAGGACGAGCATCCCGCGGGGCCGCAGCGAGCCGAGCGAGGCGTCGAAGGTTGCCTTGCCGACACCGTCGTAGACGACGTCGACGCCGCGGCCCGCCGCCTCACGGACCGCCGCCGCGAGGTCCTGGGTGCTCGAGTAGTCGATGGTGTGCGCGGCGCCGCGACGGCGGGCGATCTCGAGCTTCTCCTCCGAGCCCGCGGTCGCGATGACGGTGACGCCCTTGGCGGTGAGCAGCTGCACGAGCAGCTGGCCGACACCACCCGCGGCGGCGTGCACGAGGGCGATGTCGCCCTCCTTGGCGGGGAAGGTCGACGTGACGAGGTAGTGCGCCGTCAGGCCCTGAAGCATGGCGGCGGCCGCGGTCTCGAGGTCGACCCCGTCGGGGACTGGGACCAGGTCGTCGGTGCGGCGGTTGACGACGGAGGCCTCGCTGCCCCCCGCCTGCGCCCAGGCGACGTGGTCACCGACGCTGAAGCCATCGACCCCGTCGCCGAGGGCGGTCACCGTGCCGGCGCCCTCCTCACCGAGGACGAACGGCGTCGGCGTGGGGTAGACGCCCTGTCGCTTGTAGACGTCGATGAAGTTGACCCCCGCGGCGGCCACCTCGACCTGGACCTCACCGGCACCGGGTGGCGTCACCTCGATGTCCTGCACCTCGAGGACGCTGCCGTCCCCGGGCTTCGTGACGATGACGGCGCGCGCGGTGGTCGTGGTGGTCATGCAGGCCACCTTATGACCGGGCCAGCCGCTCCAGCGCGTCGCCGTCGACCCGGAACGTCGTCCACTCCTCCTGGGCGACCGCGCCCTGTGACCGGTAGAACTCGATCGACGGGGTGTTCCAGTCGAGCACCCACCACTCGAACCGGGTCCAGCCCCGCTCGAGGCAGAGCTGGGCGAGGCGGACGAGGAAGGCCTTGCCGATGCCGCGGCCGCGCTGCTCCGGCTCGACGAAGAGGTCCTCGAGCCAGATGCCGTGCCGCCCGGTCCACGTGGAGAAGCTGACGAACCAGATCGCCATCCCGACGACCCGGCCGTCCCCCTCCGCGACGTGGGCGTAGGCCGCCGGGCTGCCGTCGCTGGGGAAGAGCGCCTCGCGGAAGTGCTCGGGGGTCGCGGTCGCCGACTCCGGCTCCCGCTCGTAGGCCGCGAGCTCGCGGACGAGCCGGAGGAGGTCGTCGACGTCGTCGATCGTCGCTTCGCGGATGCTGAAGCCGGGGGTGGGGGAGGTCGCCGTCACGGGGCCCATCATCCCCGGCGCCCGCTGCGCGACGTCGAGCACGTCCGTATGCCGCTCAGCCCGCTCACGCTCGGCCGGCTCGCTCCCGTTCGCGCTGGCTCGGGCGCTGGGCGGCGTCGGCCGTCAGGTCGGGCGCTCGAGGTCGGCCTTGAGACCCTGCAGCGTCTCGGTCACGAGGCCGTCGATGACGCGTCGGCGGATGAAGCCGGGCAGCGGCAGGTTGTGGTGGATCGTGAGCTCGAAGTCGACGATGCTGGTATCGACTCCCGCGGCCCGCACCAGGTAGCGGCCTTCCTGCCCGGTCTGCAGCCGGCCCTCGAGCAGGCTCCAGTTGAGCCCGTCGGGCGTATGGGTGTAGGCCAACGTGTAGCGGTCGGTGCCGACGGCGGTGCTCGCCGCGAACCGCGCCGTTTTCGGCAGGCCCTCGCTCGTCGTCTCGAGCACCTGCGCCTCCCGGATCGACGGTGACCAGCGCGCCTGCCCGGCCACGTCGCGCACGGCGGCGAGAACCTGCTCCGCTGGCGCGCTGATGGTCAGCTCATGTCGGGCGGTGTCCGTCGGCATGGCGGCTCCCTCCTCGTGTGCCGGACCGGCCCATCCGGACGAGCCGGTGCAGCTCGTCCTCGAAGGCGGCGACGAGCCGCTCGGGGTCGGGCACGACCGATGCGTCGCTCAGGAAGCCGACCTGGACGTTGCCGGCGTAGGTGAAGATGCAGATCCCCAGGATCTGGCGCCCGGACCCGGGCACCCAGCCGAGGACACCGGTCACCGCGGTGCCGGCGAGGTAGCGGACCGAGTCGGGGCCATGGACGTTGGTGGTGACGCCGATGGTCTTGTTCGCGAAGAAGTCGACGACGTGCCGTCCGAGCTCTGGGGTGAGCCGGCCGATGACGTTGATCAGCCCGTAGGTCAGGACGGGCTCCGGCGACGCCTTGATCCAGTCCATCCGGCGCTTCGACTCGGCGAGCCGAGCCAGCGGGGCACCGAGGGCGCTGGGGAGGCGGAGGAAGACGAGGGCGAACTCGTTCCCGAGCTCGGGTGGCAGCGGCTCGTCGGGCGGCCGGACGTTGACCGGCACCATCGTGGTGAGGTCGACGGGGTCGGTGCGGCGCTCGAGCTGGTAGGTGTGCAGGGCGGCGGCGGTCGCGCTGATGAGTACGTCGTTGAGCGTCGCCCCGGAGAGGCGGCGCACGTCCGTCAGCCCGCGGATCGGCAGGCGCTCGCTCCAGGCGACGCGCTTGGGCGGCCCCGGCTCTCCCGCGAGGGGGCTGGGCGGGTTCGAGCTGAACAGCAGCACGGCGGCGACCTCGGCGGTGCGCCACGCGAGCCGCGTGGCCTCGGCGAGGCGGTGGCGCGAGGTGAGGGTCCCGGCCCCGCGCAGGCCGAGTCGACCCAGCCTGACGGGGACCGTCAGCACGGACGTGGCGAGCGACAGCGGCCAGGCCCGCGTCTGCTCGGGCGGCAGCGACACGTCCACGTCGAGGTCGTCGTCGGCGACCCGGCCGCGGGCGTCCTCGGTCAGGGACAGGAGCACCCGGGCCAGGGCCAGACCGTCCGCGAGGGCGTGGTGGCTGCGGCACACCAGGGCCGCGCCGGACCCGTACCCCTCGACGAGGTGCAGCTCCCACAGCGGGTGGGAGCGGTCGAACGGCAGCGCCAGTCGTTCGTCGATGTAGGACTGCAACGCGCCGTCATCGCCAGGCGGGGGCAGCACCACCCGAGCGACGTGCCGGTCGAGGTCGAAGTCCGCGTCGTCCGTCCAGGACGGGCCGCCGAGCGGCCCGCGAGGCGGGAGCGGCCGCTGCCGGAAGACCGGGTAACGGGCCACGACGCGGTCGCGCACGAGCCGCCGGACCTCGTCGAAGTCCGGGACCCCGTCGAGGAAGAGGACCGATGCGACGACCATGAGGTTGTTGGGGCGGTCCATCTGGAGCCACATCGCATCCACCGGGCCGACCCGTCGGCGCGATGCCCCACCTGCCCCCGGACCCGCTGGCTGCTTCACGGTCCCTCCTGACTCCGCCCCAGCCTGCACCCTGCCGCCGAGGAGAGCCCGGGCCGTTGGTCCCGCCGTGCCGGCGCTGTCCCCGACGGGACGTAGGGTTGGCTCATCATGAGCACGCTGTTCGACGACCTGTTCGGCTCCGACCCGACCGCCGCGTCCGGCGGCCCCGATGTCACCGAGCGAGGCGTGCCGACCTGGGCCGAGGCGGCCGCACGCGGGCCCGCGGCGGCCGGTGAGCGGCATACGGGCGCCATCGACCCCGAGCAGCTGCTCACGGGGCTCAACCCCCAGCAGCGTGAGGCCGTCGTGCACGAGGGCACCCCGCTGCTCATCGTGGCGGGCGCCGGCTCGGGCAAGACGCGCGTGCTGACCCACCGCATCGCGTGGCTCCTCGGCGAACGGGGAGTGCAGCCGGGCCAGATCCTCGCGATCACGTTCACCAACAAGGCCGCCGCCGAGATGCGTGAGCGGGTCGCGGCGCTCGTCGGTCCCCGAGCCCGGGCCATGTGGGTCATGACGTTCCACTCGGCGTGCGTGCGCATCCTGCGGCGCGAGGCGACGAAGGTCGGCATGAAGTCGACCTTCTCCATCTATGACGCGGCGGACAGCCAGCGGCTGATGAGCCTCGTCGTCCGCGACCTCGACCTCGACCCGAAGCGCTACCCGCCGCGCACCTTCTCGGCGCTCGTCAGCAACGCGAAGAACGACCTCATCGACGAGGAGTCCTACGCCCAGCAGGTCGCCGAGGGCGACCACTACCACCGGACCGTCGCCGAGGCCTACACCCAGTACCAGCGCCGGCTGCGCCAGGCCAACGCGCTCGACTTCGACGACATCATCATGATGACGGTCAACATCCTGCAGGCCTTCCCCGACGTGGCCGAGTACTACCGGCGCCGGTTCCGGCACATCCTCGTCGACGAGTACCAGGACACCAATCAGGCGCAGTACCAGCTGATCCGCGAGCTCGTCGGGGAGGTGCGGCACGGCGGCGAGTACACGGTGCCACCGGCCGAACTCTGCGTGGTGGGCGACTCCGACCAGTCGATCTACGCCTTCCGCGGCGCCACGATCCGCAACATCCTCGAGTTCGAGCAGGACTACCCCGACGCGCGCACCATCCTGCTCGAGCAGAACTACCGCTCGACGCAGCGCATCCTGCGCGCCGCCAACGCCGTGATCGCCCGCAACGAGGGCCGGCGGGCCAAGAACCTCTGGACCGACTCCGGCGACGGCCCGCTCATCGTCGGCTACGTCGCCGACAACGAGCACGACGAGGCGGCCTTCATCGCCAAGACCATCGACGACCTCGCCGACGAGGGGGTCCGGCCGGGCGACGTCGCCGTCTTCTACCGGACCAACGCCCAGAGCCGCGCCGTCGAGGAGGTCCTCGTCCGGGTCGGCCTGCCCTACAAGGTCGTCGGCGGCACCCGGTTCTACGAGCGCAAGGAGATCAAGGACGCGCTCGCCTACCTCCGCGTCGTCTCCAACCCGACCGACACGGTCAACCTGCGACGCATCCTCAACACCCCCAAGCGCGGCATCGGTGACCGCGCCGAGGCGTGCGT
Source organism: Intrasporangium chromatireducens Q5-1 (assembly GCF_000576575.1). Classification (GTDB taxonomy): domain Bacteria; phylum Actinomycetota; class Actinomycetes; order Actinomycetales; family Dermatophilaceae; genus Intrasporangium_A; species Intrasporangium_A chromatireducens. The sequence goes on from NZ_AWQS01000014.1 coordinate 40,624, forward strand.
CGCAGCGCTCGCCGAGCGCGAGCGGATCCCGTTCGTCGCGGCGCTCGGCCGGGCCGAGGACGCGCCGGGCATCGCGAGCCGGTCGGTGGCCGCGATCAAGGGCTTCACCGACCTGCTCGAGCGGCTCCGTGAGGTCCGCGAGAGCGGCGACGGCATCGCGGTGCTCCTCGAGGCGGTCCTCGAGCAGAGCGGCTACCTCGCCGAGCTGCGGGCGAGCCATGACCCGCAGGACGAGACCCGGGTCGAAAACCTTGCGGAGCTCGTCGCGGTCGCGCAGGAGTTCGACGACCGCAAGCTGCGCGAGCGCGAGGAGTCCGGCGGGGAGCTGCTGCCCGGCCAGGAGCCGGAGGACGTCGGTCCGGCGAGCGACCTCGAGGAGTTCCTCGAGCAGGTCTCGCTCGTCGCGGACGCCGACGAGATCCCCGACGCGCCGGAGGGGGCCGACGGCGAGCCGGCCGAGGACCAGGGGGTCGTCACGCTGATGACCCTGCACACGGCCAAGGGCCTCGAGTTCCCGGTCGTCTTCCTGACCGGGCTCGAGGACGGGACGTTCCCCCACATGCGGTCGCTCGGCGACCCCACGGAGCTCGAGGAGGAGCGCCGGCTGGCCTACGTCGGCATCACCCGGGCTCGGCAGCGGCTCTTCCTGTCCCGTGCCTCGGTCCGGTCCGCGTGGGGCGCCCCCCAGTACCACCCGGCCTCGCGCTTCCTCGACGAGATCCCGGGTGATCTCGTCGACTGGCAGCGGCTCGGCACGTCCTTCAGCGGCGCGCGCGGCTCAGGTCAGCCGGCGGTCGCGACGCTGGCCGCCCGTCCCGGCGTCCGCAGCCCGGGCAAGCGGCCGATCATCGCGCTGCACTCCGGCGACCGCGTCACCCACGACGCGTTCGGCCTCGGCACGGTCGTACGTGTCGAGGGAGAGGGGGACAAGGCGATGGCGCATGTCGACTTCGGTGCCGACACGGGCACGAAGCGGCTGTTGCTGCGCTACGCACCGCTCGAGCGGCTCTGAGGCACGTCAGGCCGGCCGGTCTGGCCGAGCCCGTGCCGGGCGCGCCGAGCCACGGGGTCAGAGCTGCACGCCCTTCTGGGCGAGCCACGGACGCGGCGACACCGAACCGGCGCCCTGCGGGTGGATCTCGAGGTGCAGGTGCGGCCCGGTCGAGTGGCCGGTGTTGCCGCTGTAGGACACGACCTGGCCCGGCTCCACCTCGTCGCCGATGCTGACGAGCAGGCGGCTGTTGTGGGCATACCACGACACGGTGCCGTCCCAGTAGCGGATCTGGACCATGTAGCCGTAGCCCTGGTTGGACCACCCGGAGAAGATGACGGTCCCCGTCGAGAGCGCGTGCACGGGGGTGCCGACTGGGGCGGCGAGGTCCTGGGCCGGGTGCATGCGGCCCCAGCGCCAGCCGAAGCCGGACGTGAGCGTGTAGTTGGCGATGGGAGAGACCCAGCGCTGCGCCTTCTGCCGGGCCGCCTCGGCAGCCTTCTTGGCGGCCTGGGCCTTCTTGGCCGCTTCCGCCTGCTCGGCGGCCCGGGCGCGCTCGGCGGCTGCCACGGCGCTGTCGACGTCGGCGGCCTTCTGGTCCGCCAGGCTCACGACGCTCGCGACGGCGGCCCGGGAGGCGTCCCGCGAG
>NZ_AWQS01000015.1 GCF_000576575.1 Intrasporangium chromatireducens Q5-1
ACGTCAGCACTCCCGATCCTCCTGTCCCAGAGGCACTTCCATAGCCCGCCACGCCGAACTCACCGATCCGCCCACTGTCGGTCCATGGATCGAGGCTAAAGGCTCGGTCCGTGGCTTCGGTCAGGCGTGCGATGCCGGGTCGCTGACCGGCGCGGCCACCGGGGCGGGCGTCAGTTCAGTTGCAGCCCAGACGGCCAGCAGGCGCAGCCGTTCCTCGTCGGGGGAGCCGGGTTCGGTGGTGTAGACGGTCATGGTGAGTCCGGGATCGGCGGGCAGGTCCATCCCGTCGAAGGAGACGGCGAGCTCGCCGACGACGGGGTGGCGAAAGCGTTTCAGGCCGGTGCGGTGGCTGCGGACGTCGTGGTCGGCCCACCGGCGGGCGAAGTTGTCGCTGCGGGTGCACAGCTCGCCGATGAGGTCGGTCAGCTGCTTGTCGTGCGGTCGGCGTCCGGCTTCGGCGCGCAACAGCTGGACTGCGGTGTTCTCGGACGTGTCGATGTCGGGGAAGAAGTCGGGGCCGTTGGGGTCGAGGAAGTGGAATCGGGCGATGTTCGGTGGCGCGGCCGGGGTGGGCCGGGTGGGGCTGTCGAACACGGGCGAGTAGAGGGCCCGGCCGAGCAGGTTGGTGGCCAGGATGTCCAGGCGCCCGTTGCGCACGAAGGCCGCCGCACCGGTCATCGCATCCAGGACGCGCTGCAGGGACGGGTGGATGGTCGCTGCTGTTGGCCGCTCGCGTCGGCTGCTCGCGGCGTTAGCGGCACGGGCGAGGTCGAACAGGTAGATGCGTTCTGCTTCGGTGAGTTGCAGAGCGCCGGCGACCGCGTCGAGGACGCTGTCGGACACCCCGGACAGGTTGCCTTTCTCGAGGCGGGTGTAGTGGTCGACGGAGACGCCGGCGAGGATGGCGACCTCTTCCCGGCGCAGCCCGGGGACGCGGCGTTGACCGCCGTAGCGGCGCAGCCCGGCCTGCTCGGGCGTGATCTTGGCGCGGCGGCTGACGAGGAAGTCCCGCGCCTCTTGGCTTCTCCTGCTCACGGTGTCAACGCTACGGCCGCTTGACGACCCTCGAGCAGCGTGTGGGGGGTCGCGTCGTGACCCGGAAGAACGCCACCTGTTTCGTGCACCTGAACCGGGCTTGCATGGAGACATGCCCCCTTCCATCTCCGACCCCGCCTACACACCGCCTTCGCGGTTAGGTCGGTCCACCACCACGTTGGTGGCCGCGACGCTCGTCTTCTTCGTCATCACGCTGGATGCCGTCATCGTCAACGTGGCGCTGCCACGGATCCGCACCGACCTCGGCGGCGGCATCGCCGGGCTGCAGTGGGTGGTCGACGGCTACACCTTGATGTTCGCCGCACTGCTGCTTTCGTCCGGTTCGCTCGCGGACCGGGTCGGTGCCAAGAAGGCGGTGGCCTACGGCATGGTCTTGTTCGTTGTCGCCTCCGCGGGCTGCTGCGCGGCACCCACTCTCGGGCTCCTGGTGGCAGCCCGGTTCGTGCAGGGCGCCGCGGCCGCCGCCATGATGCCCGCCTCGATGGCGCTGCTCGGGCACGCCTTCCCGAACCCAGTCATGCGGGCGCGCGCGGTCGCGGTGTGGGCGATGGGCGGTGCCATCGCCTCCTCCGCCGGGCCGGTCCTCGGCGGACTGCTCAGTCTCGCGAGCTGGCGGCTGATCTTCCTCGTCAACGTGCCCGTCGGGGCCCTCGCCCTGCTCCTGATCGCCCGTACCGCTACGACCAGCCGCCAGCGGGCCCCATTCGACTGGATCGGGCAGCTGACCGGCGTGCTCGCCATGGGCGGTCTCACCTTCGGCGTCATCGAGGCCGGCGACCGCGGCTTCACCTCCCCACCCGTCCTGGTCGCGCTCGGGACCGCGGTGGTCGGCATCGTGGCGTTCCTGCTCAGCCAGACGCGCGTCGATCACCCGATGGTCCCGGTGGCCTTGTTCCGGGCGCGGAACGCAGCCACGCCGGTGGTCATCGGGTTCACCTTCATGGTCGGCTACTACGGGCTGCCGTTCGTGATGAGCCTCTACCTGCAGCAGGTCCGTGGCCTGTCCCCGCTGGGAACCGGCGTGGTGTTCCTGCCGATGATGCTGATCGGGCTGGTGCTCACCCCGTTCGCACCGCGGATCGTGCAACGCCTCGGCGGCAAGACGGTCATCGTCACCGGGCTCGTCTCGATGGTGCTCGGACTTGCCCTACTCGCGTTCATCGGCGTCACCACACCGCTGCCGGTGTTGGCCGCGCTGATGGTCCTTGTCGGGCTCGCCGGTCCGCTCGTGATGCCGCCGACCACCGCGATCCTGCTCGACAGCGTCCCGGCCGACCGCGGCGGCGTGGCCTCGGGGGTGTTCAACACCAGCCGCCAGGTCGGTGGCGCGCTCGCGGTCGCGGTCTTCGGCGCGCTCCTGGGGCACGGCGCCTTCATGCCGGGCATGCGCGCCAGCCTCCTTCTCGCCGCCGCCGTCGCCCTTCTCACCGCGGCCGCCGCGACCGTGCTGCGGCCCGTCCACCACCTCGAGACCGACGCGTCCCTCGCCGCACATCAGGGCGCCGACCTAGCACGGACAGCGGCGTGAGCAGGCGAGCTGGACCTCCACGCACGAGCCCCCGCTCCGCTGACCGCGACCACCGGCGGGTACCACCGCCGGAACACCGAAACACGGGAGACATCATGAAGTTCACCCAGAGCGGCGGCCAGACCGCCACCGGCCCCGCTGACTGGTTCACCGGCACGGTCTACATCGACGGCATCCGCAACCCCGACGACCAGTCCGCCGTCGGCTGCGCCCACGTCCGGTTCACCCCCGGGGCGCGGACCGCCTGGCACCACCACCCCAAGGGCCAGACCCTGTACGTCACCGACGGCATCGGCTACGTCGCCCGCCGCGGCGACAACGGGGCCACCCAGGTCCAGGAGATCCGACCCGGCGACGTCGTCTACATCGAGCCCGGCGAGGAGCACTGGCACGGAGCCACCCCGGACCGGTTCATGGCCCACGTCGCCATCCAAGAAGCCGACGACCAAGGCCAGGTCGTGACCTGGCTCGACCACGTCACCGACGCCGAGTACGGCGCCTGAACCACCACAGACACGATGCGCGGCCGCATCACGCGACCCCGCACGGTCGACGGCAAAGGAAGAACGCACCGATGATCCTGAACGAGACGTACACGCTGTCCAACGAGGTCACCATCCCCAAGCTCGGCCTCGGGACGTGGTTCATCGACGACGACAAGGCCGCCCAGGCCGTCACTGACGCGGTCGCGGCCGGCTACCGCAACATCGACACCGCGCAGGCCTACGGCAACGAGCGCGGCGTCGGCGAAGGCGTCCGCTCCAGCGGCGTCCCGCGCGAGGACCTGTTCGTGTCCACCAAGCTCGCGGCCGAGATCAAGGACTACGACGAGGCGGCCGCAGCGGTCGACGGTTCGCTGGCCACCCTCGGGCTCGACTACATCGACCTCATGCTGATCCACAGCCCGCAGCCGTGGAGCGACTTCCGCGGCGGGGACTACGCCGAGGGCAACCGGGAGGCCTGGCGCGCCCTCGAGGACGCGTACCAGGCGGGCAAGCTCCGCTCCATCGGCGTGTCCAACTTCGAGCGGCACGACCTTGAGAACATCCTGCAGTCCTGCACGGTGGCGCCCCAGGTGAACCAGCTGCTCGTGCACGTGGGGAACACCCCGGCAGATCTGATCACCTACTGTCAGAAGAAGAACATCCTCGTGGAGGCCTACTCACCAATCGCCCACGGACAGATCCTGAAGAGTCCCGACGTGACAGCGATCGCCGAGCGCTACGCGGTCACCGTCCCGCAGCTGTGCATCCGATACACCCTGCAGCTCGGCACCGTTTCCCTGCCCAAGACGGCGAACCCCGATCACATGCGCGCCAACGCCCAGGCCGACTTCATCATCTCGGACGACGACATGGACGCTCTGCGAAGCCTGCAGTTCCGGGACTACGGCGAGCACTCCGCCTTTCCCGTGTACAGCGGGAAGGAGCCGCCGCCGCCAGCACGGGTGACGGCGTGCAACGAGTAGTCATGCAACCACCTTTGCGTGCTGCTCGCCGGCGAGGATGTGATGGCCTCTCACACGGAGCATGTGGGCCTCTGACAAACAGCATCTTGGGCCGCGTCTTGGGCGGCGGGCAGCGTTGGTCCTTGAACCCCAGAGGGTGCCCTTTGGCGATGGAGTTGGGTGGTTCGGGCCATTCGTTGGCATGGCAATTAGTCGCGTGACCAAGGCAGGACGTGCCTTGATTCCAATGTACCAAGGGGATGGAGGGTCACGGTTGGTCGCGGCGTGACTGCACAACCGTCATGGGCCGAACGGTCCTGCTCGCACTGGTGGGCTGAGGCTACGACTCTCGAACAGGTCCTGCCGGCATCGAACCCCGCTCTGCGCGGGCGGGGCTGGAGTCGCGCACGGCCGCTGTCACCTCGTCCAGCAGACCGGAATCCGGGTGGTAGGGGGTGTAGTACCACAGGCGATCCGCGATGCCGCTGTATCGTTCGACGAGCGCTGCGCCGGCCATTGCCGGAGGCGCGATGACGGCGAAGGTGCCAAGCACTTGGTCGTCCACCAGCTGAGCCATGGTCGCCCAGCGATCAGGGTCGTCGGTCCGGGACAGCCGGTTCAACTCGCTGCCGAGCTCGCCCCAACCGTGGTGCTCCAGCACCGGCTGGTATGCCGGGGTGCTGCCGTAGAAGGCAATCCGGCGACGCACGGCTTCCGTCGCAGCGCGGATGTCGTCCTCAGTGCGGCCGGTAGCCAGAAAGACGCGACAGCTGACATCGAACGCGGTCCGCAGCGTCCCGCGAGCGTCCAGCCCTTCCGTCACCGCAGGTAGGACGACCGATTCCAGATAGGACGGGGTCGAGAAGGCGTGGACAAGAAGACCGTCCGCCGCCCGGCCCGCGGTCCGCACCATGGCCGGCCCGACTCCTCCGATGATGATGCGCGGCATGCCGAGGCCGTGCGGTTCTGGCCGGAACATGGCGGTCATCAGGGTGTGTCGGTAGAACGCGCCCTCGAAGGACAGCGGCGTGCCCTCCTCCCACGAGCCGAGAATCGCGCGGACCGCATGGATGAACTCCTCGAGCCGCGCCGCGGGTGAGGACCACGGCATGGAGAACCGGCGTTCGACGTGAGACCGGACCTGCGTACCGAGCCCCAGGGTGAACCGGCCACCGGAGAAGCGCTGCAGATCGTGTGCCGCGTTGGCCACCGTCATGGGGTTGCGCGCGAACGCAACCGCGACGGCGCATCCCAACTCGATGTGCGAGGTGTGCTCTGCGGCAACGACGAGAGGCAGGAACGGGTCGTGAGCCGTTTCGGAGGTCCACAGGCCGCCGTAACCCGCCGACTCCGCGTGCCGTGCCGCATCCCGGATGTCATCGAGAGAACCGGGGTCCAAGCGGGCGTCAATCTTCACCGTTCACCTCTCGTTGCACGCGAGTGAGTCGTGCCAAGCGTAATGTCAAACATCGGATAAACACCGGTCGCGAAGCGAGAAGCGACCCGTCTCACATGTCGGCCAGCAGATGAATGCTTAATGTCAAACCTTGCGCACGCTGTCTAAGATCTGTACGGTTCCATCAATGCACAAGGCCGTGTAGGGACCGCTCCCTTAACGGCGATGCAGGCCAGACCGACTTGAGAGGGCATCGTGTCAACCTCGACGACCGACACCAGGGACGTCTCGATCACGAAGGTCGCAGTGGCCAGCCTGATCGGCACCACGATCGAGTTCTACGACTTCTTCATCTTCGGGACAGCAGCTGCGCTCGTCTTTGGCAAGCTGTTCTTCCCTGATCTCAACCCACTCGCGGGCACGTTGGCCGCCTTCGCGACCTTTGGCGTCGCATTCGCGGCCAGGCCGCTCGGCGCGGTCATCTTCGGCCACTTCGGCGACCGACTCAGCCGCAAGAGAATGCTGGTGACCAGCCTGCTCATGATGGGCCTCGGCACCATCGCGATCGGCCTGCTGCCGACCTACGCCCACGTGGGCATTCTCGCTCCCGTGCTGCTGGTGCTCTGCCGGCTCCTCCAGGGTCTCGCCCTCGGCGGCGAGTGGGGCGGCGCCGTCCTCATGGCCGTTGAGCACGCTCCCGCGAACCGGAGGGCCTTCTACGGGAGCTGGCCGCAGATCGGCGTACCGCTGGGGCTCGTCCTCGCCACGGGGCTCTTCTACCTCATTCAGCAACTGCCGGAGGCCCAGCTGGAGTCCTGGGGGTGGCGCGTACCCTTCCTCGCCAGCGGTCTGCTCGTCGCAGTCGGCCTGTACATCCGGCTGAAGATCGAGGACTCGCCAGCCTTCAAGAAGATCAAGGCCACGCGGCAGGAAGAGCGCTTTCCAGCAGCGACGGTGTTCCGCGAGGACGGACCCAGTGTCCTACTCGGCGCCCTCTCCGTTGCTGCCGCCAACGTTCCGTTCTACATGGCCACCGTCTTCGCGCTGACCTATGGGGTCGATGAGGGCGTCAGCCGAAACACCGTCCTCGGGGCTGTGTGCATCGCTTCCCTGATCCAGATGTTCACCATGCCGCTGGCAACCGGGCTGTGCGACAAGTTCGGGCGCCGGCCCGTGCTGCTCACCGGATGCGCGCTCACCGTCCTGATGGGCTTCCCCTTCTTCTGGCTGCTCGACACGCACAACACAGCAGCCATTTACCTGGCGCTGATCATTGCGCTGCCGCTCTGCCACGCCCTGAGCTACGGACCCCAGGCCAGCTTCATCCCGGAACTGTTCCCGACCCAGTTGAGGTACAGCGGCGCCGGCATCGCCTACACCTTGGGCGGCCTGCTGTTCAGCGCGCCGGTACCGTTCGTGGCCACCGCCCTGCTGGACCGCTTCGAGGGTGCCTCGCCACTCGCGCTCTACATCATGGTCGCCGGCGTCCTCACCTTTGTCGCGGTCGCCATTGCTCGGGAAACCCGCCAGGACGACATTGCGTGGTCCACCCGTCCCGCCCCGCCCGGTGACCCGCGGGCGGCCGCTGCGCTCGTCGCGTACGACGCGTAGTTCTCCAGCCGCTGCGGCAGGTGGTCTCCGACGGCGGACCTGCCGGCCCACGAACGACAATCTCGAAGGAAGTGACTGAAGGTGATTGAGCTCGGACCGTTGAACGGCGTACGTGTCGTTGACCTCACCACGTCGTATGCCGGACCGACGGCCGCCATGTACCTGGCGGATCTCGGCGCCTCGGTCATCAAGGTTGAGCGGCCGGACAGCGGGGATGACGCCCGCGGCTGGGGTCCGCCGTTCGTAGACGGCGCCTCGGCGTGGTTCGCGTCGGCCAACCGCAACAAGCAGTCGGTCGTGCTCAATCTCGGAGCGCCGGAGGGCCGGGAGGCGTTGCTTCGCCTTCTCGACACCGCGGACGTCTTCCTCCAGAACATGAACCCCGCCAAGCTCGAACGGATGGGGATTGACAGCGACACTGTCCGGGCACGCAATCCTCGCCTGGTCTACTGCGCGATGTCCGGGTTCGGGCAGGACGGCCCGGATAGTTCGCTTCCTGGGTACGACCTGGTGGCACAGGCCCGCTCCGGGCTGATGTCGGTCACCGGCGAGCAGGGCCGAGCGCCGCAGCGCGTCTCAACCGCGCTCTCCGACATTGTCACCGGCATGTGCGCCACCATCGCCATCAACGCCGCCCTCGTCCGCCAGCGGGTTTCGGGGATCGGCGAGGTGATCGACGTCTCCCTGCTCGACAGCGACCTCGCCCTCATGGCACCCCGCATCGCGGCCTTCCATGCCGGTGAGCCGGAACCGTCGCCGAGCGGCGGCACCGACTCCGTGCTTGCCGTGTACCAGCCCTTCGAGACGGCTGACCGGACCATCGTCGTCGCCATCGGCAACGACGCCATGTGGCAGCGGTTCTGCCGAGTTGTGGGGCTGGAGGACCTGTCTGCAGACCCGGCCCTCCGGGACAACGCCGGCCGACGCGACCATCGCGCTCGCATCACGGCGGCCGTGAGCGCGCGGCTCGTCACTCGTCCGGCCGCGGAGTGGCTCGCCGACCTCGCCGCCGTTGAGGTGCCGGCGGCGGCCGTCCAGTCCCTCTCTGAGGTCGTCACGGACCCACAGGTGACCGCTCGCGGTTCGCTCATGCCGGTCCCGTACTCCGGTGGCGCGATGGTCACTGTTCGCAGTCCGTTCCGGTTGGCCTCCTGCCCCACCCCGCGCAATGAGCGGTTCCCGGAACTGGGGGCCGACACCGAGTCCGTCCTCCTCGATATCGGCTACACGCCCGACGACATCGGCGGCCTGGTGGAGGCCGGAGTTCTCGGTCGGTCGCAGCGCGTTGAGCATGAGGCCGTGCTGTGACCGAACTGCTGACTGAGCAGTGTGACGGGGTGCTGCAACTGACGATCAACCGCCCCGACGCACTCAACGCACTCAACACCAACGTGATCGGCCTTCTCGTCGATACGGTTCGGGAGGCGGCCGACGATCCCGCCTGCCGCGCCGTCGTGCTGACCGGCGCCGGGGAGAAGGCGTTCTGCGCGGGCGCCGACCTCAAGGAACTCGCAGAGATGGGCGCAGACCGAGCCCATGAAGTCATGCGGGCCGGTCAGGCCGCCTTCCGGGCGATCGAGCGGACCCCCATCCCCGTCATCGCCGCGGTCAACGGCCTGGCACTGGGCGGTGGTTTTGAGCTCATCCTCGCCTCCACCATCCCCGTCCTGTCGACCCGTGCCTCTCTTGGCCTGCCTGAGTCAGGACTGGGACTGATCCCCGGCTACGGCGGGACCCAGCGGCTACCGCGAGCGGTGGGTGAACGGATCGCTGCGCACCTCATGCTCACTGGCAGCAGGCTCGACGCCGACCGGGCTTACGATCTTGGCCTCACGCCGGTGCCCCCCGTGGCGCCGGACAACCTGCACGAGGCCGCCATGGACATCGCACGCACGATCGCGCGGCAGGGCCCTGTCGCCGTGCGCTCCATTCTCACGGCGCTCGAAATCGGCCGCGACGCTTCCCTCGACGCCGCTCTTACCGCGGAGACGGGCATGGCAGCCCTCGCCATCGCTGGAGACGAATCAGCCGAGGGCATCTCGGCCTTCCTCGAGCGCCGGCCGCCACGATTCGTAACGGAAGGGGATCGACGTTGACCGTCGCAGCACTCTCCATCGACACCGACCCGACCGCCTACGAGGCGCTGCAGAAGGCCGTGGACGAACCCGTCGCGGACGGGGCACTCACCGACCGGGAGCGCGAGGTCCGGGCCATCGCCCGCGGCATTGCCGCCCGGGAACTGGCCCCCCGCGCTGCCGCCATCGACGCAGAGCACGCCTTCGCCCTCGAGGGGGTGGGCGCCCTCAACGAGGCCGGCCTCGGCGGACTGCTCTTCCCGGAGCGGTTGGGTGGAACCGGCGACAGCAACGTCGCGTACGCCCTTGCCATGGAGGAGATCACCGCCGCCTGCGCCGCCACGAGCTTGATCTTCATGACGCAGATGCATGCCGCCTACCCGATCCTGCTCTGCGGCAACGAGGAACAACAGCGCCGGTACATTCCCGGACTGATCCAAGGAACCGCCTTCGGCTCCATTGGGGTGACCGAGCCCGATGCGGGATCTGACGTGGCGAGCCTGCGCACGACCGCGACGCCGACGGAGCACGGATGGTCTCTGAGCGGACAGAAGACGTTCATCACCACCGGTGATCGGGCCGATGTGATCATCTGCTTCGCCACCGTGGACCGCGACCTCGGCCGCAAGGGTGTGACGGCCTTCATCGTCGAGGGCAACTGGGAGGGCGTCCAACGAGGGAAACCGTTCCACAAGATGGGAATGAACGGCTCCAGCACGGCCGAACTCTTCTTCGACCAAGTGGCCGTGCCCCGCGAGAACCTTCTCGGCGAGGAGCGAGGGGGGTGGCCCGTCGTGATGAGCTCAGTGGTGAAGACGCGGCTGAGCGCCGCCGCGCAAGGGGTCGGCCTGGCCCGCGGTGCCTATGCCCGCACGTTGGCCTTTCTCACAGACCGCTACGGCAAGCGGATCCCCGAGGAGCACACCTTCGCGCTCGCCGAGCTGCGCGGCCGGCTGTTGCAGGGCCGGCTGCTGCTGCACGCGGTCGCACGTCAGGCGGACCGCGACCCGCACATCTCACCTGGGTCGGTCGGGATCATGAAGCAGTCCTGCACCGATCTCGGGTTCATGGCCGCCGTCGAGGCGACCCGCATCCTCGGCCCGCACGGTGACCTTGCCGCCCTCGGCGTCGAACGCTTCCTCCGCGACGCGAAGGTCACGCAGATCTACGACGGCACCAACGAGATCCAGCGGCTGCTCATCGGCCGTGAGACCACCCGCGCCCTGGAGGCCCTCTCATGACCAGCGCATCGCTCACCGGCAAGGTCGCCATCGTCACCGGGGCAGGCCGGGGACTGGGGCGTTCGATGGCCGACGCGCTCATCGACGCCGGCGCCGCCGTGACCGTCGCCGCGCGGACCGGCACGGAGCTCGACCGCTTCGTGGCTGACGCCGAGCAGCGGGGAGGACGCGCTCTGGCAGCCCCCACGGACATCACCGACGAGGATGCGGTCGAGGCCATGGTCACCGCCACGGTGAAGACCTTCGGGCGCGTCGACATCCTGGTCAACAACTCGGGGATCGTGGCGACACGAGCGCTGATCGAGCAGCCCGCAGACGAATGGGACCGCGTGATCGCGACGAATCTGCGCGGTACCTATCTCGCGACTCGTGCGGTGGGACGTCACCTCGTCGCGCAGGGCGACGGGAAGGTCATCAACATCGCGTCCAACTTTGCGCTCCAAGGCGTCGCCAACCACGCGGCATACTCCGCCTCGAAGGCCGCGGTCATCGGCTTCACCAAGTCGATGGCGATCGAGTGGGCACGCTTCGGGGTCCAGGTCAACGCCATCGCCCCTGGCTACTTCGCCACGCCGCTCAACGCCGAGATGCGGGACGACCCGGAGACGCTCTCCCACGTGGTACGCGCGATCCCGGCGCGGCGGATGGGCGAACCCGACGAGCTGAAGCCGTGGCTCTTGCTGCTCGCTGGCCCGGCCTCAGACTTCATGACCGGCGAGGTCGTCGTCATCGACGGCGGCCAGAGCGTCCGTTGACACCGACAGGCAGGAACACAATGAACCAAGAACGGAAGACCGTCGCAGTGCTCGGCGCGGGGACCATGGGTTCGGGCATCGCCACCGTGATGGCTCGGGCCGGCCACAGCACGCTGCTCTTCGACGTCAACGAGGCCAACCTCCAACGCGGCATCGGCACCGTGCACGGCTTCTTCGACAACAGCGTCAAGAAGGGGAAGCTCACAACGGACCAAGCCGAGGCCGCCAAGGCCGCCCTACACGGAACGACGGACCTGACCGAGCTCAGCCGGAGCGACGTCGTCGTTGAGGCAGTCTTCGAGGACCTCGCCCTCAAGAAGGACCTCTTCGGTCAACTTGACGACATCGTCCCGGAATCCACCCTCTTCCACACGAACACATCCACTCTGTCCGTCACCGGCATCGCCTCTGGTTCGCGGATCCCCGGCCGGGTCGTCGGGACGCACTACTGCAACCCCGCCCCCCTCATGAAGCTCGTCGAGGTGGCCGACGGACGACACACGGCGGACTGGGCCCACAAGGCGACCATCGAGTTCCTCCACTCCCTCGGCAAGACGAGTGTGGTCACCCAGGATCGTCCCGGCTTCATCGTCAATCGCTTCCTCATCCCATGGGAGAACTCCTGCATCCTGGCGCTCGAGGCCGGCTTGGGCACCAAGGAGTCCATCGACGCCGCCGTCCTCGGTGCCCTGGGCCACCCCATGGGGCCGTTCCGACTGCTCGACATCGTCGGCATGGACATTCACCAGCAGGTCGCCATGCGGCTCTACGAGCAACTGCGCGACCCACGCTTCTTCCCCCCACCGATGGTGGATCGCATGGTCGCGGCCGGCGACCTGGGCCGGAAGACCGGCCGGGGCTTCTACGAGTACGACGACACCCGCCTGTTCGGGTCCTAAGGAGCACGCACGATGACGCCATCGACGACTGACACCCAGAGCCCGCTCGACCTCGCGACGTTCGGGCTCCTCGGACTCGGCACCATGGGGGCCGGGATCGCGCAGGTGCTCGCGGCCTCGGGCCGCACCGTGATCGCGCTCGAGAAGGACGAGGCCCGACTTGCAGCCGGTGTCGCGGCGGTCACGGCGGCCCTTGACGGCGGCATCAGACGCGGCAAGGTGACCGAGGACGAGAAGGCAGAGATCCTCAGCCGGATCAGGGGCACGACGGCAGTCGGCGATCTCGCAGACGTGGACGCCGTGCTCGAGACCGTGAGCGAAGACCTGGAGGTCAAGACCTCACTCCTCACCGAAGTCGCCGCTGTCGTCGCCGACGACACGCCCATCCTCACGAACACCTCGGCGTTGTCCGTGACGGCCATCGCGGCGGCGCTGCCGCACCCCGAGCGATGCGCCGGGCTGCACTTCTTCAACCCTGCACCCGCCATGCGCACGGTGGAGGTGATCCACGCCCTGCAGTCCGATGAACGCCTCATCGATCGGCTTGAGGCGCTTGTCGATTCCCTCGCGGACAAGATCGCGGTCAGGGTCAAGGATCGGCCGGGCTTCCTTGTCAACGCCCTGCTCCTGCCCTACCTCAATGACGTGATCCAGGAACTCGATGACGGACTCGCGACAGCCGAGGACATCGACGTCGCCCTGAAACTCGGCCTCGGCTACCGGTCCGGGCCGCTCGAGATGCTGGACATGATCGGTCTTGACGTGCATCTCAACGCGACAGAGGCGGCCTACGCCGCGACCCTTGACTCTCGGTACGCCGCACCGCCGCTCCTGCGCCAGATGGTCGCTGCGGGCCATCTCGGGGCCAAGAGCGGCTCAGGCTTCCGGACTGGCCCAAGCCAGACGTCCTGATCAAGCCTGGAGGAGGAGGCCATGATGGGGTATCAGGAAACCGGCGCCTGCGGTGACGGCGTGGACCACCGCACAGTGAGTGTGTCGTCATGACGTGGCGCGGCCCAACCCTTGACAGCGACCAGCGTGTCCTCGCCGCGACACTGGACTCGCTCGCCGCCGACCGCGCCGTCCTCCTCGAGGACGCCGCTCCGGTGCAGGTCAGTGCGCTGATCGCCGAGCTCGCCGGACTGGGCGTGTGGACCTTGGGCGCCACGGAGGAGATGGGCGGGGGCGGCGCCGACGAACTGACCACCGCCGTGGCGCTTGAACGCATGGGTCGGTCCTGGCCCGCTGTCGGGTGGGCGTCGGTCCAAGCGCACGCGGCGGTGGACCTGCTGGGCCGGGAGGAAGCCTGTACGTCACTGGTGCAGGCGATCCATGCGGGCAGCGCCAACGTTGCCGTTGTCGATGCCGCCTCGGCGCACGTCAACCTCTCCTGGTCGGGCGACCACCTGGTCGGCACCATCGACCGGGTTGATGCCGCGAGCAAGAGCCCACACCTAGTCGTTCTTGACGGCGACGAGGAGGCAACCCTCGTGCTGCCCGCGGGCCTGTCGACCGGACCGGTCCGGACGACGGGACTCGGAGGTTCCCAGACGTGCCAGGTCTCCGTGAATGCGTCCGCGGACAACTTCTACCGCCTCGGGGCCCCAGACGTCGTCACCGCCCGAATCCGCCTTGCCCTGGGCGCCGCCATCGTGGCGGCCGGCATCGCGGGCGCTGCGGCGGACGAGGCGCTCGAGTACGCGAGCGGCCGGCATCAGTTCGGCGATGCCCTCACCGCCATCCCCACCGTCCGCCAGTCGCTGCTCAGCCAGGCGGCCCGCACCGCGGTCATCCTCACCGCGGCTGCTGCGATGCCATCCGAACCGGTCCAGGCCGCCGCGGTCCTCCGCGAAGCATGCGACCAGGCGATCGAGGTCGCGGCGGCCGCGCTGCAGTCGCACGGTGGCTACGGCTATCTCACCGAATACTCCGTTGAGCGCCGGCTCCGTGACGCGGTGTCCCTGCGAGCCGCTGTCGACACGCAGGCCGCGGCGCGCGCCGCCGGCCGGCGTCTCGTCGGGCACAGCACGCCCCAGATCTTGAGGAAGGATCCGTCATGACCGAGACACGACCCAGCATGTCGCTGACCGACGTGCTCGACGGGCAGTACACCCCCCTCGACGCCGAGACCGCGGCCCGGTGGCGGGCCGAGGGCTGGTGGGAGGACCGATCCCTGCGGTCGGTTCTCACCGAGGCGGCACAGACGCACCCGGATCGGGTCGCACTCGTGGGGCGCCGCACCGACGGACAGCGGGTCAGCAGGACGTTTCGAGAGTTCGACGCGAACGCACACCACGCGGCGAGTGTGCTTGCCTCCCTCGGGGTCAAAGAGGGCGACGCAGTCGTGCTGATGCTGCCGAACTGGATCGAGTATCCGGAGCTGGTCTTCGGTATCAACGAGATCGGTGCCATCTATGTCGGTATCCCCGTCGCCTATGGAGAGATCCAGGCGGCGGCCATCCTGCGTCGCAGCAAGGCCAAGGTCCTCGTCATCCCACGTCGCTGGCGCAGCAATAACCACTTGGAACTGTCCCGCACCCTTCGGCGAGAGATTCCCACCCTCGAACGGATCATCGTCCTCGACGAGGACGGCACCGAGCTTGAGCCGGAGGAGTCGCTGTGGAGCTCGTATGCCGACGTGCCCTCCCGTTCCTTCCCCGAGCCGGACCCGAACCGCATCTGCTACCTCGGGTTCACCTCAGGGACCACCGGTGAGCCCAAGGGAGCGATGCACAACCACAACACGCTGCTCTACTCCGTACGCCGCCAGGCGGAACACATCGGTGCTGACGTCTACGGCAGCCCGGCCGTTCACCTGGTTGCTTCTCCTGCGGGCCACCACACCGGCTTCGTCTGGGGAATCCTCCTCACGACC
Organism: Intrasporangium chromatireducens Q5-1; assembly: GCF_000576575.1. GTDB lineage: Bacteria > Actinomycetota > Actinomycetes > Actinomycetales > Dermatophilaceae > Intrasporangium_A > Intrasporangium_A chromatireducens. Next base: position 14,884 of record NZ_AWQS01000015.1, read on the forward strand.
CTGCTGGCCGGCCGAGGCGTCTACGTGGACCGGTGGGACCCGGTCTGGGGGGTCGACGTCATCCGGGAGGAGGGGGTCACCATGTTCTTCGGCGCGCCCACCTTCCTGCAGGACATGATGCGCACGAACCTTGTCGACGACCCCGCTTCGCCGCTGCGGTGTCTCGTCATTGCCGGTGCCCCGGTGCCGCGGAACCTGCCGGCGGTCGCGAGCAAGGCCCTGGGCGCGTACGTCGCCCCAGCTTGGGGCATGACCGAGTGCAGCATCATCATGTCGAGCACTCCCAAGGAGCCGGCCCCAATCCAGCGCACGGACGGCTCGGTCTTCGAGGGCTCATCCGTCAAGGTGGTCAACGGCGACGGCCTCGAGCTGCCCACCGGGGAAGTCGGCGAGCTGCTGGTGCGGGGCCCGGCGCTGACGCTCGGCTATTACGACCGCCGCGACGCCACCGAAGAGGCCTACCTACCCGGCCAGTGGTTCAGGACCGGTGACCGGGCGAGCGTCGACGAGCACGGCTGGGTCTCCCTGCGGGGCCGTTCGAAGGACATCATCATCCGCGGCGGCGAGAACGTTCCCGTCACGGACGTCGAGTCGGTGATCTTCGACCACCCCGACGTGCTCAACGCGGCGGTGGTGGGCATCCCCGACGAGCGCCTGGGCGAGCGCATCTGTGCCGTCGTGGTGACCCGTCCGGAGGCGGCTGAGCTCACCGTGGAGTCGTTGTCCGAGTACCTCGTGGCCCAAGGGCTGTCGAAGCACTACCTGCCTGAACGGGTGGTGCACGTGCCGGAGCTGCCCACGACGCCGAGCGGCAAGATCCAGAAGTTCAAGCTCCGCGAGATGGTTTTGTGACTGGTCTTCCCCTCTCGGGGGTCAAAGTCCTTGACCTCTCGACCTTGCTCCCCGGTCCGCTCGCCACCTTGATGCTCGCAGAGGCGGGCGCCGATGTCGTCAAGATCGAGCGTTGCGGACCGGGCGACGAAATGCGCACCTACGAGCCGAAGTTCGGCGGGGCCAGCGCCAACTACGCCGTCCTCAACCGAGGCAAGCGGGCGTATGCCGCAGACCTGAAGGACCCGCAGCAGCGTGACAGGGTCCTCGCCCTGGCTGGCGAGGCCGATGTCGTCGTCGAGCAGTTCCGACCCGGGGTCGCTGATCGACTTGGCCTAGGCTATGGAGCGGTTCGAGCTGTCGCTCCGGCCGTCGTGTACTGCTCGATCACCGGGTATGGGCCCGACGGTCCGCTCGCCGGCCGGGCAGGACACGACCTCACCTACCTCGCCCAATCGGGACTGCTCGGCGTCGTGGCGGACAAGACAGGCGCGCCGACCCTGCCGGTGACCGTGCTGGCAGACATCGCCGGTGGCACGTACCCGGCTGTCGTCAACATCCTGCTGGCACTTCGGCAGGTGGAGCGAACCGGTGAGGGCGTGCACATCCAGGTCTCCATGACACACAACCTGCAGACCTTGGCATACGGGTACCTCGCGGCCCACCAAGCGTCGGGTTCCTGGCCCCAGCCGGGCAGAGAGCTGCTCACAGGGGGGAGCCCGCGCTACCAGATCTACCCGACGTCCGACGGCCGCCACATTGCGTGCGCGGCCCTGGAACAGAGGTTCTGGGAGCGCTTGTGCCACCTCGTGGAGCTCGACGAACCTCTCCGCGAGGACCGCGGGCGTGAGACCGCGGTCATCGAAGCACTGACGGCTCGCTTCGCTGAACGGCCAGCGGCGTACTGGGAGGACCTCTTCGAGGGCGAAGACGTCTGCACGGCCGTCGTCGCCACCTGGGAAGAGGCCGTCGCGAACGGCCTCGTCCGAACCGATGGGTCGGACCGGGTCACCCCACCGGGTGGCGGAGAGTCGATCCCCACCCTCGCCAGCCCCATCGAGACCGCGTTGCGCGGAGCCGAGCGCACCCTGACCTATCCCGCGCTCCACACCCTCCCCGATGAAAGCCCTTGGGCGTGAGTCCGGCCATCGCGACGGCCCGCGGCAACCGAGAAGGAGATGCAACATGCGAGCAGTACTAGTCAAGGAGTTCGGCGAACCATCCGGTCTCGTCGTAGAGGAAGTCCCAGATCTCACGCCGGCTCCTGGCGAAGTCGTCATCGAGGTCGCCGCCGCCAGCGTCAACTTCCCCGACATCCTCGTCGTCGAGGGCACCTACCAGAACTTGCCGGGTCGGCCGTTCAGCCCGGGGAAGGAGGCGGCGGGCCGGGTCATCGCCGTCGGCGACGCGGTGACGCGGCTCAGCCCGGGCGACCGCGTGCTGGCACTGGTCGAACACGGCGCCTACGCCGAGCAGTTGCGGGTCCCCGAAGAGCTCGTCATGCACCTGCCTGACGAAGTCGACTACACCGAGGCGGCCGCGATTGGCCTCGTGGGTTCGACCGCCCACTTCGGGCTGATCCGCCGAGGACAGCTCAGGAAGGGCGAGACCGTCCTCGTCACCGGTGCCGGAGGAGGCGTTGGCTCGGCCGGTGTGCAGCTGGCCAAGGCTTTCGGTGCCACGGTGATAGCTCTCGCACAGGACGAGGAGAAGGCGGCGTTGGCCCGTCGGCAGGGCGCCGACATCGTCCTCACCTCCACTCCCGAGACGCTGCGTGACGACCTTCACCAGGCGACCGACGGGCACGGGGTCGACGTGGTTCTCGAGATGCTGGGCGGTGACTTCCTCACTCAGATCATCCGGGCAACGGCATGGGAGGGACGCATTGTCATCGTCGGATTCGCATCAGGCGGCCAGAATCCCATCAAGCCGGGGCACCTCCTCGTCAAGAACATCAGCCTGAGCGGCCTGCAGAGCAGCGACTACCGGGACCGCGAGCCCGAGACCATGCGTACCTGCATGGAAGAGGTCCTTGGCCTGCTGGCAGACGGCCGGCTCGATGCCGCGATCGACACCACCTTCCCGCTCGACCGAGCCAGCGAGGCCCTCGAGTACGTCAAGGACGGGAAGGTCAGGGGGAAGGTGGTCCTTGTCACCGGTGGAAGTCAACGACGTTGATCCTCAACGATATTCGCATCGCGCCGATGGGACGCACAGCGATAGCGGAGTCGCTCGGAACGGCGTCCCATGAGTGCTGACCACACGACAGGAGAGAACATGAGCGACGCATACATCTACTCCGCGGCACGCACGCCGTTCGGGCGCTTTGGCGGCGCACTGGCCGACGTGCGTCCCGACGACCTGGCCGCGCATGTCCTGACCGAACTGCTCAAGAAGTCACCGGCACTCGGCCCCGAGCAGGTGGACGAGGTCGTGTTCGGTAACGCCAACGGCGCCGGTGAGGAGAACCGCAACGTCGCTCGGATGGCTCTACTGCTGGCGGGACTGCCCGTCTCGGTGCCCGGTACGACGGTCAACCGCCTGTGTGGTTCGTCGCTCGACGCAGCCATGGCAGCCTCGCGCATGATCGAATGTGGCGACACTGAGGTCGTCGTCGCCTGCGGGGTGGAATCCATGACCCGGGCACCGTGGGTGATGGCCAAGCCAGCGCGCGCCTATCCCGCCCATGACGCAGCGATGGTGTCCACGACGTTGGGCTGGCGGATGGTGAACGCACGGATGCCGGCGGAGTGGACGGTCTCCCTGGGCGAGTGCAACGAGCAGCTGGCGGAACGGCTCGGCATCTCCAGGAAGCGTCAGGACGAGTTCGCCGCACGATCACACCGGTTGGCCGACGAGGCGTGGAGAGCGGGCCACTACGACGACCTCGTTGTCCCGGTTCCCGGTGTCGACCTCGTGCGTGACGAGGGCATTCGTCCCGGAACCAACACCGAGGTGCTGGCTGGGCTGCGGCCCGTATTCCGACCAGAGGGCACAATCACAGCCGGCAACGCATCCCCGCTGAACGACGGCGCGGCCGCAGTGCTGCTCGGCTCGGAGGCGGCCGCCGACATCATCGGGACGCGACCGCTGGCGCGGATTGCCGGTCGTGGCACGTTCGCGCTCACGCCCCAGGACTTCGGCATCGCTCCCGTGGGCGCCGCCGAGTCCGCGCTGAGGCGGGCCGGCATCGAGTGGTCGGACATCGGGGCGGTCGAGCTCAACGAGGCCTTCGCCGCACAGTCACTCGCCTGCCTCGACGCATGGAAGGTCGACCCCGACATCGTCAACGCATGGGGTGGAGCTATCGCCCTTGGGCACCCGCTCGGCGCCTCGGGCGGCCGCATCCTCGGCACACTCGCCAACCGGCTCGTCGCCGAGGGCCAGCGCTGGGGCCTGGCCGCAATTTGCATCGGGGTCGGGCAGGCGCTCGCCGTCGTCCTCGAAAACGTCGAGAACTAAGGAGGAACAGAGCCATGACGGTGCCCAAGAGGGTTGGGGTCTACGGTGGCGGCCGGATGGGTGGCGGCATCGCGCACGCCTTCGCGATCGCCGGCAGCGACGTGACGGTGATCGAGGCAGACGAGACGGCAGCCGCTGCAGCGGCGCAGCGGGTGCACGAAAGCCTTGCCGCAGCCGCGTCGCGCGGCAAGCTCGAGGAGTCCGTCGACGCGGTCGCGGGGCGAGTCCACGCCGGGACGGACGATGCGTCGCTGTCCGACTGCGAGCTGATCGTTGAGGCGGTCCCCGAGACCGTTAACCTCAAGGTGGACGTCTTGGCCAAGGTCGAGGAGGTCGCGCCGGAGGCGGTGCTGGCGACCAACACCAGTTCCCTGTCGGTCGACTCCATCGCGGCCGCGTTGCGCCGGCCCGAGCGCTTCCTTGGGCTGCACTTCTTCAACCCGGTCCCCGCGAGTTCTCTCGTGGAGATCGTGGTCGGGTCGAAGACGGCGCAGTCGCTGGTCGATGAGGCACGCGGCTGGGTGACCGACCTCGGAAAAACCGCGATCACGGTCACCGACTCCCCGGGGTTCGCGTCCTCACGGCTTGGGGTCGCCTTGGCGCTGGAAGCAATGCGCATGCTCGAGGAGGGCGTCGCATCCGCTGAGGACATCGATACAGCGATGACGCTGGGCTACAAGCATCCGGTCGGGCCGCTCCGAACCACCGACATTGTGGGGCTGGACGTCCGGCTCGCCATTGCGGAACACCTGGCGCGCACGGTTGGTCCACGATTCGAACCGCCCGCGATTCTGCGAGAGAAGGTCAAGGCCGGCGACCTCGGACGAAAGACGGGCGCGGGCTTCTACACCTGGTGAGGGCCGAGGAGGCGAGGGCCTGCTCGGAAATGAGAAAGCGAGATTGCAGTGACATTTGAGAAGTATGAGCGCCTTTCCTTCGAGCGAAAGGACAACGGCGTCCTCCTTGTGAGCATCAACCGACCGGAGAAGCACAACGCGGCCGACTCGGTCATGCTCGCCGAGTTCGCGACGGTGTGGACCGACATTGCGCAGGACCCGGACACTCGGGTCGCCGTGATCACGGGCAGCGGGGACAGGGCATTCTGCGCGGGGGGCGACCTGGGGGAGGAGCGGGACAAGCTCAATGACTTCCCCTCGGCCGTCGGCGTCTGGCAGGAAGCCCGCGGCCTGGTTGCCGGCATGATCGAGTGCGACAAGCCGCTCATCTCGGCCATCAACGGGCCGGCGGCGGGGGCTGGGCTGGCGGTTGCCCTTCTCGCCGACATCAGCATCATCGGCGAGGACGTGAAGGTCACCGACGGTCACTTGCGCATCGGCCTCGCGGCCGGCGACCACGCGGCCATCATCTGGCCGTTGCTCTGCGGTATGGCCAAGTCCAAGTACCTGCTGCTGACGGCCGACCAGATCGACGGTCGGGAGGCCGAGCGCATCGGTCTTGTGAGCAAGGCAGTCCCCAGGGAGCGGGTGCTGGAGGAGGCCCTGGAGCTCGCGGACCGGATCGCGAGCGGCCCGCAGTACGCGGCGCAGTGGACCAAGCACGCGCTCAACAACTGGCTGCGGCTGGCGATGCCGACCTTCGAGTCATCGCTCGGCCTGGAGTTGCTGACGTTCTTCTCGCCCGACGCCCACGAGGGCATGACCGCGTTCCTGGAACGGCGTTCTCCTCGGTTCAACTGAACCCGGTCGACGCTCCGCAGGGCCCCTATCCGTGCGCACAAGCGCTTTTCAGTGAGGTGAAAGATGAGCCAAGAGGATCTCGCAGCGATGTTCGGGCGGTATGTCGCGGCCGCAAAACATGATGACCTTCCCCCCGACGCGGTCAGAGCAGCCAAGTTCAGCACGCTCGACATGTTGGGTGTCACCCTCGGAGCGAGCGGGCTCATGGAGGTCATGCCCCCAATCGTCGAGCTCGCGCGGGAGTGGGGAGGCGCCGAACAGAGCAGCATCATCGGCTTCGGCGGAAAGATTCCCGCCGTCAACGCGGCCTTGGTCAACGGTTCAATGGGGCACGGGCTCGACTTCGACGATCACCTCCCCGAAGGCCATCACCCGAGCATCACGGTGCTGCCCGCCCTGCTCGCCGTCGCTGAACTGCGCGGCCGCGTCGGTGGCCGGGAGTTCATCACTGCGCTGGCGCTGGGCCAGGACCTGTTCGCCCGATTGCGCAAGAACGTCGCATGGAAGCAGGACTGGTTCATGACGCCGGTGGTCGGGACGCTGGCTTCGGCTGCGGCCTGCGCCAAGCTCCTGCGCCTGTCCGCTGAGCAGGTGAGCCACGCCATCGGCATCGCGTGCACCCAGGCCGCCACCACGATGCAGACGGCCTACGGCACGGGCGGCGATCTGCGCGCCATGTATGGCGGGACAGCTGCGAAGGCGGGGGTCCTCTCGGCGCTGCTCGCCGCCAAGGGGGTCAAGGCCACGTCCGCGCCCCTCGAGGGACGTGCCGCCTTCCTGCCCGTCTACTTTGGCGAGTGGGATCGAGATGCGATGCTCGAGAACCTGGGCGAGGACTTCCAGGGTGCAACGATCCTGTACAAGCTCTGGCCCAGCTGCGGGGTGACCCACGCCTACATCGACACTGCCCTGCGGCTGATGGGTGGCCCAGGTCGCGCCGAGGAGATCGAGCGGATCGAGGTCTTCGGCGGTGACTTCGCCCGGTATCTGACAGAGCCCACCCAGCTCCGGCGTCAGCCACCGACCTCCAACGACGGCAAGTTCAGCATTCCGTACACCGTCTCCGTCGCGTTGCTCCAGGGAACGATCGGCGTCGGAGACTTCGAGCCCGATCGCCGGGCTGACCCTCGCACGGGCGCTTTGGCCAGTCGGGTGGAGTTCGTGGAGGACAAGAGGTTCGACTGGGGCGACGAGCTTCCAGCAGGCGCGGTACGCATCAGCCTCCGAAACGGCGAGACGCTGTACGGGGAGGCCAGCCACGATGAGACTCCGGGCGCTGCGAAGAACCCGCTCGGCTGGGAGCAACTCGTCAGCAAGTTCGAGGACTGCGCAGCCCACGCGGTTCGGCCGCTTGACGCTGCCAGCGTGACGCGTGTCGTCGAAACGGTCCAGCACCTGGACGCGCTGGACGACATCGCGGACCTCGCCGCGCTGGTCTCCTGAGGGGGCGTCATGGACCATGTCCTTGAGTCACTCATCGACTTCGTCGAGCAGACCGACTTTGGCAGCCTGACGGCTGGCGCGGTGGACCGCGTCACCCGCCACACTCTGGACGCAGTGGGATGCGGCGCGGGCGGGTTCGGGAGCCGGCCTGCTCGGATCGCCCGTGAGGTCGCGCGCGGCGCGCGCGACGTGCTGAGTGCCTCACTGTATGGCGAATCCGACCCTGTCCCGGTGGGTATGGCAGCGTTCGCCAACATCACCGCGAACCGCTACCTCGACTTCAACGACTTCGGTGTGTCCGGTCATCCAAGCGACATGATCCCGGCGCTGCTCGCAATGGCAGAGGCCGCACGGGCAAGCGGCGCCGATGCCGTCACGGCGATCTACCTCGCATACGAGATTGCCACCCGGGTAGCCGAGGCGGTGCCCGCCGACGGCGGTTGGGATCAGGGTGTCTACTGCTCCCTCGGCATTGCCGCCGGCCAAGCGAAGATTCTCCGACTCAACCGGCAAGAGTTGGCCAACGCGCTTTCCCTTGCGGTCGTGCCCAGCCTGCCGCTGCGGGTGACCCGATTCGGTGAGCTGTCCGAGTGGAAGGCATCCGCCACGGCGCACGCGGCCATGACCGCGACCTTCGCCGTCCGGTTGGCTCGGGCGGGGATGACCGGTCCCTCCCAGCCCTTCGGGGGGAAGGATGGACTGCTCGAACGCGTCTGGCCGGCCTTCGACCTCGATCTCACGCCGACGAGCCCCTCGGCGATCGAGCGCGCCAGCCTCAAGCGGCACCCGGCGTGCTTCTGGGGACAGGTTCCCGTCGATCTCGTCCTCGAGGTTCGTGACGCTGTGCCGCTCGGTGACGTCGAAGCCATCGAGGTCGCGACGTGCGAGAACGCCTGGCGAACGATCGGCGGCGGTCGCGGGGACGCTGCAGAGAAGTGGCGCCCACCGACCCGGGAAACCGCGGATCACAGCATGCCCTACCTCATGGCCGTGGCGCTCGTGGACGGGCGGCTCTCGGAGGAGGCCTTCGCCCCCGACCGCCTTCGCGATCCGAAACTCCTCGACATCATCGACCGCATCCGGATCCTCGAACGACGTGACTTGACGGCTCGGGCGACCCGCGACACCTCTCCCACGGAGCTCACCGTCCAAGTGCCCGGCCGAGATCCCATCACCGTGGCAGCCGATGTCCCGCGCGGCCATCACGACAATCCGTTGAGCGATGACGAGGTCGCTGACAAGTTCCTGTCCTTGGCGAACTCGGCCCTTTCGGACGCCCAGGCGAAGGAACTCGCGGAGCGCCTCTGGGACCTGCCGCGGCTGTCCACGCTGGACGACGTGGCGCGCCTGTTCCGCGCGTTCACATGCTGCGACGCCTCTTGACACGGCGTCGCTCCTGCTGTCTGATGTCTGTCAGACATCAAATGTCAGTCTTATTCCTTGTTGGTAAATGAAGGGCAGAGTGGCCGGGTCATGAAGCCGATCGCGTCAGTAGTGGGCATCGGTGCGCTGCCGGTGGGCAAGCACCTCGACAAGCTCGAGCACGAGATGATGCTCCAGGCCCTAGTGGCGGCCGTCGCGGATGCCGGTCTGAGCAAGAAGGACATCGACGCGCTGATCTTCTCGACGCCGCGGCCCTACGCCGAGCAGCGCTACTTCGGCACCTTCATGGCCGGCTACCTCGAGATGGCGGTCGGGGACATCCTGATGGAGGTCCTCGGGAACGGGCTGACGGGGTCGATCGCCTTCGACGTCGCGCTGGAGCGCGTCGCCTCGGGCCGGGCCAAGGTCGCCGTGGCCCTCGGGGTGAACAAGGAGCTTCACATCCCGACTGGCGAGCACATGACCTGGTCGATGCGCGCGGTCGGCGATGTGGACTTCCATGTGCCGTTCGGGGTCACCCCCATCGCGTGGTACGCCTTCAACGCGGTGCGTTACATGCACGAGTACGGACTGACTCGGGAAGAGCTGGCCACGATCCCGGTGAAGAATCGCTTCCACGCCTCCATGAACCCGATTGCGCAAATGCGCAAGCCGATCACGGTTCAGGACGTGATCGAGGCCCGGGACATCGTGAAGCCGCTGGGTCTGCTCGATGTGCCGCCGCGATCCGACGGTGCGGTGGCGATCGTCATCGCAGCCCCCGAGATCGCGCGCTCACTGGGAAACCGGTACGTCGACGTCGTGTCGCGGGGCTTCCATCATGAGGGCATCCACCAGGTCTCCAGCCGCCCCCGTCCCCTCACCTGGTTCGAGTCGGCGGAGATCGCCTCGGGCAAGGCCTACGACGGATGTGGCATCTCGGCGGCGGATGTCGACTTCGCCGAGATCTACGCGCCGTGCTCGATCGTCGAGCTGATCCTCAGCGAGTCGATCGGGCTCTTCCCCAAGGGAACCGGCGGGGCGGCGGCCGCGGCCGGGGCCACGACGATTGGCGGTCAGCTCCCCATCTCGCCGTCCGGCGGGTGCGCCAGCCGCGGGCACCCGCCACACGTCACGCCGCTCTACAACGTGTACGAGGCCGTGGAGCAGCTGCGAGGCGAGGCCGGCGAGCGGCAGGTCAAGGATGCCGCCCTCGGTGCGGTCACCGGTGAGCTCGGTGACTACAACGCCACGATGATGCACATCCTTGCGGCCCAGGGAGCTTGAGGAGCGACGATGACGATCGGCACGGAGAAGCAGATGCAGGAGACGCTGGCCTACCCTCCTCGGGTCACGCCGTTCACTCGTCCGTTCTGGGACGGGCTGGATACGGGCGTGTTCCGGACCACCCGGTGCCTCGACTGCTCCCACATCACCTTTCCACCGAAGCCGATCTGTCCGGACTGCTGGCGCTCGAATCTGGAGTGGGTGGACCTGACGGGGCGGGGCACGCTCTACAGCTTCACCGAGGTTTCGGCAGCGCCCGCAACGTTCGCGGACGAGGCCCCATACGTCCTATGTCTGGTCGACCTCGATGAAGGCGTGCGCTGCCTGAGCAGGATCCTCGCCCCTTGGGACCGGCTGCGGCCCGATATGCGGGTCAAGCTGAAGATCCGTGACACGGAGCCGGTCAGGCTCTTCGACTTCGAGATCGACGAGGACGCGCCATGAGCAGCAGCGTTGACATCGCGCACTCGCTCGCCACCCATGCCGTGGGCCAGGACTTCACCAACCTGGCACCCGAGACCGTCCAGGCCGCCATCGAGGTCCTCTACGACACGTTGGCGGTGGCCCTCGGCGGCGTGCAGTCCCCGGGCGTTCCCGAGGCGCGGCAGGCCCTCGCCGGCTGGGGCGAGGGGAAGGCAACGGTGTGGGGGGTCGGCTCGACGGCGCCCGGACCCTTCGCGGCGCTGCTCAATGCCGGCGCCCTGCACGCCCTAGACTACGACGACACCGACGACAAGGTGCCGCTGCACGCCGCCAGTGTCGTCCTGCCGGCCCTGCTCGCAGACCTCGAGGAGCACCGAGCAGACTGCGCCGGCCGGGAGTTCCTCACCGCCCTGACGGTTGGTCTCGACGGTGCGATGCGCGTTGGTCGCGCCGGCGGACCGAAGGGCAGCCGGGGGTGGAACTACAGCGTCGTCAGCGGGGGAATCGGCGCGGCGCTCGCCGTCGCGCGTCTGCGGGGCTGGGACACGGACCAGGCGGTCAGCCTGCTCGGTCACCAACTCGCACAGACCTCCGGCAGCCTGCAGTCCATCATCGACGGGACGTTGGCGAAGCGGTTCCAGCCGGCGATGGTCGCCAAGGACGTCCTCTTCGGCGCGGCTCTGGCCGGCGCGGGAATCGATGGGCCGCGCAACGTTTTCGAGGGGCGGGCCGGGTTCATCAACCTCTACCAGGACGGCGACTTCGACGCCAAGGTCCTGCTCGACGGGGCCGAGACAGCGGCATACCTGAGCGACCTCAGCCTCAAGCCCTACCCGGCCTGTCGCTTCACCCACGCACCCATCGACCTCGCTCTGAGCATGCGCGCCGCAGGTGTGAAACCGGACGACGTCGAGGAGCTCACGTTCGTCACCAGCGGCCAGGCCGTCAACATGGTGGGGCGGCCATATGACCCCGCGACGGCGAACCTCGTCGATGCTCAGTTCTGTATCGCCTACACGACCAGCGTCGCCCTGCACCGTGGCGCCGTGCTGATCGGAGACTTCAGTGACGAGGCGCGCCGCGACCCGGACGTCGGCGGTTTTGCCGCCGAACGTATCAACGTCGTGGCGACCGACGACGTCGACTTCCTCTCGATGGCTCCCGTCACCGCCCAGGTCCGGTTTAAGGACGGGGGTGAACGGTCCTTCGTCACCGACACGGTCTCCGGCAGCCCGGAGCGCCGGCTGACCGTTGAGGAACTGAAGGCGAAGGCTGGTGACTGCCTCCGCAGCGGCCGCTCCGAAGTCACCGCCGACCAGCTCTGGGAGGCGGTCAACGAACTCGCTACCGACGCTCCCGTATCGCGGCTCGTCGAGGTCCTGTCCCGTCCCAACCAAGGAGTGATCGCCTGATGAGCGCCAACCAGGTCACCGGTGGACCGCTCGCCGGTATCAAAGTCGTCGAACTGTGCCACCTGATCGCCGGCCCGTACTGCGGCATGCTCCTCGCTGACGAGGGGGCCGACGTCGTCAAAGTCGAGCCCCCACAGGGGGAACTGACGCGCAGCCGGGAGCCGATCCGGGTCACGGAGCAGGGGACGATGTCCGGCTACTTCGCGTCGCTCAACCGCCGCAAGCGCAGCATCAGTCTCGATCTCAAGAACGCGGCCGGTGCCGAACTCTTCCACGAGCTGATGCAGGACGCCGACGTGTTCCTCACGAACATGAGGGGCGGGGCCCTGAGCCGGTTGGGCATCCACCCGGAACAGCTCCGCGAGCGCTACCCGTCGCTCATCGTGGTCAGCATGAGCGGCTTCGGGCTCTACAACACCGGCGAGGATCCGAACCGGGCCGGCCTCGCCATGGTGGCCGAGGCAGTGTCGGGCACCACAGCCCTCACCCGGGACCGGGAGGGCCGACCCACCTGGTGCGGCTTCGCGCTCGGCGACATCGTCACGGGCATGACGGCCCACTCGTCGGTGCTGCTCGGCCTGCGGGAACGGGACATCACCGGGCAAGGCCGCCTGGTCGACTTGGCGCTGACCGAGTGTGCGCTCCCTCTGGCCACGGTCGCCCTGGCCCGGGTGCAGTCCAGCTCCGCGGAACTGTCCAAGGTGGCCGGAGCCAACGACTTCCATGGTGTCCCCTATGGGACCTTCGAGGCGTCGGACGGGTTCTTCAACGTCGGCGTCAACCGTGACGACTTCTGGGCCAGGCTTTGCCAGGCCATGGGACGTCCGGAACTGACAACGGACCCGCGCTACGCGACGTACGTGGAACGCGCGAGTCGACAGCACGAGGTCGAGGCGCTGCTCGAGGACTGGAGCATGAGGCTCACCCGTGAAGAGGTGGTCCGGACCCTGACCGAGGCGGACGTTCCGGTCGCCCCGGTGCTCACCATGAGTGAGGTCACCGATTATGACCACTTCCGCGCGCGCGGCACCTTCATCGAGGTCGACGACACGATCGGCGGCACGCTCCGGCAGCCGACCGATCCGACCGGCTTCGCGGTGAACGCTCCCGCCCGCGTGCCACGTCTGGGCGAGCATCGCGACGAGGTCCTGGGTGAACTGGGGCTCGACGCAACCGAAATCAACAAGGTGGCGGAGCGCGGGGCGTTCGGCGCCATCGTGCCTGCCGGCGCCACCGCATGACATCTGCCAAGGCAGCAACTGGAAAGGCTGACAACACCATGACCGCTGTGGACACGAACGAGACGACCAAGGCCAGTCTGGAGGATGTGCTCCAGGCCGCCAAGGCGGTCACCTCGCGATTCCCGAACGAGTACTACCAGCAAGTCGACGAGAAGGAGGGCTTCCCGGAGGAGTTCGCCAAGGCCGCCGAGAAGGCGGGACTGCACGCCGTCATGATCCCCGAGGAGTATGGCGGCTGGGGCCTTGGTGTCACCGAGGCATCAGTGATCACCGAGGAGATCAACCGGTCGGGGGGAGCCGGCGCGGCGATCCACGCGGCCATGTTCGCAATGGGCATCGTGGTGGGCCATGGCTCGGAGGAACTGAAGCGGAAGTGGCTGCCGCAGATCACGAGCGGTGATGTGCGACTGACCACCTTCGCCCTGACCGAGCCGGACGCCGGCACCGACACGTCAAAGCTGGCGACGACTGCGCGCCTTGAGGGCAATGAGTGGGTCTTCAACGGCCAGAAGGTGTTCATCTCGCGTGCCGCCTACACGGACCTGATGGTCATCATGGCGCGTACAAGCCCGTCTCCCGACCCGAAGAAGCCCGGCCTCGGCATCTCCTGCTTCCTCATCGACATTCGCGACGTGGATCCGAAGCGGCTCTCCATGCGCAAGATCCCGCTGCTGTTCAACCACCACACCTACGAGCTGTTCATCGACAACCTGCGGGTGCCGGAGGAGTCCCTCATCGGCGAGGAGGGCATGGGGTTCCGGTACCTCTTCGACGGTCTCAATGCGGAGCGGATCGTCATCGCGGCTGAGTGCATCGGCGACGGCCGGTGGTTCATCGACAAGGCGGTCAAGTACGCGAATGAGCGCGTTCTCTTCGGCCGGCCCATCGGCGCGAACCAGGCGATCCAGCACCCGATCGCCCGGGGCTACGCCCACCTCGAAGCAGCGGACGCCATGCGCTGGAAGGCTGCTGCGGCATACGACGCGCGTGCCGAGAACGCGCCCGCGCTCGCCAACATGGCGAAGTACCTCGCGGCGGACGCGTCCTGGGAACTCGCCGAGGCATGCATGCAGACGCACGGTGGCTTCGGCCTGACCAAGGAGTACGACATCGAGCGGAAGTTCCGCGACAACCGCGTGTTCCAGGTCGCGCCCGTGTCACCCAACATGGTCCTCAACTACCTCAGCCACAAGGTGCTGGGGATGCCGAAGTCCTACTAGGGGCTCGGGATGGAGCCGCTCTATTTCGAGGATTACCAGGACGGGCAGTGGATCGAGACGCCGAGGCGCACGGTCACGGACTATGAGATCTCGGCGTTCGTGACCCTCTGTGGCTTCCTCACGCCGACCTTCACCGATCTGGAGTACGTGAGCAGACCTGAGCACTACTCCGGTCGTATCGCACCGGGGATGCTCACCCTGTCGCTGGCCGAGGGCCTCATCCTGGCCGCCGGTGTGACCCGAGGGACGGGTCTGGCGCTGATGGAGCTCACCCCCGCGTGGAAGGCGCCCGTCTATGCAGGAGACACGATCTACACCGAGATCAACTTCGTTTCCAAGCGGCTGACCTCAAAGGGAGACCGAGGGGTGGTGAAGACGAACAATGTCGTGCGCAACACCAAGGGCGACATAGTCGCCACCTACTCGTCCACTCGAATGATCAAGAGCAGAACGTTCGGGACCAGCGGACCCGAGGAAGGAGGACAATGATGGGCAAGGTTCAGAAGCCGGCGTTCTACTTCGAGGACTTCGAGGTCGGTGACACCTTCACCACGCCGAGCCGCACGATCGGCCTCGCCGAGATCTCGACCTTTGCCGGGCTCTCCGGCGACTACAACCCGATTCACACCGACGCGCAGTTCGCGGCTGACAGCTCGTTCGGTCAGCGCATCGCCCACGGCGTTCTCGGGATGAGCGTGCTGACCGGACTCATCACGCGGCTTGGCGTCTTCGAAGCCTCGACGATCGCTCTCCTTGGCATCGAGGACTGGCGGTTCAGGGGTCCGGTGTTCGACGGCGACACCATCCGCGTCGAGGTGCTGATCGAGGACAAGAAGCTGACCAGTGACGGCGAGCGGGGCGTCCTCCGCCGGCGATACCAGCTCATGAACCAGCGTGACGAGGTCGTCCAGGAGGGAGTCATGCCGCTTCTCGTGAAGTGCCGCCCCGAGTGAAGGGGCACGGCAGCTGCCGAGAGGAGCGGCGACTCGTGACGAAAGGAATCGCCGATGACGGGCTCTCGTGAAATCTGTGCGGGCGACGTGCGATTCGGTCTGTTCCTGTCCGGGTGGCTCGACCCGGCGGAGGCCAATCCTCCTCGTCGACTGGACGCCCACCTGTCCCGAGCCGCGGCCGCCGAGACGGCCGGCTTCAGCTCGGTCTGGGTGGGACAGCACTTCCTCGGCGCTCCCTGGCCGGTGCTCGACACGACAGCCTTCCTCGGTCGCCTCTGCGCGGCGACGAAGTCCGTCGAGCTGGGCGGGATCTATCTGCTGCCCCTGGCCCACCCCGTGGCGCTGGCCGAGGCCCTCGTCAGTCTGGACCACCTGTCCGGGGGACGCCTCATCGTGGGTGCCGCGCTTGGTTGGGCGCCTCGGGAGTTCGCTGCCTTCGGCGTGCCGATGAGCGAGCGCGTCAGTCGGTTCCGAGAAGGTCTCCGGATCATGGAGCAGCTGTGGCGGTCGGACGAGCCGTTCGACTTCGTCGGCCGCCACTTCGAACTTCACGACGTGCGGATGCTGGCCCGCCCGGTTCGGCAGCAGGGAATCCCGGTCTGGGTGGGCGCCAGCTCAGAGAAGGCTGTTCGCCGGGCAGCAAGGCTGGGTGACACCTGGCTTGCCAGCAGCCACACTCCCCAAGAGGTCCTGGCCGACCTGAGCAGCGTCTTCCAAGACTCGCTTCTCCGGGCCGGCAAGGACGTGAGCCGCCGTCCCCTCTTCCGTCACTGCCTGGTGGCGGAAACCGATGAGCTCGCGGTCCAGCGCTTTGTCGACGCCTTCGACTCCTACTATCGAGTGCTCGGCGAGTGGGGCATCTTCAGCCAGGTAGTGGGAGAGGGGCACGCGCAGGGCGCCGGTCCACGGTTGCCCGCAGGGCGCGCCATCGTCGGTAGCCCCAGCGCCGTTGCCCGGCAGATCGATGAGTACCGCGCGCTCGGCTTCGACGACTTCGTCTTCCAAGTGGGCCTGCCCGGCACTGCAGAGGCGTGGGTGCAGGAGTCGATCTCCTTGCTTGGCTCGGAGGTCCTGCCGATGGTGCAGACACATGCCGTGAAGGAGGCAACCCGATGAGCCTGACGCTCGAGCAGGACAGCGTCGATCCCTGGACGAGAGCGTACGCCCAGGTACCCACTCGCGAGGTGATCGAGGTCGACGACCACGAGATTGCCGTGAGCGTCTGGCCGGACCGTGAACCGACCGGAACGGACCTCGTCCTCATTCATGGCGGTGCCGCGCAGCGGAGCTGGTGGGACCACCTGGCGCCGCTCATCACAGGTGTCCGGCGCGTCGTAGCACTCGACCTCTCGGGCCATGGTGAGAGCTCCCGTCGCCAGGCCTACACCTTGGACGGCTGGTCGGATGAGGCGGCGGCAGTCGCCGCCCAACTGTGCCATCAACCTGTCCTCGTGGGCCACAGCATGGGAGGCCTCGTCGCAGTGAACGCCGCCCAGCGCGGCCTCACCGACGTCGCAGGGGTCATGGCTCTCGATAGCCCCCTTCGCCGGAGCGAGCAAGGCTACTCGGACCGCCGGGCGAAGATCGCCTCACGTCCGGTCCGGTCGTATGACACGTGGACCGAGGCGGTCGCTGGATACAAGACGTTCCCACCGGTCGTTGCCGTTCCGGACGAGGTCATGACGCACATCGTGCAGTTCGCCTATGGGAACGTCGAAGGGCGATGGGAGCTGAAGTTCGACCCTCGGATCTACGACCGGCCACAGGTCTCCGACGACTTCCTCATCCGAGCCGAGATACCCACGATCTGGGTCAAGGCGGAGTATGGGTTCGTCGACCAACGGATGGCCGAACGCATACCGGTCGAGCTCGGGCCCAAGGGGTCTTTGATCGAGGTTCCGGACGCCACGCACCACCTCATCCTCGAGCAACCACTGGCGAGCGCCTGGGTGATCAGCTATTTCATCCAGCAGTTGTCCCCCCGAGCATGACCACAGACGGGATGGACGGCGCCATCCCAGGCAGGGCAGGCTGGATCTCGCAGATCGCCAGTCGTTGGTTCGTGCGGTTGATGGTCATCACAGGCATCGCCCAGTTCATCAGCTCCTCGATTCGGCCGCTTCTCACCTACGAGAGTCTGGCTGCCGGGGCTGGGCCATTCGAGGTGGGCCTTGTCGCCGCCGCCTTCTCGACGCTGGCTCTCGCCGCAGCGATTCCGATGGGCAAGGCGGTGGACAGGCGAGGCGAAACCGGCTTCCTCATCATGGGCGGCGTCCTCGTGGCGACGACGTTGGTCGCCTTGATGGCTCCAGTGAACCTCGTCGTGCTCGGTGTGTGCAGCGCCGGTCTGGGCCTCGGGCACCTTTCCCTCGTCGCGGCCGGTCAGACTTTGATCGCGAAGGGGAGCCAGCCCGAGCGACGTGAGATGCGCTTCGCCACGCTGACCACGGTGAATGCGGTCGCCCAGATCGTGGGTCCCGCAGTGACTGGCTTCATCATTGGACAGGTTCCCAGCACTCCGCAGTCGGTGGCGCTTCACGTCCCCCGAAGCAACCTGGTGCTGGCGTTCGCAGCCGGACTGGCCGTCGTCGCCACAATATCTGCAATCAGCCTGCGTCTCCGTCCCGGTGCACTGATCGCACGACCGGCACCCCAGGCTTCGCCCCGGCGTCGCGCGTTCAGTGCCGTGATGAAGCTTCCCGCCGTGCCCACAGCGATGCTGGCAAGTCTCACAGTGCTGACGTGCGTAGACCTGTTGAGCGCCTACCTCCCGGTCTTCGGCCAGCAGCACGGGCTCTCGGTGCGAACCGTGGGTCTGCTGCTGGCCACCCAGGGCGTCGCCTCAATGCTGATCCGGTTCTGGATGCTGCGGCTCATCGCTCGCTTCTCACGACGTCGTCTCCTCATGGGCACGATGGCCCTCGCCGCCCTCAGTGTCGCGAGCATTCCGTTGTGGGGCATGACTTCCGATCCGGTCCCGGGTCTGTTCGTCGCCATGTGTCTGGCCGGCCTCGGCCTGGGGGTCGGCCAACCTGCCACGATGGCGTGGGTGGCCGCACAGACCCCGGCAACGTTGCGCGGTACTGCCGTCAGCATTCGACTGAGCGGCAACCGCCTGGGACTCATCCTGGTCCCCATCTGCGCGGGCTCGCTCGCCGGAGCGTTGGGGTTGGCGGCTGTCTTTTGGCTGCCCGCCACGCTCCTCGTCCTGTCGGTGTTCCTCGTGCGGCGGAGCGAGGTCGGCTCGCACGAGCGGGAAGGGTGAAGGCGCGCCGGAAGCCGTCTTGTCCACCACCGAGAACACCATTGTGTAAACTGTCAGACGAATAGCAATTCGGGGGGATGAAGCGGAGGACAAATGCCAGAGCTCAATCGTGTCAATGGGGGCACAAGTACGCCAATCCTGGGCCGGAAGGTACTGCGCCCTCGGCAGCAGGTGGAGGATGCCCTGCGAAAGGCGGTCCTCGACGGTCAGCTGCGCACAGGCGACCGGCTCCCGGCGGAGACCGAGCTGGCTCGTCAGTTCAGCGTCAGTCGGCCCACCATTCGCGAGGCGCTCTCCGCCCTCGAGTCCCAGGGTCTGATCCGCAAGGTCCCTGGCGCGGGGGGAGGCAGCTTCGTGCAGGCCGTCGACCACACCGCTCTTGGCCAAGTCGTGCAGGAGTCGATGCACAACCTGCTCCGGCTCGGAAGCATCAGCTTCGACGAGGTCGCCATCGTGCGCCAGTACCTCGAAGTGCCCGCCGCCACCTTGGCCGCCACGAACCGCACCGACGAGGACCTGGAGGAGCTGCAGGAGCTGCTCGCTGAGCAGAAGCGTCGCACCGTGGACGACCCGATGGTCGCGGAGCTCGATGCACAGTTCCACATCAGCATCGCTCGCATGTCTGGCAACCGCATTCTTGCGGCCCTCGTCTATGCGCTCCACCGTGAGTCGGAGCCGGTCAGCTACCTGGACCTGTCGCCGGAGGTCGGTCGCGACACGTTCGCGCAGCACCGCCACATCGTCGCCGCGATTGCGGAGCAGGATCCTGGGGCAGCAGAGGCGGCGATCACCGAACACCTCACCTATCTGCGGGGGAGGATTCGCAAGCACATCAGCAACCAGGACGCCGCGACAGTCTAGGAGCTCGCGCGGGTAGGTGACGGCGTGGCGTCGCCGGGGGCGGGCACGGCGCCTGTTACCAGTGTGATTTGTGAGAAAAACGCTGCTACTCATGAATCACCGTGCCCGCGGTCCCATCTTGGATCATTGAGCCGATCTGGGACCAGTTCCAGGCGCTGATCCCACCGATCGCCGATACGCACCCGTTGGGGTGCCACAACCCGCGCATCCGCGACCGGATCGTGTTCGACAAGCTCGTCCAGGTCTTGGTGTTCGGCGCCGCCTACGCCAAGATCGCCGACTCGACGTGCTCGGCCACCACGATCCGCACCCGCCGCGACGAGTGGATCACCGCCGGCGTCTTCGACCAGCTCGAGCAACTGTGCCTGACCGCCTACGAC
The DNA here is from genome assembly GCF_000576575.1 of Intrasporangium chromatireducens Q5-1. Classification (GTDB taxonomy): domain Bacteria; phylum Actinomycetota; class Actinomycetes; order Actinomycetales; family Dermatophilaceae; genus Intrasporangium_A; species Intrasporangium_A chromatireducens. The sequence goes on from NZ_AWQS01000015.1 coordinate 34,721, forward strand.
CGGGTGGTCGGCCTCGACCTGGAGAACGTCACCGTGGACGGGTGCCTGGTCAAGGCACCCTGCGGCGGCGAAGCAGCCGGCAAATCCCCTGTCGAGAGAGGCAAGCTCGGCACGAAACGCTCGGCGATGACCGACGCGTCCGGGATCCCGATCGGGTGCGTCATCGCGCCGGCCAACCGCAACGACTCTCCCCTGCTGCGGCCCACCCTCGAGCGGCTGGGCCGTTTCGACCAGGGTATGGGTGTCGGACTGCCCGATCGGATCACGGTGCACCTGGACGCCGGTTACGACTCCGCCAAGACTCGCGACCTGCTCGACGAGCTGGGCTGCACCGGCGTCATCAGCCAGAAGGGCTTCCCCCTCCAGGCCGGTGCCCGCTGGGTCGTGGAACGAACCCACTCCTGGCACACCCGCGGCTTCAAGAAGCTGCAGACCTGTACCGAACGACGCACCCGCGTCATCGCCGCGTTCATCGCCCTGGCCAACGCGATCATCATCATCCGCCGACTCATCCGCATTGCCTGGACCACCCACCGCTGGGACACCAGACCATCCAAACGTCCATGACCTACCCGCGCGAACTCGAGGTGCTACCGACTGTGCGGAGGAGGGGCCGGCCTTGGGTCGGCCCCTCCGCGCGTCCCCCGCCGGCCGCCGATACGAAATGCTGAAATAGACCCGCTCGCCTATTGACTTACATTCACGTCGATGTCAGTCTCGTCCTGTGGAGTGATGGACGACACCCCTGTCCCAGCTCCTCGACAACGATGTCCGGCCTTGGCAGCCTGCGGTGGGTCAAGGAGTCAGAAGAGTAGGGATCGAGAGATGCCGAACGCGAGCACGGCCATGGCACCCCAGGCGGTCCAGTCCATGGCCCAGCCCAAGGTCGAGTTCCAGCGCCTTGGCAAGCGCTTCCATCGTGGGAGCGAAGCCGTCACCGTGATGGAGGGGCTCGACCTGACCATCCGCGAGGGTGAGTTTGTTTGCGTCGTGGGTCCGAGCGGCTGCGGAAAGTCGACGCTGTTGAACATGTCCGCCGGCTTGATGCGGGCCTCGGCAGGCAAGGTGCTCTACGACGGAGCGCCCGTCCCCGAACCCAACACCAAGGTCGGCTACATCACGCAGAAGGACAACCTGATGCCGTGGCGGACGGTGAAGGCGAATATCGAACTGCCGCTACAGATCCGCGGGGCGGCCAAGGCCGAGCGCGAGCAGCGCGTCAAGGAAATGATCCAGCTCGTCGGTCTCGCGGGGTTCGAGAAGGCACTGCCCAGCGAGCTCTCCGGAGGCATGCGGAAGCGCGTGACCCTGGCGCGCACTCTGGTGTACCAGCCGGAAGTCATTTTTGCTGACGAACCGTTTGGAGCGCTGGACGCGCAGCTTCGAGCCATCATGCAGCAGGAGTTGCTGCGGATCTGGAGCGCATCCAAGAGCACCGTTGTGTTCATCACCCACGACATCTCGGAGGCAGTCGCTCTCGGCGACCGCGTCGTCGTCCTTTCCGCGCGACCCTCACGGGTCAAGGTCGACGTACCGATCGACCTGCCACGGCCAAGGGACCTTTCGAAGCTGCGCTTCCAGAAGAGGTTCAACGAACTGAACGAATACCTGTGGTCGGTTCTGGCTGAGGACCTGAACGCAGGTGACGAGGTATGAAGAAGGTCGCTGACATGATCGACGTGCAGGCCGTGAAGGCCCCAACCCACCCTGTCACCGCAACGTCCGGAGAGTCGGAAGAGACGGTATGGCTCGACACGCCGCGATCGGGCCGTGACCGATGGCTGCACATTGGCGCCATCCAGTTCGGCCGCTTGGGCATGGTCGCGGTCCTCTTGGCGGTCTGGCAGGTCGCGTCCGGCCGCTGGGTGGATGAGTTCTGGATCTCCAAGCCCTCCGCGATCTGGGACGTGCTGTGGGGCTGGATCTCCAGGGGAGAGATCCTCACGCACCTCGAGGCGACGCTCACCGAGATGGCCCTCGGGCTCTTCTTCGGCGCGCTCGGCGGCGTCGTCTTCGGCTTCGTCCTCGGACGGGTCAAGTGGTTGGCAGAACTCATTGACCCGTTGGTCACCGCGGTTTACTCGCTGCCCAAGATTGCGCTCGCTCCGCTGTTCATCCTCTGGTTCGGGGTGGACCTGCTCTCAAAGGTCGTCCTGACAGCGGTGGTCTGCTTCTTCCTGGTCTTCTACAACACCTATGCGGGCGTCAGGGCGGTCGACGATGACCTCGTCGACGTCGTGCGCGTCATGGGTGGGCAGCGGTCGGACCTCCTTCTCAAGGTGGTTCTGCCGAGCTCAGCGACGTGGATCTACACCGGGCTCCGACTGGCCGTCCCCTATGCCCTCATCGGTGCGGTCGTCGGCGAAATCGTGGCGTCCAACAAGGGCCTCGGGTATCTCCTGGCGCATGCGGCCGGGACATTTAACACCTCGGCGACCTTCGCCGCGCTGTTCATCCTGATGATCATCGCGACGTTCCTGAACTTCTTGGTCGACTGGTCCGAGAAGATCACCAGCCGTCGCCAATGAGATGGCCGGCGGGCCTCCAGCGGCGCCCGCCGACCACAAAAGGCATGGGAACACGTCTCACGTGAAAGAAGCCCCTCCCGAATGCCTTGCGATCCGTCGTCCGATCTCGTGGGCGGTCGGACCTGCGGTTTCCACCATTGGGCGCACCCTGCGCCGTATCGAAGGGAAAGTCATGAAAAGGAGCCACGCGCTCATGTTTGCCTCGGTGGGTGTCGCCTCGGTGATCGCCCTCGCCGGTTGCGGCAATGCCGGGGCCAAGTCAGACGCGCCCGCTGCAGCTGCCTCTGGCACCTGCAAGGGCGACACCATCCGAATCGCTCAGGCTGCGCCGAGCTTCGTCTACCTTCCGTTCTATGTCGCCCAAGGGGCGGGATATCTGGAGCAGGAAGGGCTGGTCCCGGAGACGGTCGACCTGAGCACCGGCTCGGGAATCGTCGCCGGCGCGGTCAGCGGAAGTGTCGACGTCGCGCTCTCGACTGCGGCGGAGGTCTTCGTCGCCCGGAGCCAAGGTGCGCCCGTGACGGCCTTCGCCCAGGTCGAGTACATGGGCACCAACGTCGTCATCAAGCAGTCCGTCCTGGACAAGCTCGGTCTCACCGCCACGTCGTCCGACGAGCAGAAACTGGCGGCCCTGAAGGGTCTGCGAATCGGTGTTACGGGCGCCGGTAGCGGGAGCGACCTGCTCGTGCGGTACCTGGCCCGCACGGCCGGCCTCGACCCCGACAAGGACATGAGGATCACGGCGAGCGGCGGCGGCGCCAACAGCGTTGCCGGCTTTGTCAGCAACCGGTACGACGCCATCGCCATCTCGTCGCCGCAGTCCGACATCGCGATCAAGGAGGGGAAGGGCGCCTTCCTCTTCAACCTCGCGAACGGCGAGTACAAGCCCCTTGCCCACAACCTCTACATCGTCGCTTTCACGAGTGATCGCGTCCTGAAGCAGAAGCCGCAGGACATCCAGTGCTTCACCCGCGCCCTCGCGAAGGCGCAGAAGGACATCCACGAGAACCCGGACGCGGCGGCGAAGGCAGCGCAGAAGTACATGGGCAAGCTCGACCCGGCCCTCTATGAGAAGGTGTTCAAGGCGAACGTTCCGTCCTGGCCCGCGTCGCCCGTGATTGACGAGGCGGCGGCCAAGTCGACTATCGAGTTCCAGAACAAGGTCGGTGGCACCAACCTCGGGGAGGACGTGCTCAAGCAGGCGATCAACACGGAGATCGCGACGGTCGCCAGCAAGTAGGTCGGATCCGTCCACGGCGGTAGGGCGGTCGACTCCGAGCGTGATCAGTTCTGGCCCCGGTCGGGATGGCTTCGTTCATCCCGACCGGGGTCGCGCTCTTCCTACCGATGGTTCTCGGCTCAAGCATCATGCCTCCTGACGGCGCAAGCCGCCTAGGGAGAGGAGATCTCTGGGCCGCATGGTGACGCAGAGAGACGAGGAGAACCGATGAGATTCGGCGTCTATGTGCCCAATCAGCATCCATCCGAGAGCGATCCGGGGGTGATGCTCGCCGAGCAGGTCGAGTTCGTGCGATGCGTTCGAGACCTCGGCTGGGACTCACTGTGGACGGGGCAGCACTTCCTAACACGCGAGACGTCGCAACTGAGCACAATCGTCACCTTGACCCGGCTCGCTGTGGAGGCCGGGGACATGGAGCTCGGGATCGGCCTACTGCTGCTTCCGCTGCTGAACCCGGCGGAGGCCGCCGAGCACATCGCCTCCTTGGCTGTGGTGACGGGTGGTCGCCTCACCGTGGGCGTCGGCATCGGTTACCGCGACGCCGAGTATGACGCGTTCGGGTGCCCAAGTCGGAGGCCGGCAAGCGCTTCACAGCCAATGTGAAGGTCCTGCGGTCGCTGTTATCCGGTGAGCCGACCGACGCGGACCGGCCATGGTGCAGACTGCGTGCCGCCACGATGTCGGTGCGTCCTCCGCGAGCCCGAGAGCTGTGGATCGGGGCGAACAGTGACGTCGCGGTTCGCCGGGCCGCGCGCCTCGCGGACGCTTGGCTCATCAACCCGCATGCGCCATTGTCTACCGTCATGCGGCAGACCCAGGTCTTCGACGAAGAGCGCGCCCGAGTGGGACTTCCTAAGCCGAGTCAGACGCCGCTGTTTCGTGAGGTGGTCTGCGCGCCGCGTTCGCAGGATGCCCACGAACTGGCCGCTCGCTACCTGGGGGCCAAGTACGAGACGTACACGGTATGGGGCCAGGCGGACGTCCTTCCCGACGACGACACTTTTTACGGCCCCTTCGGTCAACTGGCCGCCGGGCGCTTCATCATCGGCGACCCGGAAGAGTGTCTCGCGACCATGCGTGCCTGGCGCGATGCGATCGGCGTGGACCACTTCGTCCTCCGGGCCCATTGGGCTGGAATGCCGTTCGAGGATGCCAAGACGTCCGTTCGGCTGCTCGCCCAGGAGGTGTTCCCGCAGTTGCGCGATGCGGCGGGAGTCGCTCCTCCACAAGGAACGCGCCCGGGCGAGGTAGCGACGCCGATCTGACAACGTCGAGAGCAGCCATCCTCGACAGGATCGATCCGATGGAAGCGCGCAGTTCCGAGGTCGCGGTCGTCACGGGTGCGACGGGCGGCCTCGGTGGCGCAATCGCGCTCGAGTTGGGCAGACATGGTGTCTCGGTTGTCGCGTCGGGACGCGACGCGACAACCGGGCGGGAGCTCGTGGGAGCGATCAGCGCAGCTGGCGGGGCGGCAATCTTCGTACCGGCGGATCTCGAGAACCGGGCGGATGCCGACCGGCTCGCACGCACGGCGATCGAACACTTCGGCGGGATCGACATCGTCGTCGCCAGCGCCGGGTTGCCGCCATCCGCGCAGGGCTTCTTCGGAACCATCGACTTGGCGGACGCGGGCCTTCAGATCAGCCGCACCATCCAGCTCAAACTGAATCCGGTCCAGTTCTGCCTCCCGTACATGATTGAGCGCGGAGCGGGATCGATCCTGTTGGTGACGTCAGAGGGTGGGCGCTACGCGACACCCGGCCAGACCACTGTGGCGCTGCCTTCAGCCGGTCTGATCCACGCGTCACGCGTGCTGGCCAAGGAACTTTCCCGCCACCAGATCCGGGTGAACTCCCTCTGCGTCATCGTCGGGGACACGCCGACCTGGGACCGCTTCTCGGACGGAGATATGACCGAGCAGCGCCAGCGGATGTTCCGCAAGATCACCGCGAGGGCGCCATTCGGCATCGCCCACGCCAGCGATGTTGGCGCTGTCGCAGCATTCCTCGTCTCGGATGATGCGCACTTCATCACAGGCGCGACGATCAGCGCCACCGGCGACTGACGGAGGCAGCGGTCCCTTCTCCACTCTCACGGCCAGACGATTCTGCCATCGGCGTCGCGCCGGGGCAGCCGGCGCAGGCGGTTGAGAGGCCCCCGGCGGGTCTCGTCAGGGCGTATGCCGCTGGGCCGGCTTGCGCTGGAAGCGCGCTCAGCGGCATACAACGCCGCCTCCTAGCCTTCAGGACCGCATCTCCGTCATGCTGCAGTCGGGATTGTTTGATTCGGCTGTCCGCGATCTGGGTGCCGCTCTTGAGTCCCGCATGCGCGTTGTGACAGGAACGGACGACTACGGGCAAAGGCTCGTCGACCGATATGTGCAGTCGATGCTGGACGGCGGAACGTTGCTTCCCGCCCGCGTCCGGTCGCTGCGGCAGGAACTTCGAGCCCTCTTCAAGTTTGTCCGCAACGAGTCTGCTCACAGCCTTCAGGATGTTCCTCCGGCACGGGGGTATGCGTTGATCTCCAGGATGTGTTGGCACGTGCGAGACGTCGAGCTCGTAGCCGAAGCGGTGAGCACCGGCTAACTGCACAACTCATGTCCAGACGGCGGCGACATTGACGCGGGTCTTAGACAGTTGTGACCACATCGTCATTTTGGATACTGCGCGCTCGCGCCGGGCCCGGCGGTCACCTTGGAGTGGGAGGAGTTTTGGCCAGGACGGCTAGGCCTTCCGCGCTGTCCGGGTATGGCACCCTGGCAGCGATCCGGCCGAGGCAGCGGGCGAGCGTGACAGCACGGCGTACACCTCCACGCTCACATGGCACTTGGGCGACAGGCCCGACCACTGACGCCCGTCCACTCGCGGCGCCGGTAGGCGTGGCCAACAGGCGGCGGTGTGGGCGCCCGCAGTGGGCGCAACGACCCGCTACGCCGTGGGAACGAGGCCAGCAGCCAGGGGTCCGTCGTGAGATCGCTACGTGGGTGGATGTCCATGCCGTGCCCGACGCCCAAGGGGATGCGCGCCATGAGGTACTCGAGCGCCCAACCCCGGGATCGACGTCAGCCGGGTTGGCTGGCTGTGAGTAGGACTCCCGGCCCCTCGATGACCTTCCGATCGTGAAGTCGGAAGGTCTCTTGACGTCGAGACTTCGTGCAACGCGTCGTGCAACCAAAGCGGCGATCGGCTGCTCGCGCTTGCCCCCCCGGAACTGCTGAGCTAAAAGAGCCGACCGACGTTTCCGCAGGTCACAGGGCCGTTCGGGTCTGAGCCGGAGCCCACCACCAAGAGGACCGTCCTGTTACCGGGGAAGAGTGTCACTCTGCCCATTTCTGGTCCCGGGGCGCGTGCAACGAGTTGCGACGTTTCCGCAGGTCACAGGCTGTTACTGAGGAGTTGGAAATGGTGGCCAGGGGCGGGGT
>NZ_AWQS01000016.1 GCF_000576575.1 Intrasporangium chromatireducens Q5-1
GAGCCGTAGGAGTTGAAGTCCTTGCGCTCGACGCCGTGCTCGGCGAGGTACTTGCCGGCCGGGCTGTCGGCCTTGATCGAACCGGCCGGGCTGATGTGGTCGGTCGTGACCGAGTCGCCGAGCTTGGCCAGCACGCGGGCGCCCTCGATGTCGGTGACGGGGGCCGGCTCCATCGTCATGCCCTCGAAGTACGGGGGCTTGCGGACGTAGGTCGACTCGCCGTCCCACTCGAAGGTGTCGCCCTCCGGCGTCGGCAGCGACTGCCAGCGCTCGTCACCGGCGAACACGTCGGCGTAGTCCTCGCTGAACATCTCCTTGCTGATGCTCTGCGCGATGGTCCGCTCGACGTCCTCGGGCGCCGGCCAGATGTCGCGCAGGAAGACGTCGTTGCCGTCGACGTCCTGCCCGAGGGCATCGGTCTCGAAGTCGAAGTCCATCGTGCCGGCGAGGGCGTAGGCGATGACGAGCGGCGGGCTCGCGAGGTAGTTCATCTTGACGTCGGGGTTGATCCGGCCCTCGAAGTTGCGGTTGCCGGACAGGACCGAGACGACGGCGAGGTCGCCCTCGTTGACCGCCTGCGAGACCTCCTCGATGATCGGGCCCGAGTTGCCGATGCAGGTGGTGCAGCCGTAGCCGACGAGGTGGAAGCCGAGCTTCTCGAGGTAGGGCCACATGCCGGCCTTCTCGTAGTAGCCGGTCACGACCTTGGAGCCCGGCGCCATCGAGGTCTTGACCCACGGCGCGACCGACAGGCCCTTCTCGACGGCGTTCTTCGCGAGCATCGCGGCGGCCATCATGACGGACGGGTTCGACGTGTTGGTGCAGCTCGTGATCGAGGCGATCGCGACGTGGCCGTGGTCGATCGTGACGTCCTGGCCACCGACCGTGGCGGCGATCGGGTTGCTGGCCCGGCCGTTGTTCGCCGCCGGCGAGCGCGTCGGCCTGCCGGCCTCCTCCGCGACCTGGTCGGCGTCGTAGGTCGGCGAGTCGGACGCCGGGAAGGAGCCCATCAGCTCCCGGTCGAGCGAGCTCTTCTCGATCGAGTTGCCCTGCACGACATAGTTCTTCAGGTCGCCCTGGAACTGCTCCTTGGCCCGGGACAGCTCGATCCGGTCCTGCGGGCGCTTCGGGCCGGCGATCGAGGGCACGACCGTCGACAGGTCGAGCTCGAGCCGCTCGGAGTAGCGCGCCTCGCGCGACGCGTCGAGCCACATCCCCTGCTCCTTGGCGTACGCCTCGACGAGCGCGACCTGCTCGTCCGAGCGGCCGGTCAGGCGCAGGTAGTCGAGGGTCACGTCGTCGATCGGGAAGATCGCGCAGGTCGAGCCGAACTCGGGGCTCATGTTGCCGATCGTGGCCCGGTTGGCGAGCGGCACCTGGGCGACGCCCTCGCCGTAGAACTCGACGAACTTGCCGACGACACCGTGCTCGCGGAGCATCTCGGTGATCGTCAGGACGACGTCCGTCGCCGTCGCTCCCGACGGGATGGAGCCGGACAGCTTGAAGCCGACGACGCGCGGGATGAGCATCGAGACGGGCTGGCCGAGCATGGCGGCCTCGGCCTCGATGCCGCCGACGCCCCAGCCGAGCACGCCGAGCCCGTTGACCATCGTCGTGTGCGAGTCGGTGCCGACGCAGGTGTCGGGGTAGGCCTGCACGACGCCGCCCTCGCCCTCGCGCGTCATGACGGTCCGGGCCAGGTGCTCGATGTTGACCTGGTGGACGATGCCGGTGCCCGGCGGGACGACCTTGAAGTCGTCGAAGGCGGTCTGGCCCCAGCGGAGGAACTGGTAGCGCTCGCGGTTGCGCTGGTACTCGATCTCGACGTTCTTGGCGAACGCGTCGGGGCGGCCGAAGACGTCGATGATGACGGAGTGGTCGATGACGAGCTCGGCCGGGGCGAGGGGGTTGATCTTCTTGGCGTCGCCGCCGAGGTCGGCCATCGCCTCGCGCATCGTGGCGAGGTCGACGATGCACGGCACGCCGGTGAAGTCCTGCATGATGACGCGGGCCGGGGTGAACTGGATTTCGGTGTCCGGCTCGGCATTCTCGTCCCAGGAGCCGATCGCCCGGATGTGGTCGGCCGTGATGTTCGCGCCGTCCTCGGTCCGCAGCAGGTTCTCGAGGAGGACCTTGAGGCTGTACGGGAGGCTCTCGTGCCCCTCGACGCCCGCGAGGCGGAAGACCTCGTAGGACCGGTCACCGACCTCGAGCGTCCCCTTGGTCTTGAAGCTGTCAACACTGCCCACGTCGGGCTCCTTCCAGCGTCACGATCGATTTATCTTGATATCAAGATATCTAACCATACGGCCTTGCGCTTGTCAGCCCGGGGCCGCTGCGCGTCCTGGGTCCAGCAGGTATGCCGCTCACCCACCGCCCGCGCGCGGCGGTGCGTCAGGCTGGCGCGAGGGCGCGCCGCAGGCCGGGGTCCATGTCGGCCTTGGTGCCGGTCTCGGAGTCGACCCAGACGTAGGTGATGACGCACGTGGCGGTGAGGATCGGGTCGTCGCCGGCACGCCAGATCTCATGGCACAGCGTGAACGAGGACGCACCGACGCTCGTGACGGACACGCGGATCTCGGCACGGTCGAGCGGCTGCAGGCTCGCCACCCAGTCGATCTCGGCGTGGCGCACGAGGGCGTTGGCCCGCTCCTGGGCGAACCGGTAGGGGCCGAACCCGACACTGTCGAGGAAGGCCCACTTCGCGTCCTCGCACCACGTCAGGTAGTGCGAGTTGAACACCACTCCGGCCATGTCGATCTCAGAGAACTTGACGGCAACGGGATAGCTGAACGACAAGTCGGTGTCCTCTCGGCGACGAGCTGGTGGCCTGCGGACAGGAACGTACCAGCCGGCGTCCCCGACTCGCGGCGCCGCCCGGATCGGACCATGGTCCAGTTCCGGAGGCCGACCCCCGCCCGCGCGCCGCTACTCCGAGACGGGCTCCAGGACGGCGATGCACTCGACGTGGTGCGTCATCGGGAAGGCGTCCCACGCCTCGAGGTGCGTCATCCGGTAGCCGTGGGAGCCGAAGGCCTTGACGTCGCGGGCCAGTGCGGCAGGGTCGCAGGCGACGTAGACGACCCGTCGCGGCGCCATCGCGACGACCGAGGCCACCACCTGGGTGCCGGCACCCGTCCGCGGCGGGTCGAGGACCGCCAGGTCGGCCGTGATCCCCTGACGGGCGAGCGAGGCCAGCTCGCGGTCGACCCGGTTCGCACGCCACTCGACGGACGCCAGGTCGGCGCAGTTCTCGATGCCGTGCTCGACGGCACGCGCGTCCCCCTCGACGGCGAGGACGGCTCCGGAGTCACCGACGAGCTCGCCCAGCCGCATCGTGAACAGTCCCGACCCGGCATACAGGTCCAGCACGTGGTCGCCGGGCCCGACCCCGAGGTGGTCGACGACGCTCGTGAGGAACGTCGTCGCGGCGCCCGGGTGTACCTGCCAGAACCCACGCGCCGACAGGACGTACTCCCCCGTCCAGTCGCCGTCGCGTGCGAGCTCCCCGACGAGGCCGCCGTCAGCTCCGGCGTCGCCCGCGCCGACCGGCACGAGCACCGGCTCGTCCGGGTGGGCCGCGTCGACGACGTCGATCGCCTCGACTCCGGTCCAGTCGGTGTCGAGCACCCCTGACGCGATGACGCCCTCGGTCGCGATGAGGCAGTCCTCGATCGGCACGACGCGACGCGAGCGGTACTCCCTCAGCCCGGCCCGGCCCGCCTCGTCGACGGCGAACTCGACCCGGGTGCGCCACCGCAGCCCGTCCTGGTCCCCGGGGACGGGGCGGACCTCGACGTCCACGTCGAGGTGGGCGATACGGGCGAACTGCTCGCGCACCACCGCGGCCTTCAGCTCCCGCTGGTGCGGCACGGCGACATGCTGGAAGTCGCAGCCGCCGCACTGTCCGGGCACGGCATACGGGCAGGGGCGCGCGACTCGATGGGGTGACGCGTCGAGCACCTCCACCGCGTCGGCCCGGACGAACCGGTCGCCGACACGTCCCTCCGTCACGCGAGCCCTGACCCGCTCCCCCGGCAGGGTGTGCCGGACGAAGACGACCTGCCCCTCGTGCCGGGCCACACAGTGACCGCCGTGGGCGATCGGGCCGACCTCGAGCTCCCACTCCGAGCCGACGAGGGACGGCGCGTTGCCTTCCCGCGGCCGGGGACGCCGGCTGCCCCCGCTCACAGCCCTCCCCCACGGACCGAGCCACTGATCGGCGGCTCGTCGATCCAGGCCCGCTCGGCCCCCGCGGAGGACGCGAGCTGCCAGGGGACGCTGACGACCATCACGCCGGGGGTGAAGAGCAGCCGGGCCTTGAGGCGCAGCGCGCTCTGGTTGTGCAGCAGCTGCTCCCACCACTTGCCGAGGACGTACTCGGGCAGGTAAACGGTCACGACGTCCCTCGGGTTGTCGCTGCGGATCGACCTGACGTAGTCGAGGATCGGTCGGGTGATCTGACGGTAGGGGGACGCGAGCACCTTGAGCGGCACGGGGATGTCGTGTCGGGCCCACTCGGACAGCAGCGCCCGGGTCTCGTCCGGGTCGACGTCGACAGTCACCGCCTCGAGGTAGGACGGCCGGCTCGCCCGGGCGTACGCGAGGGCGCGCAGCGTCGGCTTGTGGATCTTCGAGACGCAGACGATCGCGTGCACGTGCGAGGGCAGCAGCGGCCGGTCCGTCTCCCAGTCGACCTCGAGCTCGCTGCCCACCCGGTTGTAGTGCCGCTTGATCGCCAGCATGAGGGCATAGAGCACGATCATCGCGGCGATGGCGTAGCGCGCACCGGCCTGGAACTTCGTGACGAGGACGACGATCAGGACGACGGCGGACATGACGGCGCCGACGGAGTTGATGATGCGCGACCTCTGCATCTGGCGCCGCACCTTGGTGTCGCGCTCCAGCCGGAGGTGCCGGGTCCAGTGGCGGATCATGCCGGTCTGGCTCGTCGTGAAGGAGACGAAGACACCGACGATGTAGAGCTGGATCAGGGCCGTCACGCTCGCGCGGAAGACGATGACGAGCACGATCGCGGCGGCCGACAGCATGAGGATGCCGTTGGAGAAGGCCAGCCGGTCGCCCCGGGTGTGCAGCTGACGCGGCAGGTAGCCGTCCCGGGCGAGGATCGACGCGAGCACAGGGAAGCCGTTGAAGGCCGTGTTGGCGGCGAGGACGAGAATCAGGCCGGTGACGATGGATACGAACCCGATGCCGATCGGCACGCTCGCGAAGACGGTTTTTGCCAGTTGGCCGATGGCCGTGTCCTGCACATAGGTGTCGCCGACCGGCGTTCCGTTGCGCAGCAGCTGGGTGGCGGGGTCGTCGGCGATCTTGATCTGCGTCCATTGGCTGAGGGCGATGATGGAACTCAGCATGGCGATGGAGATGCCGCCCATCAGGAGCAGGGTGGTCGCCGCGTTGTCACTCTTCGGCTTGCGGAAGGCGGGGACCCCGTTCGAGATCGCCTCCACGCCGGTGAGGGCGGCGCACCCGGACGAGAACGCGCGTAGTAGGAGGAAGAACGCGGCGAGCCCGGTGAGCTCCTCCCCGCCCTCCGGGGCGAGGGTGAAGGCGGCGCTCTCCGCGGGGGCGAGGTTGCCAGTGAAGTGCTGGATGAAGCCGTAGACGCCCATCCCGATGATGGAGATCATGAAGGCGTAGACCGGCACCGCGAACGCCCGACCGGACTCGCGCACCCCCCGCAGGTTCATCGCCGTGAGCAGCACGATGAGCCCGACCGCGACAATGACCTCGTGGCCCCGGACGAAGCCGAGGACCGTGGCAGCGTTGGCGACGCCCGAGGAGATGGAGACCGCGACGGTCAGCACGTAGTCGACGAGCAGCGCGCTGGCCACCGTGAGGCCGGCCTTGGGCCCCAGGTTGACGGTCGCGACCTCGTAGTCGCCTCCGCCGGACGGGTAGGCCCGCACGTTCTGCCGGTACGACGCGACGACGACGACCATGACAGCGACCACGGCGAGCGTGATCTCCCAGCTGTGGGTCGATGCGAAGGCTCCTCCGGCCAGCCCGAGCATGAGCAGGATCTCGTCCGGCGCATAGGCCACCGACGACAGCGCGTCGCTCGCGAAGATCGGCAGGGCGAGCCGCTTGGGCAGCAGGGTCTCGCCGAGCCGGTCGCTTCGCATCGCGCGTCCGACGAGGACGCGTTTCAGCAGTGAACCTGAGCCTGGCACGCAGGACACTGTATGCCGCTCAGCGAGCGCACGCGCACACGTGAGCCGTGCGCGTGGCTGGTGTAGCGTCGCGACCGTGCACTTCGTCATCATGGGCTGTGGCCGCGTGGGCTCGACCTTGGCCCGGACCCTCGGACGCAACGGTCACGACGTCGCCGTCATCGACGCCGACCCGGCCGCCTTCCGCCGCCTCGGTCCCGAGTTCGAGGGGCAGACGGTGACCGGCATCGGCTTCGACCGCGACACGCTCGTTGCGGCCGGCATCAAGGAGGCCTACGCCTTCGCCGCAGTCAGCAGCGGAGACAACTCGAACATCCTCGCCGCCCGGGTGGCCCGCGAGACGTTCGGGGTCGAGCACGTCGCGGCCCGGATCTACGACCCCCAGCGGGCGATGGTCTACCAGCGGCTTGGCATCCCGACCGTGGCGACGGTGCGGTGGACGGCCGACCAGATGATCCAGCGGCTCCTCCCGCAGGGATCCATGCCAGAGCTGACCGACCCGAGCGGCAAGATCGTCATCGCAGAGGTGCCCTTGACCGAGGAGTGGGTCGGCCTCCCCCTCACCGACGTCGAGCGCCTCACCGGCAGCCGCGTCGCGTACCTGACCCGCCTGGGCGAGGGAATGCTGCCCGAGCCGGAGACCGTCGTGCAGGCCGGCGACCTCGTCCACCTGGCCGTACGCCGCGACGAGATGGCGCGCGTCGAGCGGATCTGCGACCAGCCGCCCGTCACCACCTGATCCTGAGGAGTCCGATGCGTGTCGTCATCGCCGGGGCCGGCAGCGTGGGCCGGTCCATCGCCCGGGAGCTGCTCGCGAGCGGCCACCAAGTGCTGCTCATCGACAAGGACGCCGACGACGTCCAGGCCTCGCGGGTGCCTGAGGCCTCGTGGCTGCTCGCCGACGCCTGTGAGCTGTCCGCCCTCGAGGAGGCTCGGCTCGAGGAGTCCGAGGTCGTCGTCGCGGCGACGGGCGACGACAAGGCGAACCTCGTCGTGTCGCTGCTGGCCAAGACGGAGTTCGGGGTGCCGCGCACGGTGGCCCGCGTCAACAACCCCAAGAACGAGTGGATGTTCGACGAGTCCTGGGGCGTCGACGTGGCGGTCTCGACGCCGCGCCTCATGACCGCTCTCATCGAGGAGGCGGTGAGCATCGGCGACCTCGTGCGGATCTTCGAGTTCCAACAGGGCCAGGCCTCGATGGTCGAGATCACCCTGCCGGACCGCAGTGAGTTCGTCGGCCGGCGCATTGGCGACGTCACGTGGCCCGAGGACACCGTGCTGGTCGCAATCATCCGAAGCCAGCGCCCGTTCGCCCCGACGACCGACGACGCGATGGAGGCCGGCGACGAGCTGCTCTTCATCACGACCTCGGACCAGGAGTCGCAGCTGCAGCGGCTGCTCGCGCCGGACGTGCGCCCCCGCACCGCGAACGCCTGACCGGACCCCTGCCGGGGACCGTGGACCGCGGCGGCGTGAGCGCCTACGGCGCTGCTGCCGCTGGGTCGATCGGGGTGCGACCGCGCACGAGGATCGCCCCCATCGCGGTCAGCGCGACGAGGTAGGCGGGCCAGCCGAGGGCGACCTTGGCGACGGCGAGGGCGGCCACCTGCTCGGCGAAGTAGAGCGGCACCATGATGCCGAGCCGCACGACGTTGAGCGCGACCAGCACCCAGGCGAGCCGGCACGCAACGGTGACGATGCCGCGGTGCTTGCGCCACCAGGTGGGGTCCTGGGCGAAGACGTCCGGCTCGGCGACTCCGACGACGAAGCCGAAGAGCGGCCACCGGAGCACGTTGGTCACGACGAGGAGCACGAGCAGCCCGGCGTTCTGCAGCATGCCGGGCAGGAAGGCGTCCTCGGCGCGACCCGACCGCAGCGCGAAGAACGCCGAGATGCCGACGCCGGCAGCGGCATACAGGATGAAGCGGACATCCTGGCGCTGGACGAGCCGGACCACGAGGAAGACGAGCGCCACGGCGCCGGCGGCGAGGAGCGACTCGCGCAGGTCACGCCGCACCGACCAGACGAGGGCGAACAGCAGGGTCGGTATGGCGCTCTCGACGGCGCCGCGCCAGCCACCGATGGCCTCGGAGAGCTTCTCCTTCAGCAGCTCCTCGACCGTGGTGTAGCGGCGCAGGTCCTGCGCCTCCGGCGGCGCGTCGGAGCCGAGCCGAGACGAGTCCGCTGCGGCGGATGCGACCGGCTCCGCTTCGCGGTCAGGCGCCATGGTGCCCGTCCCGGCTGATGATCTCGTAGGACGGGTTGAAGATCGTCAGGACGTCGTGGTGCCGGGTGACGCGCCCGGTCGCGCCGAGCTTGACGCCCGGGGCGATGCCGGGGATGCTGCGCCGCCCGAGCCAGATGAGGTGCAGGACGTCCGTGCCGTCCCACAGCTCGGCGTCGAGGGCGGGCACCTCGTCTGCCGGCCGCAGGGTGACCGCCCGGATCTCACCGCGCACACTCACGAGCGTGCGCGGGACGAGATGGCCGATGTGCTGCACGCCGGTCTCGGTGCTCTCCCGCGCCAGCGTGTCGGAGTCGATCTCGGCGGAGGAGCGCATCAGCCGCTTGGCGAGGCGCCCGAGCGCGCCCGCGGGTTCGGGCGCCATGCCTCAGCGGACCTCGGTGATCTCGGGACCCCGCTCGAAGGGGTTGAGGTCCTCCATCCGCGCCGCGCCGGCCTGCTCCTCCGGCACGTCGGTCGTCGCCGTGTCGGGCAGGCGCAGCGGGAGCAGCTCGCGGGGGGCCATGGCCTCGCCGCCCCGGTCGATGACGACGGTCCGGACGACCTCGTGAATCGGCTCGGCCGCGGCCGGCTCGATCGCGGCCCGGCCGCTGACGACGGCACGGAGGAACCATCGCGGCCCGTCGACGCCGATGAACCGGGCGGGGACGAACATGGTCCGGCCGTCCGGGCCGGCCTGGGGCATCCGGGTCTGCAGCTCCTCACCGAACTCGCCCGTGACGACCTCGGCCGTGCCGCCGGAGTCGGTGATCGTCGCCGCGATCTCGTTGCGGATCTCGATCCAGACCCCCTCGGTCCGCGGGGCGGCGAAGGCCTGCAGCTGCACGGCCGACTCGCCGAGGACCGCGGTGACCCCGGTGATCTGCTGCTCCTGCTCGTTGACCTCGAGCCGGAGCTCCATCCCGGGGACGCCCTTGAGCCAGATGGAGCCGAGGTTGAGGTACTCGGACTCGTCGGCCACCTCCCCGCGGTCCCAGGGGCCGCGCGCGGTCGCCGGCTCGCTCGGGTCGCGCGACTCGAGGGCCGGGTCGGTCGCCTCCTCCGGGGCGAGCGCGTCGTCCTGCCGCACGTCCGCGGACTTGTCTCGCTTGAAGAGTCCCACGTTGGTGTTCCGTCCTTCGGTTTACGCGTGTGTGGTCGTGGTGGAGCCGAAGCCGCCGGTCGACCCGTGTCCAGTGTCGCCCCGGAGGGTCGCGTCGAGCGAATCCACCTCGCGGAAACGCGCCCGGACGACGGGCTGGATGACGAGCTGGGCAATCCGGTCGCCCCGGTGGACCACGAAGGTCTCGCGCGGGTCGAGGTTGACCAGGTTGACGATGATCTCCCCCCGGTACCCGGCATCGACCGTGCCCGGCGCGTTGAGGGTCGTGATGCCGTGGCGGGCGGCGAGACCGGACCGGGGCACGACGAAGCCGACGTGCCCGTCGGGCAGGGCCAGCGCGACGCCGGTCGGCACGAGGGCCCGCTCTCCCGGCGGCAGGGTGACGTCCACTCGGGCGACCAGGTCGGCGCCGGCGTCGCCGGGGTGGGCGTAGCGCGGCAGCGGGAGGTCCGGGTCGAGCCGGATGATCTGCACGTCCTGCTCCACGTCCACGCTGCGGCAAGCACAAGGGTCGGTCACGGGGACCGACCCTACTGGTTGTGCTGGGGTGCTCAGGCGGCGCAGTCGGTGCAGATCATCTGGCCACCGACCTCCTTGGCCAGCTGGCTGCGGTGGTGGACCAGGAAGCAGCGCGAGCAGGTGAACTCGTCGGCCTGCTTGGGCAGGACACGGACCGACAGCTCCTCGCCGGAGAGGTCGGCGCCGGGCAGCTCGAAGCCCTCGGCCTGCTCCGTCTCGTCGACGTCGACGCTCGAGGAGCTCTTGTCGACGCGACGGGACTTCAACTCCTCCAGCGAATCCTCAGAGAGGTCGTCGTCTGTCTTGCGGGGTGCGTCGTAATCGGTAGCCATTGTCGCCCTTCCACTCCCTCAACTCATGCGTGGGAGCAACGTCGCATCCCCCACCTTTTGTTCCCGCCGCATGGGCAGCAAAACACAATGTTCGTGGGCGGATTGTGCCTGAAAGCAGACCCGGTGTCACATCCGTTCCGCCGTGCGTCGCGAGGCCCCTGTCAGCGACCGGTGAAGAGCCGACGAACCGGCTCGACGAGGGCGGGTCCGGCGGCCACGGTGAGCTCCGGCCCCGGGTGCCCGGCGACGCCGACGACGCGGGCTCCGGCCTCCTCGGCGACCAGCCAACCAGCGGCGAGGTCCCACGGCTTGAGGCCCGACTCCGCGTAGGCGTCGACGCTGCCGTCGGCGACCCTCACCAGGTCGAGCGCAGCACTGCCGATGCGGCGGATGTCGCGCACTCGGGGCAGGACCTCTCGCAGCACCTCGGCCTGGGCCGCGCGGACCTGCGCCTCGTAGCCGAACCCCGTCGCGAGCAGGGCTCGACCGAGCTCCTCCTCGGTCGAGGCGGCCAGGCGCCTCCGCTCGGGTGACGGTGGCGGGCTCGCCCCAGCTGGCGGGGCCGGCGTGGCCGCGGCACGGGTCCAGGCGCCACCGCCGCGGCGGGCATGGTGCACCAGGCCACGGCAGGGGTCGGACACCGCACCGGCGACCGGTCGCCAGGCGCCGGGCGTCGCGGGATCACCGACGACCACCGCCACGGACACGGCGTAGGCGGGGATGTCGTAGAGGTAGTTGACCGTGCCGTCGATCGGGTCGACGACCCAAGTGAGCCCGGAGCGGCCCGCGACGTCGGCGCCCTCCTCCCCGAGGATCCCGTCGTCGGGCCTGGCGTCCCGGATGAGGCCGTGCAGCAGCGCCTCCGAGCGGCGGTCCATGACCGTCACGACGTCGGTCTCGCTCGACTTCGTGTCGGCGACGCGAACGGTCGACGGGCGCTCGTCCCGGATGAACCGCCCTGCCTCGGAAGCGAACTCGACGCAGAGCCGTTCGAGCTCGAGCAGGTCCGCCGGGTCGACCGCGGTCTCCACGGTGTCCTCAGTCCCGGCCGCAGAGCGCGGGACGCGCGGCACGCAGGTTGGGGCAGCACCCCGGCGCGCACACGGCGGGCATCCGGCCGGGGAAGTCGGGCACGGCCTCGCCACGCGCCTCCGCGGCCCGCTCCTCGACGGCGTCGACCAGGTCCCGGACGAAGGTCGGCAGCGTGCCGACGGTGGGCACCCGGACGAGTCGGACGCCGACCTTCTCAGCCGTCTCGGCCGCCTCGGTGTCGAGGTCGTAGACGACCTCCATGTGGTCCGAGACGAAGCCGATCGGGGCCAGCACGACCGTCCGCACCCCGTCGCGGGCGAGCTCCTCGATCCGGTCGTTGACATCCGGCTCGAGCCACGGCTGGCTCGGCGGGCCGGAGCGGGAGCAGAAGACCAGCTCGCCGGTGAGGTCCCTGCCGAGCCGGCGGTTGCTCTCCTCGGTCAGCGACGACGCGAGGGCGAGGTGCTGGCGCTGGTAGAGGTCGCCGTCCCCGTCGCCCGGGCCCGAGGTCTCGTCCATGGCTGTCGGGATGGAGTGCGTGACGAAGAGCAGCGCGATCTCCTCGTCGGGCGCACCGTCGAGAGCCCGCATCGACTCGAGGAGCCGCTCGAGGTTCGCCGCGCCGAAGCCGGGACGCGGCGCGTAGGGCCCGATCTTGTCCACAGCGACCTCGATCCCCTCCTCGGCCAGCTCCGCGACGGCAGCCGCAAGGTTCTCGCGGTACTGCCGGCAGGAGGAGTAGGACGAGTACGCGCTCGTGGTCACGGCGACCACGCGACGAAGCCCAGCGGCATACCCGTCGCGCAGCGCGTCGGTGATGAAGGGGGCACTGTTGCGGTTGCCCCACAGGACCGGCACGTCCTCGCCGCGCGCGTCCAGCTCGGCGCGCAGCGCGACGAGCAGGGCACGGTTCTGGTCGTTGATCGGGCTGCGGCCGCCGAAGTGGTAGTAGTGCTCGCCGACCTCCGCGAGACGCTCGTCGGGGATGCCACGCCCAGCGGTCACCCGGCGCAGGAACGGCATGACCTCGTCCGGCGCCTCGGGCCCACCGAAGCTGACGAGCAGGATGGCGTCATAGGGCTCCATGGCACTCACTGTCTCAGGCCACGCCGTCCGCGGAGAAACCGGCCCCGGCGCGGCGTGGAGGCTTTCTCGGAGTGGGCAGGGGTGGCATGCTCGGTGGCGCATGGACCTGACCACCGACCCGGGAGACCCATCGATGCAGGACCTTCGGCTCATCGGAGTCCACGAGGACGGGGTGCACCTGATCCTCGGGGACGACGGCGGCAACCGCTACCGGGTGCCGCTCGACGAGCCGCTGCGCGCCGCGGTGCGCCGGGACCGTCCCCGGCTCGGGCAGCTGCAGATCGAGCTGGACGGCGGGCTCCGCCCGAGGGACGTGCAGGCGATGATTCGCGCCGGTCTCACCGCCGAGGAGACTGCGGAGCGGGCTGGCTGGACGGTCGAGAAGGTGCGGCGCTACGAGGGGCCAATCCTCGCCGAGCGCGAGCACGTGGCGCTGCTCGGGCGCCAGGTCCGACTCCGCTCCCCCGGCGGCGGCCCCAGTGCCGGTGTCCTCGGCACCCGGGTCGACGAGCGGCTCCGCTCCCGGCAGATCGACTCGGGCACCGCCCGGTGGGACTCGCGTCGTGACCACAGGGGCCGGTGGACCATCGTCGTCTTCTTCAACGCCGGCGGACGCCAACGCCAGGCGGAGTGGTCCTTCGACCTGCTCGCGCGCACCGTGCAGGCGCTCGACGACGAGGCCCGGTGGCTCAGCGCCGACGAGGAGGTCGAGCCGGCCGGCCCGATCCCCGCCCCGCACCTGCGGGAGGCCCGGCCCACCGAGGTGTATGACGTCGAGGCCGAGGGCGGCGTCGCCGCGCCCGGGCGGCGGCACCGCGACGGGGAGTCCATCGACCTCATGGCGGCCATGCGGGAGCGCAGTGCCAAGCGGGGCCGGCGTCGCCGCCCCCGTGCGTCCGACGCGCCCGGGATCGACGCGGCACCCGATGACGCGCTGCCCCTCATGCCGCTCGCTGTCACCCTCGAGGAGGCGGGCAGCCCGCCGGCCGCGCACCCGCACCCCGAGGATGACCCACATGCCCTGCCGGTCGACGCCGCGCAGGAGGCGGGTGCCGCCGTGGACGGCGACGCCGACAGCGAGGACGGCTACGCCGACGCCGGTCCGGACTCGGACGCCGCGGACCACGCAACCGCCGCCACGGAGCCGGAGAAGTCGACGTCCGTCGGTCCGGAGACCGCGACCGAGCCTGACGCTGTGGCCGAGCCCGACGCTGTGGCCGAGCCAGACGCCGTGGCAGAGCCGACCAGCACGCAGAACGGCCGCGTGCGGCCGCCGGCGGACCCACCGGCGCAGCCGTCGACGGCGCCTGCGGCACGCCCCGTCGACGCCGAGGAGCAGCCGGTGCCCGAGCCACGGCGTCCTCGCCCCGCTACGAAGCGACCGGCCGCCCGCAAGTCCGGCCGTCCGAGCGTGCCGAGCTGGGACGACATCATGTTCGGCAAGAAGCCCGACTGAGCCGAACCGGCGCTCCGCTCCTCCCTCGCTGGCGCTCGGTCGATGCTCACGCCTTGGCTCAGCGGAACCCCCTGGCCGACTGAGCCGAACCGGCGCTCCGCTCCTCCCTCGCTGGCGCTCGGTCGATGCTCACGCCTTGGCTCAGCGGAACCCCCTGGCCGACTGAGCCGAACCGGCGCTCCGCTCCTCCCTCGCTGGCGCTCGGTCGATGCTCACGCCTTGGCTCAGCGGAACCCCCTGGCCGACTGAGCCGAACCGGCGCTCCGCTCCTCCCTCGCTGGCGCTCGGTCGATGCTCACGCCTTGGCTCAGCGGAACCCCCTGGCCGACTGAGCCGAACCGGCGCTCCGCTCCTCCCTCGCTGGCGCTCGGTCGATGCTCACGCCTTGGCTCAGTCGGACTGGGTGATGGGCAGCAGGGGCGGTCGCGGCGGCAGCGGGCACACGTCGAGGTCGAACGGCAGCAGCGCCGGTGTCGGCGAGGCGGCCCGGGCCGCGTGGGACGTCATGCGCCGCATGTAGTGGCGCCGGCAGAGCACCTCATACTCGACGACCCCCACCTCGTCCGTGGCGACGTCGCCGACGACGACCTGCTCCCCCTCGACGACCATGGTCCCGTCGACGACTCGCGCGTTGACCGTCGCGCGGCGCCCGCACCAGCACAGCGCCTCCACCTGGAGCACCTGGACGCGATCGGCGAGCTCGACGAGACGCTTCGAGCCGGGGAACAGCTCCGTGCGGAAGTCGCTCGTGATCCCGAAGGCGAACACGTCGATCTCCATCTCGTCCACGACGCGGGCCAGCTGCTCGACCTGTGACGAGCTGTAGAACTGCGCCTCGTCACAGATCAGGTAGTCGATGTGCTGGCCCGCTGTGGCCCGTTCGACGATGACCTCCCAGAAGTCGAGCTCGTCGGCGACCTCGATCGCGCCCGTGGCGAGGCCGAGCCGCGAGGACAGCATGTTCGTACCCGCCCGGTCGTGCTGGCTGAAGATGAGCCCGGTGCGTCCGCGAGCCGCGTGGTTGTGGTCCATCTGCAGCGCGAGGGTCGACTTGCCGCAGTCCATGGTGCCGGTGAAGAAGACGAGCTCAGCCACGAGGCGGCAGCCTATCGACCCAGCGCGGCCCGGCGGGGCGGCACGACGATGACCGGGACGGCGAGCTCCGCCTCGCTCGTGGAGCCGTGCACGCCCAGCAGCGCAATGATCTCCTTGCGCATGAGGCCGGAGTGGACGACCGCGAACTGGTCCTGCATCGCCACGACGAGGTCCCCGATCCGCGGCAGGACCAGCGGGGTCGTCGCACCGAACCAGCCCTCGTCGACCGCCTCGTCCCGAGTCATGACCCGGGCGAGCCGGCCGAGCCGCTCCCGCCACGCCTCGGCGATGGCCTGCTGTGCACCGGGCTGGACGTAGAGCTGCAGGTTGCGCGGCTCGCCGCCGAGGTGGCGCACCCCGGCCATGAGGTCCGGCTCGTGGGCCAGGTCGAGGCGCTGGTCGAACGGCACGTCGACCATGCCGTGGTCCGCCGTGACGACGATCGACGTGTCGTCGGGCACCCGGTCGGCGAGAGACGCGAGCGCCCGGTCGACCGCCTCGACCTCGTCGCCCCACTGCCACGACTGGCAGCCGTGGACGTGGCCCACCTTGTCGACCTCACCCCAGTAGAGGTAGACGAGGGACCGTCTGGTCGCCCGCGCGCTCTCGACACTGGCCGCCACCCGGTCGTCGAGGTGCTTGGCGGCCACGAACCGACCGCCGCGCAGCGCCGCGTTGGTCAGACCCGACCCGTCGAAGTAGTGGGGTCCGACCCTGGTCACCGCGACGCCGCTGGCCTCGGCCGTCTGGAACACCGTGCGGCTCGGCTGCCACCGGAGCGGGTCGGGCCCGTCCTCCCAGGACAGCTCGTTGAGCAGCCGGTCCGTGTCGGGGTCGAGCACCTGGAAGCCGACGAGCCCGTGCGAACCGGGCGGCAGCCCGGTGCCGAACGAGCCCATCGACGTGGCTGTCGTCGTCGGGAAGCCGCACGGGATGCGCCTGGCCGAGGCGAGGTGCTGGCGCAGGAACGGCGCGTGCCCGCTGCGCTGGGCGAGCAGGTCGTAGCCCAGCCCGTCGACGAGGACGACGACGGTGCGCGGCACCGGTGGCAGACCGAACCGGTCCGCTCCGGCGAAGTCCGGCACGCCGAGAGAGTCCGCCACCGACGGGAGCACCGAGGCGAGCGTGCCGGCCGACCAGTCGGGCACGCGCGACTCGTCGGTCACCGCCGCGCCACCCCACCGCCGATGCTGGCCGAGAGGGTGCGGGCAAAGGCGAGCGCCGTGTCGACCGCGCCCTCGCCGTCGGCGGCCGCACTGATGCGCAGACTGATGTCGTCGGAGGCGACGGTGCCCTCGAAGCCATGGTCGGCGGTGCACTCCGGGTCGGCGCACTGGGCCGGCAGCAGGTCGAGCCGGCTCACGGCTCCCCAACCGATGGTGAGCGTGATGTCCCGGGAGTGGGTTCCCGAGCTGAACGTCTCGGGGTCGGCGACGACGTGCGTGACCATGACGCCACGCAACGCCGCCAGCGGCACCGTCTCGGTCGTCGCCGTCGCCGTTGCGGGGGCACCCGGCTCCGAGAAGTCGTCGGCGTGGGCGATCACGAGTCGCTGGGGCGTCACGACGAGGACCGTGACGTGGCGCCGGACCGTCTCGTCGTCGAACGTCGTCTCCTGGTGGACCAGGTGCGAGATGACCTCGTCGCCCGCCACCGCCGACTCCACGACGTCGCAGACGAGGGCCGGGTAGTACCCGGCGTGGGTGATGGCGAGGGTCAGGTCCTCCGGAAGGGCCTGGTCCTGCTCCTGGGAGACACGGCGCATGGGCCCCATCCTTGCACTCCCGGTCAGGTCATCCGGCGACGACCGGGGTCCTGGCGCAGGAGCGCCGGACGGACGACGACCTCGGCACCGAGCGTGTCGACCCCGCCCGTCCAGGCGTTGACCGGGTTGAGCTCGACGCTCGCCAGCTCGGGATGGTCGTCGGCGAGTACGGAGAGCCGCGCCACCAGGTCGCGCAGCGCGGCCCGGTGGACGGGGGCCGCGCCCCGGTGGCCGGCCAGCAACGGGGCCGCCTTGACGCCCGAGATGAGGTCGCGCACGTCGACGTCGGTGAGGGGCGGGATGCGGTGCGCCACGTCGTCGAGCAGCTCCGTCGGCGGTCCGGCCACGGAGAAGCTGACCACCGGTCCGAAGAGGGGGTCCTCCTGAGCGGTGAGGACGCAGGACACCCCGGGGACGGCCATCCGCTGCACGACGAAGGTGCCGTCACCCAGGGCTCCGAGTCGTTGGCTGAGCGACTCGTAGGCGTCCCGGACCGCCTCGGCGTCGCCGAGGTCGCTGCGCAGGCCGGCAATGCCCGGCTGGTGTCGGACGACGGGTGAGGTCGACTTGAGGATGACGGGATAGGTGAGCCGCTCGGCCGCGGCGACGGCCTCGTCAGCGGACCCGACGGCCGCCGCCGGCCACAGGCGGATGCCGTAGCCCTCGAGCAGCTCCGCCGCCTCGTCGCGCGTCAGGGCGCGACCGTCCGGGCTGTCGGCCAGGACACGGTCGATGAACGCCTCCACCCGCAGCCGGTCGATGCCGGCAGGCACCACGGGAGCGCCGCGGTCCCGCGCGCGCCACTGCGCGTAGCGGGTTACGGCGTTGAGCGCCCGGATGCCATCCTCCGGCATCGTGTAGGACGGCACGATGCGATCAGTGCCGTCGGCTTCCTCGTAGCTCAGCCCGCCCTCGACGCCGCGCATCCCGAGGAACGTCGCGACGCACGGCTTCTGGTGGCGTGCCACGACCGCGCGGACAGCGGC
The DNA here is from genome assembly GCF_000576575.1 of Intrasporangium chromatireducens Q5-1. GTDB lineage: Bacteria > Actinomycetota > Actinomycetes > Actinomycetales > Dermatophilaceae > Intrasporangium_A > Intrasporangium_A chromatireducens. The sequence goes on from NZ_AWQS01000016.1 coordinate 17,816, forward strand.
CGTCAGGTCCTCGTCCAGGGTCATGAGCGGTGGGATGAAGCCGGCCACGACGCTGTCGACGTTCGGGTCGGCGAAGGCCGCCTCGAGAGCACTCGCGAACTCGTCCGCGCTGGCCTGCGGAAGTAGTGAGACCGGTCCGTGCGTCACGTCCAGCCCCCAGCTGAGGCACGCGGAGGCACTGATCGAGCCGAGGGCGTCGGAGTTGCCGACGATCGCGACCCGCTGGCCGGCCGGCAGCGGCTGGTGCAACGTGAGCTGGGCGACGTCGAAGAGCTGGTGGATGTTCTCGACCCGGATGACTCCTGCCTGGCGGAGGAGGGCGTCGAAGGCCTGCGGCGGCACCTGGGTGCGCCGCGTCCGGTGCCCGGGCGGTGCGGCGAAGCTCGAGACCCCGGACGACACGACCACGACGGGCTTGACCATGGCGAGCTGCCGGGCGATCCGGGAGAACTTGCGGGGGTTGCCCATCGACTCGAGATAGAGACCGACGGTGTGGGTGTCCTCGTCATCGATCCAGTACTGCATGAGGTCGTTGCCGGAGACGTCCGCCCGGTTCCCGGCAGACGCAAAGACGGAGATGCCGAGACCTCGACGAGCGGCCGAGGCGAGGACCGCGATCCCGAGGGCGCCGCTCTGGGCGAAGAGCCCGAGCCGTCCCGGGGGCGGCACCATCGGCGCGAGGCTCGCGTTGAGGCGCACGTCCGGATGGGTGTTGATGAGCCCGAAGCTGTTGGGTCCGACGAGCCGCATGCCCGCCAGCCGGACCTCGCGGCGCAGCTGCTCCTGTAGACGTGTGCCCTCCTCCCCTGCCTCGGCGAAGCCGGACGAGAGGACGAGCAGCGCCTTGACGCCCGCCCGCCCGCAGTCCCGGACCACGCCCTGCACCTGGTCCGCGGGAACCACGACGACGGCCAGGTCGATGGGCCCCGGCGCCTCCTCGACGGAACGGTAGGCCGGCACGCCCTGCAGCTCGTCGACCTCGGGGTGGATCGCGACGAGCTCCCCCTGGTAGCCGGAGCGCAAGATGTTGGCGAGCACCAGCGCACCCACCGACCCCTCCCGCCGGCTCGCGCCGACCAGCGCCACTCGCTCGGGGAACAGGATCGTGTGCATGCTGCGCGACTCGGCGCGGTGCTCGCGCGAGAGAGCGACCGCCTTGGAGTGCTCGGTCGGCTCGATCGCGAAGGACAGCTCGACGACGCCGTCCTCGACCCGGTGGGTCACCTCGTAGCCGGCGTCCTTGAAGACCATGAGCATCTTGCGGTTCTGCGGAAGCACCTCGGCGGTGAACTTCTCGATGCCGAGCTCGCGGGCGATCGCCGCGAGGTGCTCGAGGAGCACCGACCCGATGCCCCTGCCCTGGAAGCGGTCCGAGATGTTGAACGCCACCTCGGCGGAGGTGCTCCCCCCGAGCCGGTCGTACCGGCCGACGCCGATGATGTCGGCGCCCACGGTCGCGACGAGCGCGACACGGTCGTGGTGGTCGACGTGGGTGAACCGGTGGACGTCGCGGTCGCTCAGCTCCTTCAGCGGCGCGAAGAACCGGAGGTAGATCGACTCGGCCGACTGCGCGTTGTGGAACCGGCGCAGCGCGTCGGCATCCGCGGGTCGGATCGGTCGCAGGTGGGCGACCGACCCGTCCCGCAGGACGACATCGGCCTCCCACTCCTCCGGAGGGGTGGGCACGAGCGTGCCGGCTTCGTCCGCAACAGACCTCGTCTCGGCGTCGGGCATGGCGCCATCGTGTCACGCCGCAGTCCGGTCGGGGCGGCGTGCCAAGGTGAACACATGGAGTTCCAAGAGGTGGTCCGCCGTCGCCGTATGGTCCGTCGCTACGACCCCGACCGCCCGGTGCCCGACGAGGTCCTGAAGGCCTGTCTCGACAACGCCGTCCGTGCCCCGAGTGCCGGGTTCAGCCAGGGCTGGGACTTCCTCGTCCTGCGCACCGAGGACGAGCGGGGCCGGTTCTGGGCGGCCACCACGGAAGCGGGCGCTGAAGCGGATCCCTGGCTGAGCGGCATACAGGCTGCTCCGGTGCTGATCCTCTGTCTCTCGGACAAGGACGCCTACCTCGACCGCTACGCCCAGCCCGACAAGGGCTGGACCGACCGGAGCGAGAGCCACTGGCCGGTTCCCTACTGGGACATCGACACGGGCATGGCGGCGCTGCTCATCCTGCTGACCGCCGTCGACGCGGGCCTCGGCAGCCTCTTCTTCGGCGTCCCCGCGGAGCGACACGCGGCGGTCCACGATGCGCTGGGGATCCCGGCCGGTCGGTCAGTCGTCGGCGTCGTCTCCCTCGGCTACGCCGTGCCGGGACCGAAGAGCCCGAGCCTGCGGCGGCACCGGCGCACCGGGGCCGAGGTGACCCACTGGGGCCGGTTCGGCCAGCAGTAGCCCGACGCGGTCCGTCAGGCCTGCGGCCCGTCGGCGCGCTCGCCGGTCTCCTGGCTGATCGCCTGCACGAGCCCGCCGGTGTCCTGGGTCGGCAGGGACCGGGCGATGTCCGCCTGGGAGATCACGCCGACGACGTCCTGCCCGTCGACGACCGGGAGGCGACGCACCTGGTTCTGGGCGAACGCGTTGAGGACGGCCTGCTCGTCGTCGTCGACGCTCACCACGACGACCGTCTGGGTGCTGATCTCGCCGACCGTGGAGGTCGTCGGATCGAACCCTTCGGCGATGCCACGCACGACGATGTCGCGGTCGGTGAGCATGCCGGCGAGCGCGCCGGTGGAGTCCTTGATCGGCATCGACCCGACCCCCGAGGACCGCAGGGCCTGCGCTGCAGCGACCAGCGTGTCTCCCTCGTTGAGGCAGTGGGCGGGGCTCGTCATCAGGTCACGTGCGGTGGGCATCAGCGTCCTCCTCGCGGGTCGGACCCGGCGGCTCCGGACGCCACGGGTCGGGGCCGTCCCTCGCCGCTGCTCTTACCCACTCCCGGGCCGCTCGCTCCACCGCGCGGCCCCCGACGGCGTGGCAGTGCGGTGACCCCGCCGTCCCTGGGGGAAGATGGGGTGTTCGCACGCCGACCCAAGGAGCACGACTCGGCATGGCCCGCCGCACCACGACCGCACCGCCGGAGGACTTCGAAGAGAAGATCATCGGGATCGACGTCGAGGAGGAGATGCAGAACGCCTTCCTCGAGTACTCCTACTCCGTCATCTACTCCCGAGCCCTCCCCGACGCACGCGACGGGCTCAAACCGGTGCAGCGGCGCATCCTCTACGGCGCCAACGAGCTGGGCCTGCGTCCCGACCGCGGGCACGTCAAGAGCCAGCGGATCATCGGCGAGGTCATGGGCAAGTACCACCCGCACGGTGACCAGGCCATCTACGACGCCCTCGTCCGGATGGCGCAGCCGTTCACCCTCCGCCTGCCCCTCATCGACGGGCACGGCAACTTCGGCTCGCTCGACGACGGGCCGGCCGCCGCTCGCTACACCGAGGCACGCCTGGCGCCGGCCGCGCTGCTCATGGTCTCCGGGCTCGACGAGGACACGGTCGACTTCGTCCCCAACTACGACGACACCCACCTGCAGCCCGGCGTGCTCCCGGCCGCCTACCCGAACCTGCTCGTCAACGGCGCCTCCGGCATCGCGGTCGGCATGGCGACGAACATGCCGCCGCACAACCTCGTCGAGGTCATCGGGGCCGCTCGGCACCTGATCGACCACCCCGACTGCTCGCTCGAGGACCTGATGAAGTTCGTGCCGGGCCCCGACCTGCCGGGCGGCGGCCGGATCGTCGGGCTCGAGGGCATCCGCGACGCCTACCTGACGGGCCGAGGCAGCTTCCGCACGCGGGCCACTGCTCGGATCGAGTCGGTGACACCCCGGCGCAAGGGCATCGTCGTGACCGAGCTGCCCTACCTCGTCGGGCCGGAGAAGCTCTTCGAGAAGATCAAGGACCTCGCCGACGGCAAGAAGTTGCAGGGCATCTCGGACCTCAAGGACCTGTCCGACCGGCAGAACGGCATGCGGCTCGTCATCGAGATCAAGAATGGCTTCAACCCCGAGGCCGTCCTCGAGCAGCTCTACAAGCTGACGCCGATGGAGGAGAACTTCGGCATCAACAACGTCGCCCTCGTCGACGGACAGCCGCGCACCATGGGTCTGAAGGAGCTGCTGAAGGTCTACGTCGAGTTCCGCACCGACGTCGTCCGGCGTCGCTCGGCGTTCCGGCTCGGCAAGCGGGAGGAGCGCCTCCACCTCGTCGAGGGCCTGCTCATCGCGATCCTCGACATCGACGAGGTCATCCAGCTGATCCGCTCGTCCGACGACGCCGCAACGGCCCGCACCCGACTGATGGACGTCTTCGACCTGTCGGAGGCCCAGGCGACCTACATCCTCGACCTGCAGCTGCGCCGCCTGACCAAGTTCTCCCGGATCGAGCTCGAGTCGGAGAAGAGCGACCTCGAGCGGGAGATCGAGGCACTGCGGGCCCTGCTCGAGAACGAGAAGCTGCTGCGCCAGCTCGTGTCGAGCGAGCTCGCCGACGTGGCCAAGGCGCACGGCACCCCTCGGCGCACGGTGCTGCTCGAGAGCTCCGGCGAGGCCGCCGCGACGACACCGCTGGAGGTCTCCGACGACCCGTGCTGGGTCCTGCTCTCCTCGACGGGGCTGCTGGCCCGCACCGCCAACGCGGAGGTGCCGAGCGCGGACGGGCCACGTGCCAAGCACGACGCGATCATCGGTGCGGTCCGGACCACGAACCGTGGCGAGTTCGGCCTCGTGACGACCGCCGGCCGCATGGTCCGTCTCTCGGCCCTCGACCTGCCCACCCTGCCACCGACCAACGGCGCACCGAGCCTCTCGGGAGGGGCACCGCTCGCCGCCTACGTCGACCTCACGGGTGGCGAGGAGCCCGTCACCATCGTCCCAGTCGGGGACGGGGCACCGGTGATCGCCGTCGGCACCGCTCGTGGGGTCGTCAAGCGGGTCACCGCCGATGCGCCCAAGAGCGCGAGCTGGGATGTCATCAGCCTCAAGGACGGCGACCGCGTCGTGGGCGCGGCCGTGGCGAACGACGATGCGCTCGACCTCGTCTTCATCACGAGTGACGCCCAGCTGCTGCGCTTCGGGGCCGGCAACGTGCGGCCCCAGGGACGCACCGCCGGCGGCATGGCGGGGGTCCGGCTCGCGGCCGGCGCGGAGGCGGTCTTCTTCGGTGTCGTCGACCCCCGCGGTGACGCGGCCGTCGTGACGTCTGCTGGCACGTCGGCTGCCCTCCCCGGCACCGAGGGCGGGTCGCTCAAGGTCACTCCGTTCACCGAGTACCCGCACAAGGGTCGCGGCACCGGCGGCGTGCGCTGCCACCGCTTCCTCAAGGGCGAGGACCGCCTCATCGTCGCCCACGCCGGCAACACTCCGCTGCGGGCCAGCGCGGCGAACGGCGTGGCCATCGAGCTCCCGCCGGCAGAGGGCCGCCGGGACGGCTCCGGCGTGCCCTCGACCCACGTCATCGCCCGCGTCGCCGCACCGGTCCGCCCGGATGTGACGGCGTGACGGATCGACATCCGGCGACGGTCGGCCACGGCACGTCGGCGTCCGACGCCTGCTCGGTCCTGTGGCAGCAGGACGGCACGAGCGCCTACGGCACCGCTGCCCGAGCGGGCTTCTTCGTCGTGCTCGAGCAGCCCGGTCCGTGGGGACGCAAGGCCGCCGAGGAGTCGCACCTACCGCGCGACGTCGGCATCGAGCTCGACCGGCTGGCCTCCGCCGCTGGCGGCCGCTTCATGCTGATGCGCCGGCCGGGGCCGCACGTCGACCGTCCCGGCGGGCAGCACGTCCTCGTCGGCCACGCGGGTGGCTCCCGGGCCGAGGCGTGGCTCCTCGAGGGCCGCGTCGCCTCTCCCGCGGACCTGGTCGGGCTGGACTGGGCGGCGCTCGCGGAAGGCCGGGTCGAGGCGGTCGCGGCCACGCTGCCGGGCGCCGGGCTGAGCCCGCCGGTGTTGCTCATCTGCACGAACGGCCGCCGAGACGTCTGCTGCGCCGTCCGGGGACGACCGCTGGCAGCGGCCGCGGCGCACCTCGACCCCACACGCGTCTGGGAGGTGTCCCACACGGGTGGCCACCGCTTCGCGCCGACCGCCGTCCTGCTGCCCTGGGGGCAGGCGTTCGCTCGCCTGACCGAGGACACCACGGCTCAGCTCCTGCGCTCGAGCCTGACGAACGCGATCCCCCTGGACCTGCTGGGACCACACCACGACCGCGGACGTTCGGCGCTGGCGCCCGCGCTGCAGGCCGCCGAGTCCTTCGTCCGCCACCTGGTGGGTGAGACCGACCTCCCCGCGTTCACCACCGAGGCCGTGCCCGACACCGAGGCGTGGACCGGCCGCCGAGCCGACAGTGCTCCAGCTGACAGTGCCCCGGCCGACGGGGAGTCAGCCGGCGGCGCGCCCACCGCCGACGACGGGTCGGTCAGCCACGCGTGGGTACGGCACGCCGATGGTCGCGAGTGGCGGGTCCGGGTCGTGCGCAAGGCGCTCGGCCGGCAGCGCCCCGAGTCATGCGGCAAGGCGCCAGTCGAGGTCCACGAGTACGAGGTGGCACTCACCGGCTGACGGGGCTCACCACGGCTTCGGGTAGGTCTCTCCACCGGCGCCGGGCGGGACCGTCCCGTTGCCCAGCTGCCGGTTGCGCTCCATGGTGTTGCGCTTCTGCAGCTGCTCGAGCTGCCGCTGGAGGGGTTCGCTCGGGACCTGCTCCGGGTCGGGCGTCGGGGTGGGCGCCGGAGTCGGCTGCGTCTGCGGCCGTGGCGTGTCCTGGGGTCCCGGGGTGGGCTGGTCGGGCTGGCCCGGCTCCTGGTCCTGGCTCTTGCCCTCCATCCGCTCCTGGGCCTGCTGCAGCTGCTCACCCGTCTGGCCCCCGAGCTCCGGCACGTCGCAGAGCGGGGGGCGCTGCCGGGTCGTCTCGAGACCCTTGGCATAGAACTGCTGCCACTCGAGCGTGCGCTCCCGGGCCTTCGCCTCGTCGCCGAGCCGCTCGTACGTCAGGCCGAGGTTGACCCGCACCTTGCACTCGTCGAGCCCGCCCTTCGGCACCTGCTCGAGCGCCTTCTCGAACCACGGCCGCGCCTCGTCGTAGCGCGGCACGAGCAGGTAGGCGTCGCCCATGGCGAAGGCCGCACGGAACGGCTCGACGACGTTGACCCAGCCCTGGCGGCCGGCCCAGTCCTGCGCGGCGACCTCCTGCCCGGCGCGGTAGGCCTCGAGCGTCTGCCCGTGGACGAGGTTGAGGCTGACGAGCTTCGCGGCAAGCAGCAGGGCCGCCAGGACCACCGGGGCCGACGCGAGGAGCAGCCGGCGACGGAGCCGACGACGGCCGGGCGAACGAGGGGGACGCGGTCGACCGAGTCGACCCGGCCGACCGAGTCGACCTGGTCGACCCGCACGGTCGGCACCACGCCGCCCGAAGGACCGCAGCGGACGACGGCGTCCGGCCCCGCGACCCGCATCCGGTTGCGGATCCGGGGTCGGCATCGTCCGGTCCGGCGTCACCTCGGTCGTCACGCACCCACCTCCCGACGCCGGGAGCGCACGAGGGCGGCCGCCGCGCCCCCGACCTCCCAGGCCGCGAGGGCCGCCACCACGAGCAGGGCCGCCCAGTAGAGCTCCTGCCGGCCCTGCACCGCGGCTCGCTGCTTCTCCTCCGCGGTGCCGAAGCGCTCGGCGTCGATGCCGTCGACGAGCCCGGCGACGGCCGCTCCCGCACTCCGGTGGGCGTAGGGCACGCCGAGCTGCTGCGCGAGCCGCTGGAGGGTGCCCTCGTCGATCACGGACACCGCGTCCTCACCGGTGCTCGGGTCACGGATGTAGTCGCCGCTGCGGCCGTAGCGCGCCATCGTGCCCTTCATCCGGCCCCCGGCGTGCGTGCCGTAGCCGAGCACCGCGCCACCCTGGACGAGGCCCGGCGCGATCGTGAACGGGGCCGGTTCGCCGGCGGCGGTCTGCTCGCCGTCCCCGAGGTAGTAGACGATGCGTCCCCGCTCCGGGTGTCGCTGGTCGGCGCTCGTGAGCAGGGCGCTCAGCCGCTCGTTGGCCGCAGTGACGGTGGACCCGTGGGAGAACTCCGACGGCTCCGGGCCGAGCGTCTCGACCGCCGCCTCGAGTGCGGTCGTGTCGGTCGTGAGCGGCAGCCGCACCCGGGTGTCGGCGTCGAAGGTGAGGACCGCGTAACGGGCGCCGGGCAGCGCCTCGGCGATGGCCAGGATGTCGGCCCGCACGCCCTCGAGCCGGGGCCGCTCCGGGCCGTAGTCCTCGGCGACCATGCTGCTCGTCGTGTCGACGACGAAGTAGACGTTGAGGTTGGTCGCCAGGGCGTCGACCTTCGCCCCGGGCAGCCCCGGACGGCACGCGGCGAGCGCGAGGAGGACGGCGGCGCCGGTGAGCCGGCCGTGCCGGGCACGGCTCTCCCCCGGCATCCCCGGACCGGCCGGGTTCCACCACACGGCGGCGAGGACCGCCGCGAGCAGCACGAGGATGACGGGCCACGGCAGGAGCGGCAGGAACGTCATGACCGCCACCTGCGGCTCGCGACGACCAACCCGACGAAGGCGAGGGACGCGGCAGCGATCGGGAGCGCCGGGCTGTCGGTGCGCAGCGCCCGGGACGCGGACTCGATGACGGTCGCCTCCTGTGCCTGGACCGACTCGACGATGCCTCCGATGGCGCCCCGGTCGGTCATCGAGTAGAACCGGCCACCGGTGCCCTCGACGACGTCGCGCATCTCCACCGACTCCCGCGACGCCCCGTCCGGCGCCGGGCTGAGCCCGTACACCCGCACCGCCTTGGCCCGGGCGAGCTGCCCGGCGTCGGTGAGCGGGACGAGCGGTCGTCCGGCCACCTCGTTGTCCGTCGCGAACACGACCGACCGCGCGCGCTGCGTGTCGGCGCGGTCGAAGCTCGTGACGCAGGTCGCGAGCCCGTCACCGATGAGCGAGGTGCCCCACCCGTTGAACGTTCCGGCAAAGAAGGCGTCCTGCACGGAGCCCCCCGTCAGGGCCTGCTCCGCCCCGTCGAGCTCCTCGTTGATGTAGTCGTAGTCGTCGGTGAGCGGGAAGACGGTCGCGGCGGAGCCGTTGAAGATGACCATGCCGATGCGCTCGCCCTCGAAGTCCGCCACGAGCCGGCGAAAGGTCCGGACGAGCTCGGCGTCGTAGCTGGCCATCGACCCGGACACGTCGAGGCACAGCATGATGTCGCGGCTGCGGGACTGCGGCCGCTCCACCGTGGTGTCGACCGGGCGTGCGGCCCCCAGCAGACTGGCACCGGCGAGCAGGGCGGCGGCTCCGGCCAGGGCGGCCGTACGCGCCCGGTGCGCGCGCAGCGCAGCCCGGAAGGCCGGGAGCCGGGTCAGGGTCGCTGAGTTCGCGACCGGGCGACGGGTCGCCCCGCGGCCGCGCAGCTCCCGCCAGAGGACAGCTGCAGCGAGCAAGGCCGCGGCGAACAGCCCCCATGCCAGCACCTCCGGCGTCCTCAGCTCCACCGCGACACCACCTGCCGGGCCAGCGCCGCGGCGTCGTCGAGCGTCTCGGCCCGGTGCGTGCCGAACTCGGCCGGGTAGAGCACGGCGACCGTCTCTGCGACCGTGCCGAGCCGCTCCCGGTCCCCCGTCTGGCGCAGGTCGGTCAGCGTCATCGTCGGGGCGGCGATGCCGGACACCTCCTGGACGAAGTGGCGGACCAGCACGCTCAGCTGCTGGTGCGCCTGCCGCTGGGTGACGGCGCCGGACCGCGCACGCCGGACGACCGTCTCGATCTGTCGGAGGTACTCCTGTCGCAGCTGCTCCACCCCGAGGCCCTGGCCACCAGCCGGGGGGCGGTGCCGCTGCGCCCGAGTCACCCACCAGACGACGGCGTACCAGGCCAGGACGAGCCCGACGAGGCCGATCCCGACCCAGAGCCACCGGCCCGCGTAGGGGTCGGGTGCGTAGAAGCCGGGTGGCGGGGCGTCAGCGAGCACGTCGCTGCCTCTCGAGCAGGGCGAGGACAGCGGGGACGACCGCCTCCGACGACGCGAGCCGACCGTGGGCGATGCCCAACCGCGCCAGCAGCGCGGCCGTCACCTCGACGCGGCGAGCCCGCTCAGCGGCATACGCCTCCTGCACTCGGGGGTCGAGACGCACCTCAGCCGGCAGCGCGTACCCGTCGGCGACGTCATAGGCGCCGACGCCGGCGGGGATGCGCGTGGGGTCGGCGTCCTCGATGGTGAGCCACAGGACCTCGTGCTGGACCCGGAGCCGACGCAGCAGGTCCTCCACCTCGGGACCGAGGTCACGGTCGTCGGCGAGGACGAGCAGGAGCATCCGGCGCCGGACGTGGCGGACGACCCACCGCAGCTGGGCGGCCGGATTGCTCTGGTCGCCGGTCACCGCCGTGGCGTCGTCGATGGCCTGGAGCAGCGTCTCGAGGTGGCCCTCGGTCCCCCGCAGCTCGTGCGTGGCGGTGCGCTCTGCGGTCCCCCGCACCAGCCCGACGACGTCACCGTGCCGCACCGCCAGGTAGCCGACCAGCCCCGCGGCCAGGATTGCAACGTCCTGCTTCGCCTCCCCGCTGGGCGTGGTGGCCGCCATCCCGCGGCCGGTGTCGGACACGAGGAGGAGATGGTGCTTGCGGGTCGCGACGTACCGCTTCACGAGCGGCGCGTCGTGGCGCGCCGTCGCCTTCCAGTCGATGTCGCGCACCTCGTCGCCCGGGACGTAGCCGCGCAGGTCGTCGTAGTCGAGGCTGCGGCCGTGGAAGAGCGACGCGTACTCGCCCTCCAAGAGACTGTGGGCGGGCCTGCGGGCGTGGACGAACAGCGCCGTCTTGACACGCAGCAGGTGGGTCGTCGCCATGCGCCCGCCCTAGGGGGTGCGGATCCCGGCGATCATCGCGTCGATGACCGTCTCGACCCGGACCTCGTCGGCCGTCGCCTCGTAGCCGAGCACGACCCGGTGCCGTAGGACGCGGTGGGCGAGCGCCTTCACGTCGTCCGGGATGACGTGGTTGCGGCCCTGGACGAGCGCGCGGGCGCGCGCCGCGCTGCTGAACGCGATGCTCGCGCGGGGGCTGGCCCCGAACTGCACGTATGACGCGAGCCGGGCTTCGATGTAGTCTGCCGGGTGCCGCGTCACGTAGGTGATGCCGACGACGTAGTTCGTGATCGCGGGGTCGATGTAGACCCGGCGGGTGAGGGCCTGCAGGCGCAGCACGTCGGCGAGGTCGACGACCTGCTGGGGTGGGCGCGCGTAGATGCCGGAGTCGATCCGGCGCAGCATGTCCGCCTCCTCCGCTGGCGAGGGGTAGTCGAGGACGTCCTTGAGCATGAAGCGGTCGAGCTGGGCCTCCGGCAGGGCGTAGGTGCCCTCCTGTTCGATGGGGTTCTGCGTCGCGAGGACGAGGAACGGGTCGGGCAGCCGGTAGGTCCGGTCGCCGATCGAGGTCTGCCGCTCCTGCATCGCCTCGAGCATCGCCGACTGGGTCTTGGCGCTCGACCGGTTGATCTCGTCGAGCAGGACGAAGTTCGCATGGACCGGTCCGAGCTGGGTGTCGAACCGGCCACTGCCCTGGTTGTAGACCTGCGTGCCGACGATGTCGCTCGGCAGCAGGTCAGGGGTGCACTGGATGCGGTGGAAGGTGCCCCGCACCGCCTCGGCGATGGTCTGGGCGGCCGTCGTCTTGGCGAGACCGGGCACGCTCTCGAGCAGGACGTGCCCGCCGGTCAGCAGGGCGACGAGGAGCGTCTCCTGCAGGCGGTCCTGCCCGACGACCTTGGCGTCGAAGGCGTCGGAGACGGCGCCGATCGTGCGGCTGGCCCACTCCACCTCGTCGCGGTCGAGCGGTGCCCTCACGCCCGGGTCGACGCTCGGGCCCGCATCCGGCACACCCTCAGGCACACCGTTGGGGGCACCGCGAGGGCCACCGTCGAGGGCCGTAGCAGTGCTGGCGTCAGTGTCGGTGTCGGCACCGCTGTCGTCGGGTGCTGGCGAGTCGACCGCCTCCTGACGCGGTGGCATGAGGTCGGCCTGCTCGTTCCCCTGCACGTCGCTCCCCCTTCTCGGCGGTCCGGCACGTCCGTCGTCGAGGGCCGCCTCGCCAGTCGAGCCGCTCGGCGAGCGAGCGACGTCCTAGAGCGCCATCGTAGACAGAGGCACCGCGACTCGGGCGGTCACGCGTCGATTCGCTCCCGGTCGACCTCGGCCGCGGACTCGATGATGAAGTCCTTGCGCGGGGCCACCTCGCTGCCCATGAGCAGCTCGAAGGTGCGCTCGGCGGCCTCGAGGTCGCGCATCGTCACCCGACGCAGGGTGCGGTGCCGCGGGTCCATCGTCGTGTCGGCGAGCTGGTCGGCGTCCATCTCGCCCAGACCTTTGTAGCGCTGCATGGGCTGCTTGATCTTCTTGCCCTTCTTCTCGAGCGAGCTGACGGTGCGCCGCATCTCCTGCTCGTTGTAGGTGTAGATCAGCTCGTTCTTCTTGGCGCCGTTGTGGATGACCTCGATCCGGTGCAGCGGCGGCATCGCGGCGAAGACCCGACCGGCCTCGACCAGGGGTCGCATGTAGCGGAAGAAGAGGGTCAGCAGCAGGGTGCGGATGTGGGCGCCGTCGACGTCGGCGTCGGTCATGATGATGACCTTGCCGTACCGGGCCGCGTCGAGGTCGAAGGTGCGGCCCGACCCGGCCCCGATGACCTGGATGATCGAGGCACACTCGGCGTTCTTGAGCATGTCCTGGATCGAGGCCTTCTGGACGTTGAGGATCTTGCCGCGGATCGGCAGGAGCGCCTGGAACTCCGAGTTGCGGGCCTCCTTGGCGGTGCCCATCGCCGAGTCCCCCTCGACGATGAACAGCTCAGAGCGGTCGACGTCGTGGGTGCGGCAGTCGCGCAGCTTCGCCGGCAGGGTCGAGGACTCGAGGGCGTTCTTGCGCCGCTGTGTCTCCTTGTGCAGGCGCGCGCTGATGCGCGTCTTCATCTCCGAGACGACCTTTTCGAGCAGCCGTGCCGACTGGTCCTTGTCACCCCGCTTCGTCGAGGTGATCCGCGCCGTCAGCTCCGTCTCGATGACCTTGGCGACGATGGCTCGCACCGCCGATGTGCCGAGGACCTCCTTCGTCTGGCCCTCGAACTGCGGCTCGGCGAGGCGGACCGTGACGACGGCCGTCATCCCGGCGAGGATGTCGTCCTTCTCGGGCTTGTCGCTGCCGACCTTGAGCCGCCGGGCATTGACCTCGAGCTGCTTGCGGAAGACCTTGAGCAGGGCCTGCTCGAAGCCGGCGACGTGGGTGCCGCCCTTGGGAGTGGCGATGATGTTGACGAACGACTGGACCCGGGTGTCGTAGCCCTGACCCCAGCGCAGCGCGATGTCGACTCCGCACTCGCGCTCGACCTCGGTCGGGGTCATGTGCCCGCGGTCGTCGAGCACCGGCACGGTCTCGGTGAAGCTGCCCGCCCCGGACAGGCGCCAGACGTCGGTGATGCCGGCGTCGGGAGCCAGGTAGTCGACGTACTCGGTGATGCCCCCGTCGTGCTGGAACACCTCCTCGGCGGGCGCGTCGTCGGCCCGGCCCGGCCGCTCGTCGCGCAGCACGAGGCGCAGCCCGGGCACGAGGAACGACGTCTGGCGGACCCGGGCGGCGAGGGCGTCGTAGTCGAGCTCGGCGTCCTTGATGAAGATCTGCCGGTCCGGCCAGAACCGCACGCGCGACCCGGTCACGCCCTTCTTCACCTTGCCGACGACGGGCAGGGTCCGCTTCGTCTCGTAGGGCGTGAACGGGGCGTCGGGCGAGTGGACCCCGACCGCGTCCTCGAAGCTGCCCGGCTCGCCCCGGCGAAAGCTCATGCCGTAGGTCTTGCCACCGCGGTCGACCTCGACGTCCAGTCGCGCGGACAGTGCGTTGACGACCGAGGCGCCGACGCCGTGCAGGCCTCCCGACGCGGCGTAGGAGCCGCCGCCGAACTTGCCGCCCGCGTGCAGCTTGGTGAAGACGACCTCGACGCCGGACAGCCCGGTGCGCGGCTCGATGTCGACGGGGATGCCGCGGCCGTTGTCGCGCACGACGATGGAGCCGTCGGCCCCGAGCACCACCTGGATCTCGGTGCAGGCGCCGGCGAGCGCCTCGTCGACGGCGTTGTCGATGATCTCCCAGAGGCAGTGCATCAGGCCGCGCTGGTCGGTCGACCCGATGTACATGCCGGGTCGCTTGCGGACGGCCTCGAGGCCCTCGAGGACCTGCAGGTGGCGGGCGGTGTAGTCGCCGTTGGTGGAGGCAGGGCGGGCGGCGGATGCCAAGGGTCGTTTCCTCTTTCGTGCGCGTCCCGGGCGGGCTCACGCGCCGACCGGCGACAGCATGCTAACCAGCAGGGCCGACAGGGGTGCGAAGGCTCGCGGCACCGGGGCAGCCCGGTCGCTCGACAGGGTGCGGTGAGACGGCCGACTGGGTAACGATCCGGGTGTCACCGTGTCTCAACCCACGAGCCTGCGACACGGGAAGGAATGAACGTGTTTCACTGTTGGAACGTCCACGACGTGCGATGGGGCAGGATCGAGGGCCGACCGGCCCACGTGAGAGGTCCCATCGGACGCCAGAGGTACATGAAAGGGTCTCCCTCGCGGGAAGACCCCGAGGGAAGAGAGAAGGCGAGAACGAGATGAACACAGCACTGGCACCAGAGCTGACGGCTGCGGACCGCTGTGACAGGTGCGGCGCGCAGGCCTACATTCGTGCTCGCCTCGTATCCGGGGGCGAGCTGTTGTTCTGTGCTCACCACGGTCGCGAGCACCTGCCCGCCCTTCAGGGCCAGGCCGTCGACATCCACGACGAGAGCGCGCGGCTCTCCGAGACTGCGGGGAGCGCCCCGGTCGACGAGCGGTGACGCACTGACGCCTGTCACGGTGGCGGTCGGCCTCGCCATGGTGGTGGGGACCGTCGGCATCGTCGTGCCGGTCCTGCCCGGCCTGTTCCTCGTCTGGGCCGCGAGCGCGGTCTGGGCCCTGGTCGAGCAGGACCGCACGGGGTGGGTGGTGCTCGTCGTCACGACCCTGCTGTATGCCGCTGGGCTCGTGACGCAGTACACCGTCCCCGGGCGTCGGCTGCGCGAGGCGGGAGTCGCGACGCGGGTCGTCGTCGTCGCGCTGGTCGCCGGAGCGGTCGGGTTCTTCGTCATCCCCGTCGTCGGCGCACCACTGCTCTTCGTCGCAGCGATCTACCTGATGTCCCGGCTGCAGGTGGGCAGCCATGGCCGTGCCTGGGCGGCCACCGTGCACGCGGTGCGCGCCATCGGCCTCAGCATGGGGATCGAGTTGCTGACGGCCTTCGCGATCATGACGACGTGGGTCGTCGGCCTGCTGCTCGTACGCTGACCGAGCCGGTCACCACTGGTCGCGGCGACGCTTCTCCCAGCGCTCCTCGAGCCGCTCCATGAAGCTGCCGTGAGTGGCCGACTGCTTGCCCTTGCCCCGGGTCGGGCTCGTCGCCGTGCCGTCGGACGAGACGGACCGCAGGGCGGTGCGTGCCGGGGAGACGGCGTAGGCGATGCCGGCGACCATGACGGCAAAGCCGATGGCTCCCAGCCATATGAGCGAGCTCATGGCGGAGAAGATCACCAGAGCGAGTCCGGCCACACCGGCCACGACGCCGATGACGATGCGTCCCCGCCCGAGGTGACGGGACTTCGTCTTCTGGATCCGCGAGGCGAATCGCGGGTCCTCGGCATAGAGCGCCTCCTCCATCTGCTGGAGAAGGGCCTCCTCGTGTTCCGAGAGTGCCACCTGGCACCTCCCTGTGATGTGCGTCCGACTCTGAGGTCCGGTCTGATCCCCGGTAGGTACCCGAATCATACGTGGACTCCCCTTCAGGATAGGTCCGGTTGGCCGTCCTGTGAACCTGAGGGCTCCGGCATGAGACTGGCCGGACGCACCGAGCCGGCCCCGAAGCGCGCGCTCGCGCGGTCGACGGCCCGGTCCGCGTCGCGCCAGCCCCGTTCGGGCTCGTCGAGCGTCGCCTGGATGGGGGTGCCGCTCGACGGGGCGAGGCCCTCGAGGCGGACGCCGACGAGCCGGATCCGGGCCCGTTGGAGGCCGAGCCGGTCGAACAGCTCGACCGCGGTGGCGTGGATCTCCCGGGAGACGTCGGTGTGGTTGCGCAGCGTCTTGGCGCGGGTGATCGTCGTGAAGTCGGCGAAGCGGACCTTGATCGAGATGGTCCTCCCGCTCATTCCCGCCGACCGGGCCCTCGCGGCGGTCCGGTCCGACAGGCGCAGCAGCTCGCGGTGCACGACGGCCGGGTCGTCGACGTCGTGGGCGAAGGTCTCGTCGGCACCGATGGACTTCTCCTGACGCTGCCGCTCGACGGGCCGGGGGTCGCGGCCCCACGCCAGCTCGTGCAGGTGCCGGCCGGCGACGTCGCCGAGGGCGCGCTGGAGCGTCTCGACGGGGGTGTGGGCCAGGTCGGCCACGGTGCGCAGGCCGAGCCGGTGCAGCTGCTCCTCGGTGCGCTCGCCGACGCCCCAGATCGCCCCCACGGGCAGCTGGTGCAGGAACGCGACGGTCTCGTTGCGCGGGACGACGAGCAGGCCGTCGGGCTTGGCGAGGCCGGAGGCGAGCTTCGCGACGAACTTCGACGCCGCGACGCCGACCGAGCATGTGATGCCCTGCTCGTCGGCGATCGTGTCGCGCAGCATCTGGGCGACCCGGGCAGGAGGTCCGAGCCGGCGCACCGCCCCCGAGACGTCGAGGAACGCCTCGTCGAGCGACAGCGGCTCGACGTGCTCGGTGAAGGTCGCGAAGGTCGCCATGATCGCGTCCGAGATGGCGGCGTAGCGGCGGTGGTCGGGCGGGATCACCACGGCCTGCGGGCAGAGCCGCCGCGCCCGCGCCATCGGCATGGCGGAGGTGACCCCGAAGGCGCGCGCCTCGTACGTCGCCGACAGCACGACGGACCGCCCGGAGCCACCGATGATGACCGGGCGGCCGCGAAGGTCCGGCCGCGACAGGAGCGAGGCCGAGGCGTAGAAGGCATCCATGTCGACGTGCAGGATCGTGCACCCGGTGTCGTCGGGCGGGCCGGGCTCGTTCCGGACGGGCACGCTGAACTGCCGCCGGCTCATCGCAGGGTCCTTCGGGCGCGGCCGGGCGCGGCCTCAGTCGCGGCGCGCGATGACGTGGAGGGCACTGCCGAGGGTGCCCAGGACCTCGCGTCCGGGGCCGCTGACGAGCAGGTCGTCGAGCTCGTCGAGCGCGGCCCGGTCGGCGGCCGAGTCGATGCGGGAGGCGGGCACGAGGTGGGACAGGATGCCGGCACCGCGGGCCTGCTCGATGGTGAAGCCGGCCGTGGTGAGCAGCTCGGTGAGCCGGTCGAGGTCGAAGCGGCGCGGCAGCGGGTCGTGCGGACCCCAGCGACCCTCGGCGTCGACGATGGCCGCCTTCGCCTGGGCGAACTCGCCGGCGATCGCCTTGGCGAAGACGACGGCAAGACGCCCGGACACGATGAGGGAGAGCACGCCACCGGGCTCGAGGGCGGCGGCTGTCGCCTGCAGGGTGGCGGCGGGGTCGTCGACGAACTCGAGTGTGCCGTGGCAGCACACGAGGTCGAAGGTCTCGCCGGACAGGACCGCCTCGAGCGAGTCGCCGTCGCCCTGGACGCCCCGGACCCGGGCGGAGACGCCGGCGGCGCGGGCACGCTCTCCGAGCGCGGCGAGGGCGTTGGGGCTGGGGTCGACGACGGTGACCCGGTGGCCGGAGACGGCGAGGGGCACGGCGACGCCGCCGGTGCCGCCACCGAGGTCGAGGACGTTGAGGGGACGCCCGAGTCGGTCCGTGCAGCTCGCCGCGAGCCGCTCGGTCGCCGCGACGACTGCTGACGTGCGAGCCACGGACCGGGGCTGGTCTCGCTGGTCCTGCGCCACGACGTCCTCCTCGGGTGAGACTGGTGCGCTCTCACCCTAGTGCCCTGCACTTCCCGGGCTGGCATGCCACAGCTTGCGCGGAGCGGTGCCCTGTGCGCCGGCCGGGACGAGGTCTCCGACACCGCGGAAGCCCTGGACCCCTGCCCCCGCCGGACGCACGTCGGCGTAGGGCGACTGTCGGTAGCCCGAGGCGTGGACGAGGACCCGCCGGCCGGCCCGGTGCGAGTCGGCATCGGCGAGCACGGCGGCGCGCTCCTGCGCAGACCGCTCGGCCTCGGCCAGGGCGGCGTGGAGCGCCGGCGGCCCGCCTCGTGACCAGGCCTCCTGCAGGGCGCTCAGCTCCCACGCGCCGGTGGCCCGGATGGACAGGCCCTTGGGGCCGGTCCGGCGGACCACTCCCCGGCAGAGGAGCAGCCACGAGTGGAAGATCGTCGCGGCATACGGGCCCTGGACGTCCTCGAAGAAGGTCAGGTCGATGGGACCGGTCGCATCATCGAGGGTGAGGAAGACGACGCGTCGGCCGGACCGGACCGGCGGCGTCTGGGTCGCGACCTTGACGCCGGCGACCCACACCTCGCGGCCGTTGCGGCCGGTGAGCAGGTCACGGGCCCGGCTGACCCCGAGCTCGGTCAACACCGGCTCGTAGAAGTCGACGACGTGTCCGCTCGCGTCGAGGCCGAGCACCTCGAGCTCGGCGCGCACGCGCTCGGGTCCGGTCATCTCCGGCAGCCCGCTCGTCGCGGTGAGGCGAGGCGTGTCGCCGAGGTCGAGGGTCAGCTGCGCGGCGACCGGTCGGTCACGTGCGGCCGGCCCCTCGGACTGGGCCGCGGCGAGGGCCCGCACATCGGGGTGACCCACCTGGTCGACGGACGCCTGGCGGGGACCACGGGCTCCACCGGGCCCACCGGCCGTCCCGGAACCACGGGCTCCACCGGGCCCACTGGCCGTCCCGGAACCACTGGCCGTCCTGGAACCACTGGCCGTCCTGGAACCACTGGCTCCCCGGGACCCACGGACCACCGCGGAGCGGCGGCCGCCCGTGCGCCGGGCGCCCGACCACCGGTCGAGCTCGGCGACGTGGAGGAGCAGGTCGCGGCGGGTGACCCTCCCCCGCTCGGTGAGGTCGAGGGACGTGCGGATGCCGTGGACGGCGTCGAAGCCACCCGCCAGGACGAGCCGCTCGACCACCGGGCGGGAGACGTGGGCGCGCTGCCAGAAGTCGGACAGGCTGGCGTACGGCGCACCCGCGACGATCCGCTCGACCTCGGCATCGGTGATGCCGTGGACGTCGGCGAGCGAGAGCCGGATCGCGGGCCGACCGTCGGGGTCGAGCTCGTAGCGGTAGCTGCCGGTGCTGACGTTGACGTCGAGCCCGAGGACCGTCACGCCGAAGGCCCGGGCGTCGTCGAGGATGAGCCGCTTCGGGTACATGCCCGGGTCGTGCGTGAGGACCCCGGCGAAGAAGGCGGCCGGGTGGTGCGCCTTGAGCCACGCGGACTGGTAGGTCGGCAGCGCGAAGGCCGCCGCGTGCGCCTTGCAGAAGCCGAACGAGGCGAACGCCTTGAGCACGGTCCAGATCCGGTCGACATCGTCCGGCTCGTAGCCCCGCGCCCGCGCCGCCGGTCGCCACCACCGTTCGACCCGCTCCTGGCCGTCGGTGCTGCCGAGGGCGCGGCGCACCTCGTCGGCCTCCGCGAGGCTGACCCCGGTCGTCTCGGCGACGATCTTGAGGACCTGCTCGTGGAAGACGACGACGCCCTCGGTCTCGGCGAGCGCGGGCACGAGCGTCGGGTGGAGGCAGTCCCGCTCCTGCCACCCCTGCCGCGCGTTGAGGAACGGGATGATCATGTCGGACTTGACCGGCCCGGGACGGAAGAGCGAGATGTCGATGATGAGGTCGTCGAACCGCTCGGGACCGAACTTGCCGATCAGCTCACGCTGGCCCGGGCTCTCGATCTGGAAGCACCCGAGGGTGCGGGTCGACCGGATCAGCTCGAAGGTCGCCGCGTCGTCGTGCGGCACCTGCTCCTCGTCGTCGAGGTCGACGTGCACGTCCTCGACCCGGGCCACCTCGTCGACCGCATGCGCCATCGCCGACTGCATGCGCACACCGAGGATGTCGAGCTTGAGCAGCCCGAGCGTCTCGACGTCGTCCTTGTCGAACTGGCTCATCGGGAAGCCCAGCCAGCTTGCCTCGACGGGCGTCCGGTCGAGCAGCCCGGAGTTGGACAGCACGACGCCGCACGGGTGCAGGGCGATGTGGCGGGGCAGGCCGTCGAGCCGCTCGACGAGGTCGAGGACGAGCTGGAGGCGGGGTGCGTCGAAGCCACTCGTGCGCAGCTCGGGCAGCTCGGCGAGCGCGTTGCGGGCGTTGCGGGCGGCGATGTGCGGGAACGCCTTGGCCATCGCGTCGACCTCGGCCGGTGGCATGCCGAGCGCGGCGCCGACGTCGCGGATCGCGTGCCGGACCCGGTAGGTGTCCATCATCGAGACGCACGTGACGCGGTCGCCGCCGAACCGCTCGAGAACCCGCTCGTAGATCTCGGTGCGGCGGGCGGACTCGACGTCGACGTCGATGTCGGGCAGCTGCGCCCGTAGGGGCGAGCAGAACCGTTCCATGAGCAGCCCGTGCCGCATCGGGTCGACGCCGGAGATGCCGAGCAGGTAGTTGACCAGGGACCCGGCCCCCGAGCCGCGGGCGGCGACCCGCACGCCCATCTCGCGGATGAGGTCGCAGACCGCCGCGACGGTGAGGAAGTAGGTCGGGTAGCCGAGCGTGTCGATCACGGCGAGCTCGTCCTCCAGACGCGTGCTGACCGCCTCGAGCCGTGACCCGGAGAGCGCCGGGTAGCGCGCGCCGATCGCCTCCCGGCAGCGGCGGGCGAGCACCTGCTGGGGGCTCACCCCCGGCCGGATGCCGAGCACATCGGGCTCGGGCAGGTGGACCGCCCCGACGCCGAGGTCGGCGCGGGGGTCCTGGACGCACTCGTCGGCGAGTGCGAGGGTCGAGCGGAGCAGCTCGCCGGCGACCTCACGGGCAAGCACGCCCCCACCGGTCAGGCCGGGCCCCGAGACCTGGGCGACGTCGAGGGCGATGCCGTGCATGAGCGGGGTCGGTGCGAGGTGGGCGGCGGTGGTGACCCGGTCGAGGTGGCGCGCGTCGAGCGGGACGAGGCGGCGGGCCGCGTCGAGCAGGTCTGCCACCGGTGCGTCCCGGCGATCGGTGTGCCGCACCGCAGCGGTGATGACGGCCCGCACACCGGTCTCGCGGGCGAGGGCGAGCATCCGGCCGGCGTGCCCGAGACTGCCGGGACGGCCCTCGGGGCCGCCGTGGCAGACGACCTCGACGGCGACGCACCCGGGCGGCAGGAGCGTGACCCACCGCTCGAGCGCGGCCCGAGCAGCCGTATGCCGCTTGGCGAGGACCGCGCGGCCGACGTCCGAGTCGGGCCCGAGCAGCACGACGAGCCGCCCGGGCGAGGCGTCGGCGTGCGCATGCTGGGCGACGAGCGCCGGGGTCGTCACGGGGTTGCCCCGCTCACCGCGCAGGTGCGTGGCGGTGACG
>NZ_AWQS01000017.1 GCF_000576575.1 Intrasporangium chromatireducens Q5-1
GCCGAGAAGACGTGGACGAGCCGGGTGAAGGGCCACAGCGCGAAGAGGACGCAGGCGAAGAGCGCGTGCAGCTGGAAGCCGATCGGGGCCACGGTCATGTAGTCCGGCGACGGGTTGAGCGAGAAGATCCCGCGGAACCACAGCGAGACGCTCTCGCGGTAGTTGAACTCGTGCCCCTCCGTCGAGCCGAGCCCGAAGACGCCGGAGGCCACGGTGTTCCACATCCCGAGGAGGATGACGAGGCCGAGGAAGAAGTACATGACCTTGTCCATCACCGTGGTGGCCGAGAAGACCGGCCCGACCGTGCGCCTGCGGTAGATGAGGATGACCATGCCGGCCAGGGTCGCGAGGCCCGCGAGGATGCCGCCCACGAGCGCGACAAGGTGGTAGGCGGACTCGCTGATGCCGATCCCGTCCGTCCAGGCCTTGGGGACGAGCAGGCCGATGATGTGGCCGCCGACCACTCCGAGCATGCCGAAGTGGAACAGCGGGCTGCCCCAGCGCAGCAGCCGCGACTCGTAGAGCTGCGAGCTGCGCGTCGTCCAACCGAACTTGTCGTAGCGGTAACGCCAGAAGTGCCCGACGACGAAGATCGCGAGGCAGAGGTAGGGGAAGATCACCCAGAGGAAGACGCTCATGAGGGGGCTCCTACGCGGATGGTCGGGAAGGTGGCAGTGCTGTCCATCGGTGCTGGCGCAGTCGGTCCGGGCCCGTCATGCAGCCGTGGATCGATCGCGTAGGGCTCGAGGCCGACCTCCTCCTGGGGTGGCCCCTGCTCGACGAGCCGCTGGACCGCCTCGAGGCCCTCCCCGTCGAGCGGCGGGAGCGTCGCACAGAAGGCAGCGACGAGGTCCGCCCACGGAGAACCCTTGTCCGCCAGCGCGATTCGCAGCATCTCCACGCCGGCGCGGTGGTCGGTCACGAGCTTGCGCGCCGCCTCGAGGTCGGCTGTCGCGCCGAACTCCAGCACGACGCCGAGGTGGTCGGGCAGCTCGTCGGCCGACATCTCCACCCCGGCCCGGCGGAAGGCCTGCTTGAACTGCACCAGCGCCACGCCCCGCCGGCGGGTGTCACCGCACGAGAAGTAGGTCAGGTAGAGACAGCACTTGCGGGTGTGGTCGAAGGTCTCGACATAGGTGCGCTGCGCCTCCCCGAGGGGCACGGAGGACAGGTGCGTCAGGAAGGAGGTGAGCGGCATACGGACCGGCTCTGGGAGCCCGTCGGCGACCTCGCGCAGCAGCGGGAGCCGGCCGACCAGCTCCTCCGACGGGTAGTCGAGCAGCAGCGAGACTGCCTGCCACGCACGGCGCGTCTGCTCGTCCGACAGGGGAGGCGGCTGGGTCCGGGCAATCCTGCGGAACGGGTTCACGGCTTCTTCTCCTCCTCCGGGAAGAGCCCCGAGGGGCGGCCCTTGCCGTCCCAGTTGAGCAGGTTGACGCGGCCGCGCAGGCTCGTGCGGCCACCGGCGAGCCGGTTGACGTCGTCGGCCTCCTGGCGCTGCTGCAGCATCCGGAAGTTCTCGACCGCGACGGGGGTGAGGTCGCCCGAGCCCTCGCCGAACGTGCCGTTGTCGGCCTCGTAGTCGAAGTCGACCGGGCACTCGGTGGCGAGCTCCTCGAGCCCGTGCGCCTGCTCGACGTGGGCCGTCGGGATGACGTAGCGCTCGTCGTACTTCGCGATGGCGAGGAGCCGGAACATCTCGTACATCGACTCGCCGTCCATGCCGACGGCGCGGGCGATCTCCTCGTCGGGGTCCTCGCCGAGGTTGATGTCGCGCATGAACGACCGCATCGCCGCGAGCTTCTTGAGCACGTTGCTCACCGTCGCGACGTCGCCGGCCGTGAAGAGGTTGGCGAGGTACTCGACGGGGATGCGCAGCGTCTCGATGGCGGCGAAGAGGTTGTCCTTGCTCTCCGCGTCGTGGCCGGTCTCCTTGACGACGTCGACGACGGGCGACAGCGGCGGGATGTACCAGACCATCGGCATCGTCCGGTACTCCGGGTGGAGTGGCAGGGCGACCTTGTAGTCCTGGATGAGGCGCCGGACCGGTGACTTCTTCGCGGCCTCGATCCAGTCAAGGGGTATGCCGGCCAGCTCGGCCTCGCGTGCGACCGCGGGGTCGTTGGGGTCGAGGAAGACGTCGCACTGCGCCTCGTAGAGCGCCTGGTCGTCTTCTACGCTCGCCGCGTCGAGGACCTTGTCGGCGTCGTAGAGCATCAGGCCGATGTAGCGCAGCCGGCCGACGCACGTCTCGGCGCAGACGGTCGGGATGCCGACCTCGATGCGCGGGTAGCAGAACGTGCACTTCTCGGCCTTGCCGGTCTTGTGGTTGAAGTAGACCTTCTTGTACGGGCACCCCGACACGCACATGCGCCAGCCGCGGCAACGGTCCTGGTCGACGAGGACGATGCCGTCCTCCTCGCGCTTGTAGATCGCGCCGCTCGGGCAGCTCGCGGCACAGCTCGGGTTGAGGCAGTGCTCGCAGATGCGGGGCAGGTAGAACATGAAGGTCTGCTCGAACTCGAACTTGACCTTGTCCTCGATGCCCTTGAGCATCGGGTCCTTGATCGCGACCTCCTGGCTGCCGCCGAGGTTGTCGTCCCAGTTCGCCGACCACCGGATGTTCATCGGCTTGCCGGAGATGAGCGACATCGGCCGCGCCACCGGGAAGACGTCCTGCGCCGGCGCGTTGGTGAGGTTGGCGTAGTCGTAGGTCCAGGGCTCGTAGTAGTCGTCGAGCGAGGGCAGCTTGGGGTTGGAGAAGATCGTCGCGAGCTTCTTCCAGCGGCCGCCGGCCTTGAGGGTGAGCCGGCCCTTCTTGTTCAGCTCCCAGCCGCCCTGCCACGTGTCCTGGTCCTCGTAGGTGCGGGGGTAGCCGAGGCCGGGGCGGGTCTCGACGTTGTTGAACCACACATACTCCATGCCGGTGCGGTTGGTCCACGCCTGCTTGCACGTCACCGAGCAGGTGTGGCAGCCGATGCACTTGTCGAGGTTCATCACCATCGCCATCTGGGCCATGATGCGCATGTCAGTACTCCACCTTCTCGGTGCGGCGCCGGATCACCGTCACCTCGTCTCGTTGGTTGCCGGTCGGACCCAGGTAGTTGAACGCGAAGGCCAGCTGCGCGTAGCCACCGATGAGGTGGCTCGGCTTGACGAGGATCCGCGTCAGCGAGTTGTGGATGCCGCCGCGCCGGCCGTTCGTCTCGGTGCGCGGCACGTCGATGAGGCGGTCCTGGGCGTGGTGCATGTAGACCGTGCCCTCGGGCATCCGGTGGCTGACGATCGCCCGCGCGGCGACGACGCCGTTGCGGTTGACCGCCTCGATCCAGTCGTTGTCCTTGATGCCGACCTTGGCGGCGTCCTTGTCGGACATCCAGATCGCCTGGCCACCGCGCGCGAGCGAGAGCATGAACAGGTTGTCCTGGTACTCCGAGTGGATCGACCACTTGTTGTGCGGCGTCAGGTAGCGCACCGTGACGCCGAGCTCGTCGATGGTGCCGAGCCCCCGCTCGCCGAAGAGCTTCTTCATGTCGAGCGGCGGCCGGTAGATCGGCAGGGCCTCGCCCATCTCGAGCATCCAGTCGTGGTCGAGGTAGAAGTGCTGGCGCCCGGTCAGGGTGTGCCAGGGCTTGAGCCGCTCGACGTTGATCGTGAACGGGCTGTAGCGCCGGCCACCGGTCTCGGAGCCCGACCACTCAGGGCTCGTGATGACCGGCACCGGGGCGGCCTGGATGTCGGCGAAGTTGATCTCCTTGCCCTCGTGCTCGGCGGCGAGGTCGTGCATGACGTGGCCGGTGCGTGCCTCGAGCGTCTTGAAGCCCTGGACCGCGAGGTGGCCGTTCGTCGTGCCGGACAGGCTCATGATCGCCTGCGCCGCCTGGACGCTCGTCTTGATGCTCGGCCGGCCGCTCTTGACGCCGCCGCGCATGACGCCGTTGAGGTGGCCGAGCCGCTCGATCTCGCGCTTGACGTCGTAGGTCACGCCCTTGGTCGTCGTGCCGAGCTTGTCGAGGAGCGGGCCGAGGCTGACCATCTTGTCGTAGATGGCGCCGTAGTCCCGCTCGACGACGACGAGCTTGGGCATCGTCTTGCCGGGGATCGGCTCGCACTCGCCAGCCTTCCAGTCGCGGACGATGCCGTGCGGGTTGGCCATCGCCTCGGCGGTGTCGTGCAGCAGCGGGGCGACGACGAGGTCCTTGCGGACGCCGAGGTGCTTCGCACCGAGCGCCGAGAACTTCTCGGCGATGACCTGGAAGGTGTCCCAGTCGGTCTTCGTCTGCCACGGCGGGTTGATCGCCGGGTTGAACGAGTGGATGAACGGGTGCATGTCGGTCGTGTTGATGTCGTGCTTCTCGTACCAGGTCGCGGCCGGTAGCACGACGTCGGACAGGATCGTCGAGCTCGTCATGCGGAAGTCGAGGGTGAGCAGCAGGTCGAGCTTGCCCTCGGGGGCCTCGTCGCGCCACACCACGTCACGCGGCCGGAGGTGCTCGGGCGTCTCCGTGGCGGAGACGGCGTTGTCGGTGCCGAGCAGGTGCTTGAGGAAGTACTCCTCGCCCTTGGCCGAGCTGCCGAGCAGGTTGGCCCGCCACATCGCCAGCACCCGGGGGAAGTTCTCGGGTGCGTCGGGGTCCTCGACGGCGAAGCGCAGGTCACCGGACTTGAGCCGCGAGACGACGTAGTCGGGGACGCTCTCGCCGGCCGCCTCCGCCTCCGCGCAGATCTCGAGCGGGTTGCGGTTGAGGCTCGGGAAGCTCGGCATCCAGCCCATCCGGGCCGACTTGGCGAGGGTGTCGATCGTCGACATCCCGGTGAAGCGGCCGGTCCCGGTCGGGCCGGCGACCTCGTCGGCCTGGTAGTGGTCGTAGCGGTACTGGTCGGTGTGGACGTACCAGTACGCGGTCTGGATGCCCTGACGCGGCGGCCGGACCCAGTCGAGGGCCATCGCGATGTGCGACCAGCCGGTCACCGGACGCGCCTTCTCCTGGCCGACGTAGTGCGCCCAGCCTCCGCCGTTGCGGCCCTGGCAGCCGGTGATCGTCGTCAGCATGAACATGGCGCGGTAGATCGTGTCGGAGTGGAACCAGTGGTTCGCCCCGGCGCCGACGATGATCATCGAGCGCCCCCCGGTGTCAACGGCGTTCTGCGCGAACTCCCGGGCGATCCGGGCGACGGCCTCGGCCGGCACGGCCGTGATGGTCTCCTGCCAGGCCGGCGTGTAGGGGGCGGAGACGTCGTCGTAGCCGGTCGCATAGCTGCCCGGCAGGTCGGCCCGGGCCACCCCATAGTGCGCGAACATCAGGTCGAGCACGGTCGTGACGAGCCGGTCGCCGACCCGGCGGACCGGCACGCCGCGGCTCGCGATCGTCGGCAGCGACTCGTCGAACCGTGGGAAGTCGACCAGCACCGTGTCGTCGCGGGTGTCGAGGACCGACAGGGCCGGCACGACGTCACCCAGGTCGAGGTTCCACTTGCCGGCGCCCTCGGGTCCGAACCGGTCCGCGAGCGACCCGTTGGGACAGACGAGCTCGCCGGTGCGGCTGTCGAGGACCACCGTGCGGAACTCGGCGCTCTCGCTCTTGGCGAGGTCGCCGCCGAGGTCGGCCGCGGTGAGGAACTTGCCGGGCCGGTAGGTCACCGTTCCTCCGGAAACCGACTCATCGCCCGGCTCCTCGGAGTGTGCCTCGAGCTCGATCAGGAAGGGCAGGTCGGTGTACTGACGGCAGTAGCCGTTGAAGAAGTCCACCTGCTTGTCGGCGAAGAACTCCTTGAGGACGACGTGGCCCATGGCCATCGCCATGGCGGCGTCGGTGCCCGGTGCGATCGCGAGCCACTCGTCGGCGAACTTGACGTTGTCGGCGTAGTCGGGGGCGATCGCGATGACCTTCTGGCCGCGGTAGCGGGCCTCGGTCATCCAGTGGGCGTCGGGGGTGCGCGTCACGGGCACGTTCGAGCCCCACATCATCAGGTACGCGGCGTCCCACCAGTCGCCCGACTCCGGGACGTCGGTCTGGTCACCCCAGATCTGCGGTGATGCGACGGGCAGGTCGGCGTACCAGTCGTAGAACGACAGCATCGCCCCGCCGATGAGCTCCGTGAACCGCGAGCCGGAGGCATGGCTGACCATGGACATGGCGGGGATGGGCGAGAAGCCCGCGACGCGGTCGGGGCCCCACTCCTTGATGGTGGAGACGTATGCCGCTGCCACCAGCTCGGCAGCCTCGTCCCAGGTGGCCCGGACCAGACCGCCCTTGCCGCGGGCGCTCTTGTAGCGCCGCGCCTTCTCGGGGTCGCTGGTGATCTCGCGCCACGCGTCGACGGGGTCACCGAGCCGGGCCCGCGCCTCGCGGTACATCTCGAGCAGGACGCCCCGCACGTAGGGGTAGCGGACCCGGGTCGGGGAGTAGGTGTACCAGGAGAAGGCGGCCCCGCGCGGGCAGCCGCGCGGCTCGTAGTCGGGGCGGTCCGCGCCGGCGGTCGGGTAGTCGGTCTGCTGCGCCTCCCACGTGATGATCCCGTCCTTGACGTAGACCTTCCACGAGCACGAACCGGTGCAGTTGACGCCGTGGGTCGAGCGGACGACCTTGTCGTGGCTCCACCGGTCCCGGTAGAACGCGTCGCCCGTCCGGCCGCCCTCGCGCAGCAGCATCCGCTTGTCGTCGGACACGGTCGCCTGGGTGAAGAAGCGGCGGGTGCCGACGAGCGCGTCGCTGAGCGGGCCGTCGAGACCGACCTCGTGCGTGCGGGTCGCGGGGTCGTTCATGAACGGATCTCCTTGTCGATGAGGGGAGTGCGTGGGGATGTGCTGCCGCGCGCGGTACCCGTCGTGAGGGCCGCCACGCACAGGTGCGGGGTGACGAAGGGGGTGAGGCTGATCTGGGTGTGCTCCTCGCCGAGCTCCTCCATGACGCCGCGCATGAGGCCGCGGTGGATGCCGCACACCAGGGCGGTGTTGTCGCGGGCGAGGTCGATGAACGGGCAGCCGTGCAGGGCGACCCGCGCCGTGCGGCCGCCGTCGGTCGTCGACACCTCGGGGGTGTAGCCCCACTCCTCGAGGATGTCGACCATCCGACCGATCTTGCCGAGCCACTGGCCCGGGGTGCGCGCGGGCGAGGTGCGCGTATCACCCCGCTCCTCCTGCTGGACCCGGTGCCGGGCCCACCGGGCGCCGAGCTCCTCGGGGGTGCGCGACTGGTCGTCGTCCACGCCGAAGGACTGGACGAGCACCTCGGACAGCAGCGCGAACGACTGCTCGGCGCGCTCGCGGTCGAGGGAGCCGTGGGCGATCGCGTAGAGCTTGCGGGGCCGACCGGCGCCACCGCCGCGCATGAAGTGGGACGTCACGAGACCGCCGGCGACGAGCTGGTCGAGGTGGAACCGCATCGTCGTCACGTGCAGGTGCAGCCGGTCGGCGAGGTCGCGCGCCGACAGCCCCTCGGCCGGACGCTTCGCACCGGTGTGCGGGTCGCGCACGGGCGGCAGGTTGGCCAGCACGTCGACGATGCGGCGCCGGACGGAGGAGGTGAGCAGCTCGGTCCCGAGGGGGGCCCGGTCACGCATATCGCTCATCTCCTACGAATTACGAAAGGTGGTCGTGACGTATTTAGAGGAATTCCGTCTCTTCATCTAACCACTCATTCAGCGGATCCGCTGGACGGGTTTTGAGGAGTTTCTCCAGCCCCGCAGGGCCATCACCCGTCGCGTGACGGTCCGCGCAATTCCCGTTGGGACGGCGGGGTTTGGGCGCCGAAGTTGCAGGACAGGCCCGCTACTACGTACTGTAGTTCTCGCACCGGGACCAGGGTCATCCGACAGGATGGTGCGGGGCTGCGGCTGCCCATGAACCGGGTTCGGCCCGGATCAATAAAAAGCATCATCACTCCGTTAAAAGAACCCGTCCTCGTGGTTCGCGAGGACGCGGTCACCGACGCCGTGGAGGCACGCGCATGACCACCAGCACCGTCGCCCGCTCCAAGGGCGAGTGGCTCGAGGCGTGGGACCCGGAGAACGAGCAGACGTGGGACAAAGGTCTCGCCTGGCGCACCCTCTGGATCACCACCTTCAGCCTGACGATGTGCTTCGTCGCCTGGTTCCTGCCCAGCGCGATCGTCCCGAAGCTCAACCCGATCGGCTACAGCTTCACCCAGTCGCAGCTCTACTGGCTCGCCTCGATCCCCGGCCTCGCCGCGGGTCTGCTCCGCATCGTGTGGATGGTGTTGCCCCCGATCATGGGCACCCGCAAGATGGTGACGCTGACCTCGCTGCTCCTCATCGCCCCGATCCTCGGCTGGGGCGTCCGGGTGCAGAGCCCGACCGCGCCCTACTGGGAGCTGCTCACCCTCGCCTTCCTGTCCGGTATCGGTGGCGGTGCCTTCTCGGGCTTCATGCCGTCCACGTCCTACTTCTTCCCAAAGCGACTCCAGGGCACTGCCCTCGGCCTGCAGGCGGGCATCGGCAACTTCGGCGTCTCGCTTGTCCAGCTCCTCACGCCATGGCTGATCGGCTTCGGCATGGTCGGCTTCCTCGGCGGTTCGCAGCTGCTCACCTTCCCGGGCAAGCCCGCGCAGGAGGTGTGGTACCAGAACGCGGCGTTCGTCTGGATCCCACTGCTCGTCATCGTCGCGGCGGTCGCCTGGATGTTCCTCAAGTCCGTCCCCGTCAAGGCGAACATCAAGCAGCAGTTCGACATCTTCCGCAACCAGGACACCTGGTGGATGACGGTGCTCTACATCATGACCTTCGGCACCTTCTCCGGCCTGTCCGCCCAGTTCGGCCTGCTCATGGCCAACCTCTACGGGATCGGCAACAAGGAGATCGTGTCGGGGTCGGGTGCCACCGCCAAGCTCCTCATCGAGGGCTATGCGCCCCCTGACGTCGTCAAGTACGTCTTCCTCGGCCCGCTCGTCGGCGCCGGCGCCCGGGTCGTCTTCTCACCGCTGACCGACCGGATGGGTGGCGCCAAGTGGTCCCTCGTGTCGGGTGTCGGCGTCGTCGCCTCGATCATCTACACGATCCCGGCCCTCAGCCCGGACACGTCCTCGGCCGCGACGCTCCACTCGGGCTTCAACCAGTTCCTCTGGGGGATGCTGGCGATCTTCTTCTTCTCGGGCATCGGCAACGCCTCGACGTTCAAGCAGATGCCGATGATCTTCGAGCGCCGCCAGGCCGGTGGCGTCATCGGCTGGACCGCCGCGATCGCCGCCTTCGGCCCGTTCCTCTTCGGAGTCGGCCTGACGATCATGAGCCCGACGCTGTTCTACATCATCGGCATCGTCTGGGCGGTCATGTGCATCGTGATCACCTGGGTGCGCTACGCCCGGCCCTCGGCGCCGAAGCCCAGCTGAGCCAGTCCCCCGGCAGCATGCGCTGCCGGGGAGAGCGGCATACGTCTCATTTGACCGCTCGAGTATGGAATGTGTGTGAGGGGTGCTCTAGGTTCACAGAGGCAGCCCTGGTCGAAAGTGCCTGCAATGGAGGAGAGCATCGTGCAGATCGGGATCCCCCGGGAGTCACACCCGCGTGAGCGGCGGGTGGCCGCGACCCCCAAGACGGTGGGTCAGCTCGTGGCACTCGG
Source organism: Intrasporangium chromatireducens Q5-1 (assembly GCF_000576575.1). Classification (GTDB taxonomy): domain Bacteria; phylum Actinomycetota; class Actinomycetes; order Actinomycetales; family Dermatophilaceae; genus Intrasporangium_A; species Intrasporangium_A chromatireducens. The sequence continues at coordinate 9,578 of NZ_AWQS01000017.1, forward strand.
CTACGACGTGGTCATCGAGTCGGGGGCGGGCCACGCGGCCAGCTTCGACGACCCCGCGTACGCGGTGGCCGGCGCCCGTGTCGTTGACCGGGAGGCGGTGTGGCGCTCGGACATCGTCCACAAGATCAACCCGCCGACGGACGAGGAGATCGGGCTGCTGCGGCCCGGCACCGTGCTGGTGGGGCTGATGGCACCGGCGCTGGACCCGGACCTCGTCGAGAAGCTGCGGGCGGCCGGTGTCACCGGGATGGCCATGGACGCCGTGCCCCGGATCAGCCGCGCCCAGTCCCTGGACGTCCTCTCCTCGATGGCCAACATCGCCGGCTACCGGGCGGTCGTCGAGGCGGCGCACGAGTTCGGGTCCTTCTTCACCGGCCAGGTGACGGCGGCCGGCAAGGTGCCCCCGGCGAAGGTGCTCGTGGCCGGCGCCGGCGTGGCAGGTCTTGCGGCGATCGGCACGGCGCGCTCGCTCGGTGCGATCGTGCGCGCCACGGACGCCCGGGCGGAGGTGGCCGAGCAGGTCGAGTCGATGGGGGCCGAGTTCCTCGCCGTCGAGCTGCCGACGGAGCAGACCGGTCCGAGTGCCTCCGGCTACGCGAAGGAGATGGGCGAGGAGTACAACCGTCGCGCCGCCGAGCTCTACGCCTCCCAGCTGCCCGACATCGACATCGTCGTCACCACGGCGCTGATCCCGGGCAAGCCGGCCCCGCGCCTGATCACCGCCGAGATGGTCGGCTCGATGAAGCCCGGCTCGGTCATCGTCGACATGGCGGCCGCGAACGGCGGCAACGTCGAGGGGTCCGTCGCCGACGAGCTGGTCGTGACCGACACCGGCGTGAAGATCATCGGCTACACCGACCTGGCCGGGCGGCTGCCCACCCAGGCGAGCCAGCTCTACGGCACCAACCTCGTCAACCTGATGAAGCTGCTGACGCCCGGCAAGGACGGGCAGCTCGTCCTCGACTTCGACGACGTGGTGCAGCGCAACATGACCGTCGCCCGGGACGGGGAGCTGCTGTGGCCCCCGCCGCCGATCCAGGTCAGCGCCGCTCCGGCGCCGGTGCCGGCCGGGCCGCCGCCACCGAAGGAGGTCGCCAAGGCCGAGTCGACGGGCCCGCGGGACCTGACCCGGCGGCACGTCTACATGGCCGTCGCCGCGGTCGTCTTCCTCGGGATCACGGCACTGTCGAAGGGGACGTTCCTCGCCCCGTTCACGGTGTTCGCGCTCGCGGTCGTGATCGGGTTCTACGTCATCGGCAACGTCGCCCACGCGCTGCACACGCCGCTGATGTCGGTCACCAACGCGATCAGCGGGATCATCATCGTCGGCGCGCTCCTGCAGCTGGGCGCGTCCGGGGTCGCCTCGACCGGTGCGGTGGCGGTGCTCGCCTTCGTCGCGACGCTCGTGGCGAGCATCAACATCTTCGGCGGCTTCACCGTGACCCGCCGCATGCTGACCATGTTCCGGAAGGGCTGAGCCACCGATGAGCACTGACATCGCCCTCGTCGGCGGCGCCTACCTGGTCGCCGCGATCCTGTTCATCCTCAGCCTGGCCGGCCTGTCCAGGCACGAGAGCGCCAAGCAGGGCAACACGTACGGCATCGTCGGCATGGTCATCGCCCTCGCCGCGACGCTGTGGCTCGCCGGGCAGGCGGCCGGCCTGCCGCAGTGGGCCGCGATCCTCGTCGCCATGGCGATCGGAGCCGTCGTGGGGATCCGGCTCGCCGTCCGGGTCGAGATGACGGGGATGCCCGAGCTCATCGCGATGCTGCACAGCTTCGTCGGCCTGGCCGCCGTGCTCGTGGGCTACAACACCTACCTCGTGTCGAGCGGCTCCCAGCCCGGTGCCCTCACCGCGCTCGCGGTGGGAGCCACCTCGGGCGGGGAGGACGCGGTCCACCTGGTCGAGATCTTCCTCGGCGTGTTCATCGGTGCGGTGACCTTCACCGGCTCGATCGTCGCCTTCCTCAAGCTGTCGGCGAAGATCTCGAGCCGACCCCTGATGCTGCCGGCCCGGCACTGGCTCAACCTCGCCGCGGTGGTGGCCTCGCTCGGCCTGATGGTCTGGTTCGTCGTGGCGCCGTCGCTCGTGCCGCTCGTCGCCATGACGGTGATCGCCCTCGCGTTCGGCTGGCACCTCGTCGCCTCGATCGGCGGCGGCGACATGCCGGTCGTCATCTCGATGCTCAACAGCTACTCCGGCTGGGCGGCCGCCGCGGCGGGCTTCATGCTCAGCAACGACCTGCTCATCGTGACCGGCGCCCTCGTCGGCTCCTCCGGTGCCTACCTGTCCTACATCATGTGCCAGGCGATGAACCGGTCGTTCATCTCGGTCATCGCGGGCGGGTTCGGCTCGGACGGCGCGGTCACGGGTCCCGAGGTCGACTACGGCGAGCACCGGGAGACGACCGCGGAGGAGGTCGCCGACCTGCTCAAGGCGGCCCGTTCGGTCGTCATCACCCCGGGCTACGGGATGGCTGTCGCCCAGGCGCAGTACCCCGTCGCGGACCTCACCGCGAAGCTGCGCGAGCGGGGCGTCGAGGTCCGCTTCGGGATCCACCCCGTCGCCGGTCGGCTGCCCGGGCACATGAACGTGCTGCTCGCCGAGGCCAAGGTGCCCTACGACATCGTCCTCGAGATGGACGAGATCAACGAGGACTTCCCCGACACCGATGTCGTGCTCGTCATCGGCGCGAACGACACCGTGAACCCGGCCGCGATGGACGACCCCAGCAGCCCCATCGCCGGCATGCCGGTCCTCGAGGTGTGGAACGCCAAGGAGGTCATCGTCTTCAAGCGGTCCATGGCCGCCGGCTACGCGGGCGTGCAGAACCCGCTCTTCTTCCGGGACAACACGGCGATGCTCTTCGGCGACGCCAAGGACCGGGTCGAGGACATCATCAAGGCACTCTGACCAGCGGCCCGGGACACGCGCCGTACTGCATTTGCATGATGTGATCCCGGGGCCGCCCCACTTACCGTCGAATGATGGCAGCTCGAGGGTGGGGCCGAAGGTTGGCGCTGTGGTCCGCGGCGGCTGTGGCCTCCGCCGTGGCAATCGTGGGCGGCGCCGGAGCGGCGCCAGCGGCCAGTACGACGATCTACGTCGACAAGACCATGTCGTCCTGTTCCGACACCGGGCCCGCAACGAGCACGACGCCGCTGTGCACGATCGCCCAGGCGATGAAGCGGCTCACGGCCGGCGCGACGGTGGAGATCGGGAACGGGACCTATGCCGAGACGGTCACCCCGCCGGTGGGTGGCACCGCGTCCGCACCGATCACGATCACCGCCTGGTCGGGCCGCATGCCGGTCGTCGGCACGGGCGCGTCGTACGGCGTCGTGCTGTCGGGCTGGAGCTACCTGACGGTCTCCGGGCTGACCATCTCGGGAACGGTCCACGAGGGCATCTACGTCATCGGTGGTAGCCACAACACCGTCTCGAACAACGAGGTCACCCTCGCCGGCAACCCCGTGAGCGGACAGACGGCCTCGGGCATCCGGCTGACCAACACGGCCGACGCGACCGTCACCGGGAACAACACGCATGACAACAGTGACAGCGGCATCTACCTGACGGGCAGCACGACCCGGGCGCTGGTGGCCCGCAACGTGTCGAGCGCGAACGCCCGCCAGTACCAGCGCAACGCCAATGGCATCAACGTCATTGCCGCCGGGAACACCATCCTGGGCAACATCACCCACGACAACGAGGACTCGGGCATCCAGTTCTACCCCGGCGGGAACAACAACGTCGCCGTCGGCAACGTCACGTACAACAACGGCGACCACGGGATCGACGACTACAACGTCACGGGTGGGCGGATCACGGGCAACACCGTGTTCCGCAACTGCACGTCCGGCATCAACATCGAGGGCACGTCGGGCAACTACGTCGTGGAGAACAACATCGCCGTCGACAACGCCGTCTACCCGGCCTACCAGGGCATCTCCTGCTCCCGCCGCGCGGGCAACATCGGCGTCTGGGACTCGGCGCCCGCGACGACCACGGTCGACCACAACCTCGTCTGGCTCAGCAAGAGCGGGACACAGTACGTGTTCGGCTCGAAGTACACGTCGTTGTCCGCCATGCAGGCCGCCACTGGCCAGGAGCAGCACGGTGTCCAGGCGAACCCCCAGTTCGTCGACCCCGCCTCCTGGAACCTGCAGCTGCAGGAGGGCTCTGCTGCCATCGACCGGGGGGACTCCGGCGCGGCCGGCGAGCAGGCCAAGGACCTGCTCGGCAACGCCCGCGTCGATGACCCGAACGTGCCGAACACCTATGCCGAGGGCCCCCGGCTCTATGACGACCTCGGCGCCTACGAGTTCCAGCCCAGCGTGACCCCGCCGCCACCCCCGCCACCGCCGCCGGCAGCGCCGACCGCGGTCCTCACCGTGACACCGTCGAGCGGCACCGCCCCTCTCACGGTCAAGGCAGATGCGTCCGGCTCGAGCGACCCCCAGGGCCAGACCCTGACCTACGGGTTCGACTTCGGTGACGGCACCTCGACCGGGCCGCAGTCCAGCCCGACCGCGAGCCACACCTACAGCGCTGCCGGCACCTTCACGGTGAGCGTCAGTGTCACCAACACCTCCGGGCTGACGAGCACGGCGACGCAGAGCGTCTCGGTGGCAGCGCCGCCGACGAGCAAGCCGACCTATGTCGGAGGGATCGCCAACAACTACTCGACCTCGACGCACACGTCGGGCTACATCACCGTCTACAAGTCGACCGGCGTGAAGGTCGGCGACCTCGTCGTGCTGACGCTCCAGCTGACCGGGACTGCGGCGAGCGGGACCGTGAGCGGGACGGACGCGGCTGGGAACGCCTACCAGGCGGTCTCCTCGGTGACCGACCCCTCCGGCGACCGGCTCGTCGTGCTCGCGGGGGTGGCGCAGCAACCGCTCGCGGTCGGCGACAAGATCACCGTGACGTTCCCCTCGGCGGCGACGTACCGGCTGAGCGGTGACGAGTACGCGGGGGTCAGCCGTGTCGACCAGACGGCCGCGGCCTCCGGCACGGGGACGTCCTTCTCGTCCGGCACCGCGCAGGCGAGCAGCGGCGGCGAGGTGGCGTTCGGCGCCGTCGCGACCTTCGCGGGCACCTCGAACCCGACGTGGTCGAGCGGGTGGAGCGGCATCGGGACGTACTCGGTCTCCGGTCGCTACCTGGCCAAGGCGCACCAGCTGCCGGCCTCGGGCGCCTACTCGGCCACGGGCAGCGCGACCGGCGCGTGGCTGGCCACGGTCGTGACGCTCGCTCCCTGACTGACGGTCGTGCGCAGCGACGTTCCCGAGGCCACCCTCGGGAACGTCGCCGCTCGCGTAGAACGCACGAGGTATGCCGCTCACCCCGTCCCCGCGGGACCGCGCGGTCGCGACGCGGCTGGGACAGCGGCATACCGGCTGTTCCTTGGGACGACCATCAATGACCCCGCATGCGCGCCACCCCGTTTAGAGCGGCTGCGCTGCCTGAAAGGGGGTCGTTCGGCGGTACTGGACGGCCCGCTCGAACGCAGAGCGCAGCCAGGTCTGGCGCCGCATGGCCTGCTGGTGGGAGACGCGCAGGACGAGCCAGCCGTCGAGACCGAGCTCGGTGTAGCGGTGGCAGTCGATGTCGATCTGTTGCCGCGAGGTGTGGTACTCGTAGCTGTCCGCCTCGACGACGATGCCGAGGGCGCCATCGACGAGGTCGGGATGGATCGTCCGGTCCGCTGAGCTGATCGGCACCTGTGGGCGCAGGGCAAGCCCCGGCACGTCGAGGCTGACTGCGCGCACCACGGACTCGAACGGGTTCTCGGCGCGCGGATCGGCGTGGCGGGCCACGCGGAGCGCCGGTTGGCGGCCAGCGCGTTTGACCTGCGTCGCGGCGGCCAGCAGTTGGTCCCGGGTGACGTTGCCATTCCGCAGAGCGGAGTCGGCGATGGCGAGGGCTTCGTCGAAGGGCAGCCGCGTGGCGCAGTCGATCACGGTGCGGACCGGGTTTGTGACATGAGGGGCAGCAAGGTCCGAGGGCGTGAGAGCCCTCCAGCTGATGAGGCAGCGCTCACGCTCCGCCGGCGCGACCTTCCGTCCGCGGGGAACCGCGATCTCCGGTCGTGACGGCTGCGTCTTCAGGCGCCAGCCATGGAACGCCGCCGCGCTCCGTCCCATCATGACCGCTCGCAAGCGTCGTGCCGCACGGAGCCCGTCGTCGGCGGTCGCCAGGGCGTAGTGACCGCGACCGTCGCGCATGATGTGGCCGTCCTCGACGGCGAGGCGGATCTCTCGAGCGGAGTACCAGCGACGCAGCTCGGCGCGCGTCGCCACGCCGCCGCGGGCGTCCAGGGTGCGGGCCACGGGGTGCATGGGCATGGCGTTAACCCTCGCGGATCCGCCGATCATGCATCGATACGTGTCCACAGGTCCGCCGAACGACCACCAATCGGCGGTCGAGCACGAGGCCGTGCTCAGACGGGTATCGGCCGACGAAGGATGGTCGTTCCAAGGAACGTCAGCCGCGCGGACTGCTCGGGACCGCGTGGCCGGCGTCGGCTCAGTTGCCGCCGCCCACGCCGGGCCAGTAGGCGTTCGGGTCGAGCCGCGCGCCGAAGATCGCCTGCCCGACGCGGACGCAGGTGGCGCCGTGCTCGATGGCCAGCTCGTAGTCGCCCGACATCCCCATCGACAGCTCGTGCCAGCCCTCGCCGACGGACACGGCGTCGGCCTGCCGGAGCTGCTTTTGCAGAGCCACCATCCGGTGGAAGCACGCCGCCACCTTGTCCTCGTCGGACGAGAAGACGGCGAGCGTCATCAGGCCGCGCACCCGCAGCGCGTCGAACGCGGCGAGCTCCCGGGCAAACCCGACGACCTCCTCGGGGGGCAGCCCGAACTTGCTCTCCTCACCGGACGAGTTGACCTGGACGAGCACGTCGAGCCGGCGCCCCTCGCCCTGCAACCGCTTGTCGAGCTCCTTCGCGAGCCGGAGGGAGTCGAGCGCCTGGAACTCGCTCGCGAACTCGGCGACGAGCCGCGCCTTGTTGCGCTGCAGGTGCCCGATCACCGCCCACTCGATGCCGTCCAGCTCCCGGAGCCGACCCCACTTGTCGTAGGCCTCCTGGACCTTGTTCTCGCCGAAGCGCCGGTAGCCGGCGTCGTACGCGGCCGTGATCTTCTCGATCGACATCGTCTTGCTGACGGGCAGCAGCCGTACCGCGGCCGGGTCGCGGTCGGCACGGCGGCACGCGGCGGCGATCCGGTCCTCGACGGCGCGCAGGTTGGCGGCGATGTCATCCATGCCGTCAGCCAAGCACACCTCGCTCGCACGTGGCGCTCGGGAGGGGGAGCCGGAGGAGTGGTATGCCGCTGAGCCGGCTCAGCGGCATACCGCTCCCTCGTGGGTGGGCTGGGACTCAGCTCTCGTCGAGCATCTGCGGCATGCCGGCCTCGAGGGCACCGGCCTCGTCGCCCGTCTCGAGGCGGCTGTGTGAGCGGGAGTAGAGGAAGTAGATCGCGAAGCCGAGGACCATCCAGATGACGAACCGCAGCCACGTCTCGATCGACAGGTTGAGGATGAGGTAGAAGCAGAACAGGGCGGACAGCCACGGCACGACGGGGTTGCCGGGCACGCGGAACGAGCGCTTGAGGTCGGGCCGGCGCTTGCGGAGCACCGGGATCGCGAGCGAGACGAGCATGAAGGCCGACAGCGTCCCGATGTTGACCATCTCCTCGAGCTTGCCGATCGGCGTGAGCGAGGCGATGAGCGCGATGAGCGTGCCGATGATGATCGTCAGGCGCACCGGGGTGCCCGTGCGGGGGTGCGTCTGGCCGAGCGAGGGCGGCAGCAGCCGGTCGCGACTCATCGCGAAGGTGACCCGGGTCGCGCCGATCATGAGGGTCATCACGACCGTCGTGAGGCCCGCCACGGCGCCGGCCGACACGAGGGTCGCGAAGCCGGGCCGCCCGACGTCGATGAACGCGCTGGCGAGCGCGGCCTTCGGGTCGATGTCCGGGTAGTGCACCATGCCGGTGATGACGAGCGAGACCGCCATGTAGAGGATCGTGCAGATGATGAGCGAGCCGATGATGCCGATCGGCAGGTCCCGCTTGGGGTTCTTCGCCTCCTCGGCCGTCGTCGCGACGACGTCGAAGCCGATGTAGGCGAAGAAGACGATGGCCGCACCGGCCATGATGCCGAGCACCCCGAAGGTGGCCGGCGTCATCCCGGTGGCGAGCTGGATCAGCGGCGTCGAGAGCCCGGACGCGGCCTTGCCCGGCTGGGACGGCGGGATGAACGGCGACCAGTTCTCGCGCTTGACGTAGAAGAGGCCGGCGACGATGACGAACAGGACGATGAAGACCTTGACCCCGACGAGGACGAGGTTGACCCGCAGCGACTCCTTGATGCCGATCGCGACGAGGACGGTCAGGGCCGCGATGAGGAGGAAGGCGAGCAGGTCGAAGTGCGAGCCGGGCCCGAGCGACGCGGGCCAGGTGACGCCGAGCTGGCCGAGCAGGGTGACGAGGTACTCGGACCAGCTCTGGGCGACGACGCTCGCGCCGAGCATCATCTCGAGGAGCAGGTCCCAGCCGATGATCCAGGCGATGAGCTCGCCCAGCGTCGCGTAGGAGAACGTGTAGGCCGAGCCGGAGATCGGCACCGTCGAGGCGAACTCGGCGTAGCAGAGGGCGGCGAGCCCGCAGACGATCGCGCCGATGACGAAGGACAGGGCGATCGAGGGGCCGGCGTACTGCTGGGCCGCCTTGCCCGTCACGGTGAAGATACCTGCGCCGATGATGACGCCGACCCCGAAGACGGTCAGGTCGAGGGCGCTCAGCCGCCGCTTGAGCCGGTGCCCCTCCTCCTCGGAGGCAGCGAGCGTCTGTTCGATCGACTTGGTCCGTAGCAGGGTCATCCGAGCCTCCGGTGGTCGTGCGATGGCGACCCGTCACACGCTAGTCCTGCGGGGCGCACTCCGGCCGGGGGAGCGGGGCGGTGTCACGCGTCTTTCGGGCACCCACCGGATACCCGGCCGCGGGCTGCTCAGTCGTGGCGGTTCGAGTCGCGGTTCCAGCCGTGGTTCGGGTCGCCGTTCGGGTCACGCCCGTGGTCGCGGCGCCGCCACCGCCCGGGGCGCTGGGTGATCGGGCCGGTGTCGGGCCCGCGGCGGCTCTCGCGGAGGTCCTCGCTCGCATAGACCTGCTCGCCGCCGTGGATCGGCAGGGCCCGGGACCACGAGCCGAGCCGGTCCTGGACCGGGCTGTGGGTGGGCACGTCGGGGTAGTCCGTCACCCCCTCCGCGAACGGCTCCTCCTCGACGACGTCGAGGTCGGCCCCGCGCCCGCGCCGGAGGCTCTCCGCGAGCGGGTCGACGGGGCGGACGTGGAAGATCTCGGCACAGATGGCGCGATAGGTCGCGTCAGGGTCGGGCACCCAGTTGACCACCTTGAGCGCCTGTTCCTGGCCGGCGCTCTCCATGATGAACCGGCCGTAGCCGAGCAGCTGGCCGGGGATGGAGCGGACGTAGCTCATGTCCGTCACCTTCAGCAGCGGCATCATCGCGACCTTGTGCGTGACGAGGCCGTAGCGCAGCAGGAGCCGCTTGTCGGTCGCGAGGAACCAGTCGTGCCGCCACTCGAGGACGCGCCAGGCGGCCCGGGCAGCGAGGAAGCAGAAGCCGAGCCACAGCACCGTGGCGACGAACTGGGTGGCGGCGGTGATGTTGGAGTCGACCCACAGCGCCGCGGCCAGGCCCGCCACGGCGGTGGCGACGGGCTCGGCCACCCGTGCCCAGTGCTGGTGGACGGCGGCGACGACCCGCTCACCCGGGAGGAGGTAGGGGGCGAGCGCGGTCGGGATGTCGGGGCGGAGCAGGGCCATCGGCCGCCTCCAGGGCTAACAGGTGTTCAGGACCGGTTGAGCAGCGAGTCGAAGAACCGGAGGATCGCGTTGAAACCGTCGACGAGGACCCCCCAGATGTTCTGGAGGATGCCGGCTGCCTTGTCGGGCGACGTGAAGATCGCATAGACGAAGAAGGCGACGACCACCCAGAGGATGATCTTTCTGACCTTGGACATGAGGGGTACTCCAGACGGCGGGGGCGACCGCGAGAGGACATGGATCGTCTCGAGTCTGCCCAGCGGGGCGACCCGATCGGGGGAGGCTGGGGGGTGTGTCGCCGTCAGACGACGCCGTAGAGCCGGTCGCCGGCGTCCCCGAGGCCCGGCACGATGTAGCCCTTCTCGTTGAGCCGCTCGTCGATCGTGCCGACGACGATCTTGACCGGGATGTCGCTGTCGGTCATCTCCGACTCGACGTGCTTGATGCCCTCCGGAGCGGCGAGCAGGCAGACACAGGTGATGTCGCGGGCGCCCTTGGTGCGGAGGTAGTCGATCGCCATGACGAGCGTGTTGCCGGTGGCCAGCATCGGGTCGAGGACGAACACTTGCCGCCCGTTGAGGTCCTCGGGCAGCCGGTTGGCGTAGGCCGACACCTGCAGCGTCTGCTCGTCGCGGATCATGCCGAGGAAGCCGACCTCCGCGCTGGGCAGCAGCCGCACCATGCCCTCGAGCATGCCGAGACCGGCGCGCAGGATCGGGACGATGATCGGCTTGGGGTTGGCCAGCTTGATGCCGGTCGTGGCCGCCACGGGCGTCTCGATCTCGAACGGCTCCGTCCGCACCTCGCGGGTCGCCTCGTAGGCGAGCAGCGTGACGAGCTCGTCGGCGAGGCGTCGGAACGTCGGGCTGTCGGTCCGCTTGTCGCGCAGGTAGGTGAGCTTGTGGGCGATGAGCGGATGATCCGCGACGTGGACGTCCATGGGGGAAACTTATCGTGTGAGACCACCGACCGAGGCCGCCGTGGCCGTCCCGCCCGAGACCTACGAGGAATGGATGCAGGCCGCCCTCGAGCTGGCGGAGCTGGCGGCCGGTTCGCAGGACGTGCCGGTCGGGGCCGTCGTCCTGTCGCCCGACGGTGAGCTGCTCGGCCGCGGCCGCAACGTCCGCGAGGAGCAGGCCGACCCGACGGGTCATGCGGAGATCGTGGCCCTGCGGGAGGCGGCCGAGCGGATCGGGGCCTGGCGTCTCGAGGGGTGCCGGTTGGTCGTGACCCTGGAGCCCTGCGTGATGTGCGCTGGTGCGGCGATCGCGGCACGGCTCGAGCAGATCGTCTTCGGGGCCTGGGATCCCAAGGCCGGGGCGTGCGGATCGGTGTGGGACCTGACTCGCGACCCCCTCGCGATCCACAACGTCGACATCGTCGGAGGGGTGCGTGCCGAGGAGTCCGCGGAGCTGCTCGTCGATTTCTTCGAGGGCAGGCGGCTCGGGTAAGGTCACCTGCGGTGGCGTGTCCGAGCGGCCTAAGGAGCACGCCTCGAAAGCGTGTGTGGGGGCAACTCCACCGTGGGTTCAAATCCCACCGCCACCGCCATCTGACCTGCGGAAACGTCGGTCGGCTTCCTCCCGGAGCTGACCGGCGTTTCCCAGGCCTAGTCTCATCTGCGGTCTCAGTTCGGCCTCTCCAAGCGCCCGAGCGCCCGTCCGCTGGCGTCCACGGACGTTCACCGACGTCCGCGACGTCGCTACACCTGCAAGGTGCACGCTCCCGAAGCGTGCTTGAGACGGTTCGACATCGTTCGTTGGCGGCCGTGAGGTCTCCTGAGCCCGTCTGGCGATCCGTAATGCCCGCGGATTTCGTAGGGTCGGCCCGGAGCTGGTCCGGTCGGTCTGACATACCCCCATGTGTGCAGCCACTTCCCCGCGCCGGTGCCGGAGTGCGCGCCTGCCAGCCCGGGACCCCTCTCACGCGGCCACAGTCGCCCCGGGCTCCGACGTTATGGATCTCGTGGCGGTTTGCCTTCAGACGAGTCGGGATTCGGCCATAGCTCCCATCTATTCGCACGACCTCGACGCACCTCTGCATCGGGGTACGTGGCTTGTAGAACCTGGAGCCGCTCGACGACCTCGCCGATCGGCAACCCCGAGGGAATGACAGCGACTGGCTCCGGCTTCGGGGGCGGAGGTGCCGCCGGCTTCGAAACTTCGTTACGCCGCGCCATGTCCTCGAACATCTGGCGCACCTTCTGGAGCTGAGCCCCCCACCCCGGCCAGGCAGGGCATGGGCCGTCCGCTGGGGGAGTCACCCAGCCGTGTTTGGCCCATGGCGTGGCGCAGTCCGCACACATGTCCTCGGACTCAAGTCGCGGGACGGCCAGGAGCTCCGCGAGACGCGCCCTCTTTACGTCCCGCTCGCCCCTGAGCTTCGAACGCTCGGCCTTGTCCTCGGTGCTCCCGAGCGCTACCTCCAGCTCCGGCAATCTGGCCCGTAGCTTGGTGACCTCATCGATGCGGTGCTGGCGGTAGTGGTGGAGCGTTGTGAAGCGACGGTCAGCCGGAAGGTGGCCGTTGGTGTCCGGTACGTCCTCTGGATCTCCGACCGCAGGTTCGAGTTCCTCGACCTTGGCGCGGTGGCGAACGATCGCCCCATCCAGTTCGGCTACCTTCGCCGCTCGTCGCTTCGGGTCCATCGCGGGGAAGGCATCGCCCGCGCTGAGCTGCTCGATCTCCTGAAGCTGGTGTTCGAGGATCGAATGGCACTCCAGCAGCGCCAAGCGCGCCTTCTCCCGCTCCGGGTCGTACCGCGTAAGGTTCGTCTGCCGCTGCGCTTCACGCTCGGCTTGCCGGCGCTCGAAGTCCTGGTCCCACTGCTTCATCTGGGCATCGATCTGGCGCTTCGTCTTGGGCTTGAAGCCAGGCTCAGCGCGTTCCCACTCCTCCATGACCACCTGGGCGCGTTCCAGAGCGGCGGCTTCTTCCTCCATCCGCCACGGGTTCCAGAACCGGTCCTTGTGTAGCTCGACGAACAGCGCCCGAGCAGTGACGCTCTCCTCGAAGGTGGATGTCGCACCAGGCCTGGCTCGCCAAGTCGCACCCCATCGCTGTAGATGCCCTCTGGGAGGGCGACCGTTTCCGAGTTGGTAGCCATGCGGGCTACTATGCGCGGCTCAGCGCACGACCCGCCAGAGTCGACCCCCTCTGGTGGGCAGCCCACACCCGTTGAGCAGATCCCTCGGGTGTCAGCTATAGTCGACACATGATCGAAGTCGTCCAGGCCGGCGAGTTCGAGAAGTGGATCCGAAAACTGAAGGACAGGCAGGGCAAGCTCCGCATCCTCAAGCGCATTGATCGGTTGGCCAATGGAAATCCGGGCGATGTCGCTCCGGTGGGCAACGGACTCTCGGAGCTACGCCTCGATGTGGGGCCGGGATACAGGGTCTACTACCTGCAGGAGCGCGACGCGTTGGTGCTGCTGCTGTGCGGCGGCGACAAGTCGACGCAACAGAAGGACATCGAGAAGGCACACGAGCTGGCCGATGGGTGGCGAGCGGATCAGAGGGGCAGGAACGGAGACAGCGATGACTACTAAGAGTGAGAAGTACACGCCGTTCGATGTGGCCGACTACCTCGACGACCTCGACGATGTCGCTGGCTACCTCGAACTCGCCCTAGAAGAGTCCGCCGAGGACCCGAGTGCCGTTCCGCGCGCACTTGGTGTGATCGCACGCTCGCGGAACATGAGTGAGCTCGCCCGCCGTGTTGGCATGAGCCGCGACGGTCTCTACAAGGCGCTGTCCGAAGAAGGCAACCCGACCTGGTCCACGATTCTCAAAGTGACCGGCGCCCTCGGCCTGCGCTTCGAGCTCCACCCCGTCGCATAGCGACGCCAGCCGTCTCATTCCCAGTCTCATTCGCCTCCTGCTTTGGTGGTTCGTGAGCGTTCGGCGGACGCAAGCTGAGCACGAACGGTCGACCGGCGACGCCCCTGAACGCCACATCCCAGATCTCGAAAGCGTGTGTGGGGGCAACTCCACCGTGGGTTCAAATCCCACCGCCTCAGTCATTCCGGGGGTGAACGACCGGCCCACGAGAAGTGGCGTCGATGCCCGGTGTCGTGGTCCGGGGGCCACCGAGGCCACGAGAAGTGGTGTCGACTGCAGTTCTCGTGGTGGCCCACGACCGCAGTCGCCCGCCAGGCGTCGTTACGGTGGGCCCAACCGCCCCCCGAGAGGAGAGCCCATGCCCACCCCGTCCGTCATCCGAGTCGGTGACCACGTCGCCGAGGCGCTCGGCGCCGGCACTCCGGTCGTCGCCCTCGAGTCGACGATCTTCACCCACGGCCTGCCCCGGCCCCGCAACGTCGAGGTGGCCCTGGAGGGCGAGGAGATCATCCGAGCGGCGGGCGCCGTGCCCGCCACCATCGGCGTGCACCGCGGGACCCCCGTCGTCGGTCTCACCGAGACCGAGATCCGGGAGCTGGGAGGCGACGACGACGCCGACAAGGCTTCCACCCGTGAGCTGTCCCTCGCCGCCGTCACCGGCAAGAACTACGGCACGACGATCGCGGCCACTGCCTTCCTCGCCCGGGCGGCCGGCATCGACGTCTTCGCGACCGGGGGCCTCGGCGGCGTGCACCACGGCGCGGACAAGACGTTCGACGAGTCGGCCGACCTCGTCGGGATGGCGCGCACCTCGATCGTGCTCATCAGCTCGGGCGCCAAGGCGATCCTCGACATCCCGGCGACCCTCGAGCGGTTCGAGACGCTCAGTGTCCCGGTGGTCGGCTACCGGACGAACCGCTACCCGGGGTTCTACGTCGTCGACTCCGGCTACTCGGTCAGCGCCCGCGTCGACTCGCCGGACGACATCGCAACGATGCTGACCACCCAGCGCGCCCTCGGCGTGCCGAGTGGGGTCCTCGTCGCCAACCCGGTCCCCCCGGCCGAGCAGCTCGACCCCGCCGAGCTCGACGGCGTGATCGAGGCGGCCTGGGCGGCCGCCGAGCGCGACGGCATCGGCGGGCAGGCCTCGACGCCGTACCTGCTGGACTACATCCGACGGGCCACCGACGGTCGCAGCCTCGATGCCAACGTCGCCCTCTACCGCAACAACATTCGTCTGGCCTGCGAGGTCGCGACCGTCCTCGCCGGTCGGGCCGGTCGGGCGGGCTAGTGCTCGGCGTCCTCGGCGACGTCGTCCAGGACGTCGTCGTCTGGCAGCTCGAGCCGGTGCGCCGGGCGACGGACACGAAGTCCGAGATCGTCATGCGCCGCGGTGGGTCAGCGGCGAACGTCGCCGCCTTCGCAGGCTCGCGCTACCCGACGCGCTTCATCGGCTGCGTCGGTGACGACCTCGGCGGCCACGTCGTGCGCCAGGAGCTCGAAGGCCACGGCGTCGACGTCCGGCTCCAGGTCGACGGGACGACGCACACCGGCATGATCGTGCTGCTCATCGACGAGCACGGCGAGCGGACGATGTTCCCCTCCCGGGGCGCCAACGCCCACCTCACCAGCGTCGACCCGGCGTGGCTCGAGGACCTCGAGGCGCTCCACCTCACCGGTTACTCGTTCGAGGCGGGCTCGACCGCCGACGCCGCCCTCGACGCGGTGGCCCGACAGCATGGCCGCGGCGGCCTCGTCTCCTGCGACGTGTCGTCGACCGGGCTGATCCAGCACTACGGCGTCGAGGCCTTCCTCGCCCTCCTCGAGCAGTGCCGCCCGGACGTCATCTCGGCGAACGAGGACGAGTGCCGCGTCCTCGACCTCGCCGACGCAGGCCGGCCCGGAGCCGCCCTCGCGCGGTTCCCGAGTGCCACGCTCCTCGCTCGCCGGGGCGGGGAGGCCACGACGGTGCTGCGCGACGGTCGGCTCCTCGCCACCGTCCCGGTGACGCGAGTCGACGACGTACGTGACCTCACCGGAGCCGGCGACGCCTTCAACGCGGGCTTCCTCACCGCCCACCTGCAGGGCGACGACGTCGTGCGCGCCTGCCAGGCCGGGCATGCGCTCGCTGCGCGGGTGCTCCGCAGCGCCGGTGCCACCGAGCAGGCCTGACCGCGCGGCGCTTCCGCGCCCAAGCGGCACGTGACGGTATGCCGCTGAGCCGGCTCAGCGGCATACCGTCTCCTCACGCACCGGCAGGCGCGCACGTTGCGCGGCACGGGAAGCGGGAGTGATGATCGTGGTGAGGGCCGTCCAGGGAGCGTCCCTCCGGCCCTCGGATTCGAGGTGGTCCACCATGACAACCGCTGCACATTCGGCACGTCGGCCCGTCTACAGTCGGGTCCACGTCGACCGCAGCCGAGGCGCGATCAGCGGGGTGCTGCTCGTCCTGCTCGGCATCTGGGGCGGCCTGATCCCCTTCATCGGCCCGATCTTCGGCTACGCCTACACCCCTGACCGGGCGTGGCAGTTCACGATGGGGCGGCTCTGGCTGGAGATCCTGCCGGCCATCGCAACCGTCCTCGGCGGGCTCATGCTGCTCGCGAGCGCGGACCGGCGGGTCACGATCTTCGGCGGGTGGCTCGCTGCCGTCGCCGGAGCGTGGTTCGCCGTCGGACCGACGCTGAGCCGGCTCTTCAACGGCGGCGTCGCGGCGGCCGGGAGCCCGGCCAGCGCGGCGCCGACGCAGGCGGCGCTGGAGGAGATCGGCTTCTTCATTGGGCTCGGCGTCGTCATCGTCTTCCTCGCCGCCCTGGGCCTGGGGCGCCACAGTGTCGTCAGCGTCAAGGACGTCGAGCAGGCCGAGATGGGCCGCCGCCGCCGGGTCGTCGACCCCGACGACGTCGAGGGCGAGGACGACGACCTGCTGCCGTGAGCGATCCGGCTGCGCCGGTGCCGTAGTGCTGGCGACGCGCTCGTGGGCGCTGGCT
Organism: Intrasporangium chromatireducens Q5-1; assembly: GCF_000576575.1. Classification (GTDB taxonomy): domain Bacteria; phylum Actinomycetota; class Actinomycetes; order Actinomycetales; family Dermatophilaceae; genus Intrasporangium_A; species Intrasporangium_A chromatireducens. The sequence continues at coordinate 26,266 of NZ_AWQS01000017.1, forward strand.
AGGCTCGCGCCATGAGCGCCGCGCCAGCCTGGGGTCCCGTGTCGGAACGAGCCGGGGGGCAGGTCCTGCTGAGGAGCCAGCCGGGCGCGATCGAGGTGACCTTCAACCGGCCGGAGAAGCACAACGCCTTCACCGCCGCCATGTACGCGGAACTCGAGCACATCTGCGAGCTGGCCGCGACGACACCGGCCCTGCACGTCGTGGTGTTCCGCGGCGCCGGCGGCCGCGCGTTCGCGGCGGGGAACGACATCTCCTCGTTCACGGGCTTCTCGAGCGGCGCCGATGGAGTCGCCTACGAGGCTCGGATCAGGGGAGTGCTCGACGCCATCGCGGCGCTGCCCCAGGTGACGATCGCCGCAGTCGAGGGCCACTGTGTCGGCGGGGGTCTGGCCGTCGCCAACGCCTGCGACCTGCGCATCTGCACGCCGACGGCCCGCTTCGGCTACCCGATCGCGCGGACCCTCGGCAACGCACTGTCCGCGCCGATTGTGCTGCGCTGCACGGAGGTCTTCGGCGACCCATTGACCCGCGAGATGATCCTTGCCTCCCGCATGGTCGACGCGCGCCGGGCCGAGGCGGTCGGCGCCGTCATGGAGGTCGTCGCTCCCGAGCGCCTTGAGGCCGAGGTCTGGGGCGTCGCGGCCGGGATCGTGCAGGCCGCGCCGCTGACGATCCGGGCCACCAAGGAACAGCTCCGGTCCGGGCGGGACGGCTACGAGGCCGCGGTCGACGACGCCCGGCTCGACCGGGTATACGGCAGCGACGACTTCGCGGAGGGGGTGGCCGCGTTCCTCGCCAAGCGCAGGCCCGCCTTTCGAGGCGAGGTGAGCTGAGCGGCATACGAAGGCCGTATGCCGCTCACCGGGGTGGGCGGGTGGGCCTCCGCTCAGCGGCGGCGCCGGGAGGTGCCGAAGAGGCTGCGCGTGATCTCCCGGCCGATGACCGTGCCCGCGGACCGGATCATGGACCGGAACGCCGTTGACTGGACGACCTGCTCGACCAGGCCCGGCTCCTCCTTCGGCGCGCGGCCGCGACCGGTGCTCGCGGGAGCGCTGGGTTCCGGGCCGGCGGTGGGGGCGGAGGGAGCGGGCTCCTGCTCGGGTGTCGGCGCGGTCTGCAGGCGCTTCGCGAGCAGCTCGTAGGCGGACTCGCGGTCGACGACGTCGGCGTACTTCGACGAGAGCGGAGACGCGGAGATGATCCCGTCCACGATTGCGTCGGGCGAGGGGTCCATCAAGGAGTTGGGGGCCTTCATCCGGGTCCAGGCCACGGGAGTGGGCACGCCCTTGTCGGACAGCACCGTCACGACGGCCTCACCGATGCCGAGGCTGGTCAGCAGTTTCTCCATGTCGTAAGCGGTGTGCGGATAGGTCGCGATCGCCTGCTTGAGGGCCTTCGCGTCGTCCGGGGTGAAGGCGCGCAGCGCGTGCTGGACCCGGTTGCCCAGCTGGGCTAGGACGTCTCCCGGCACGTCCTTCGGAGACTGGGTCACGAAGAAGACGCCGACCCCCTTGGACCGGATGAGCCGCACGGTCTGCTGGATGGCGTCGAGGAACGCCTTGCTCGCGTCGTTGAAGAGCAGATGGGCCTCGTCGAAGAAGAAGACGAGCTTCGGCTTGTCGACGTCGCCTTCCTCCGGCAGGTCGTGGAAGAGGTCGGCGAGCAGCCACATGAGGAACGTCGAGAACAGCTGTGGGCGGTCCTGCACCTGAGGCAGCTCGAGGCACGAGACGATGCCCTTGCCGTCGGCGGTGGTGCGCAGCAGGTCGGTCGTGTCGAACTCCGGCTCGCCGAAGAACTGGTCGGCGCCCTGGTCCTGGAAGGTGATCAGGTTGCGCAGGATCACGCCGGCCGTCGCCGAGGAGAGGCCGCCCAGGTCCTTCAGGTCGGCCTTGCCCTCGTCCGAGGTGAGATGGCTGATGACGGCCCGCAGGTCCTTGATGTCGAGCAGGGCCAGGCCGTTCTTGTCGGCGTAGTGGAAGATCAGGCCGAGGCTGCTCTCCTGGGTCTCGTTGAGACCGAGCACCTTGGACAGCAGGGTCGGCCCGAAGCTCGTGACGGTGGCTCGGATCGGGATGCCCTTGCCTGCCCCGCCGAGCGAGTAGAACTCTGTCGGATAGCCCTTCGCCTCCCAGGCCATGCCGACCTGATCGGCGCGTGCGGTGATCTTGGGGCCGCCCTCGCCGGGTGAGGCGATGCCGGAGAGGTCGCCCTTCATGTCGGCGAGGAAGACCGGCACGCCGACGTCGGAGAGCTGCTCGGCCATCAGCTGGAGGGTCTTCGTCTTGCCCGTTCCGGTCGCGCCGGCGACGAGTCCGTGCCGGTTGAGGATGCCGAGCGGGATGCGGATCGGCGCGTCGGCGTGGGCCTGGCCGTCGACGACGGCTGCTCCGAGGGCGAGTGCCGGCCCGTCGAACGCGTAGCCCGCGCGGATCTCGTCCAGCAGGGCCGACTGGGCAGGAGGTGCGGCGGTGGCGCCGCTGTCGGACGTGGGGGCGGCGGGTACGTCGGTCACCTTCGGCACTGTAGTCCGCGCCTATGCTGGGGCGGTGATTTTCAAGGCCGTCGGAGACACGCGTCCCTACCCCGACCACGGGCTGGTGAGCGTCAAGGACTGGTCGAGCGTTCCCCCGCGCGTCGTCCAGCTCGGCGAGCTCATCACGACGAAGAGCACCCTCGACCTGCGCGGCCTGCTCGCCGACGACTCCACCTTCTATGGCGACCTCTTCCCGCACTGCGTGCAGTGGGAGGGCGAGCTCTACCTCGAGGACGGCCTGCACCGCGCGCTGCGCGCTGCGCTGCAACAACGTCCCGTCCTTCATGCCCGGGTACTCGTACTGTCCTGACCGGACCGGTACGGTCGGGAGCGCTCGAGGACGAGACGGGAGAATCGATGACCGCAGAGGACGACGGCTACGAGTACCGCGCCAAGCGGCAACGCCGGACGACCGTGACGATCGCCGTGCTGCTGCTCGCGCTGGCCGGGGCGTTCTACTACGCCTCCACCTACTACCGTCAGTCCACCCCCAAGCCGACGGCGGCCTGTACGACGGTCAAGCCCGTCGAACCGCTGCAGGCGGCGGACGTCTCGGTCAACGTCTACAACGCGACGAGGCGCGCGGGCATCGCCGGCGCCACGTCCAAGCTGCTCGCCAAGCGCGGTTTCAAGATCAAGAAGGTCGCGAACGACCCGCTGAAGAAGACCGTCCGGAAGGCGGCTGAGATCCGCTACGGCGAGGCGGGGAAGCCGTCGGCCGAGCTGCTCGCCACCCACGTGCCCGGGGCCGACCTCGTCAAGGACAAGCGCAAGGACGACAGCGTCGACCTCGTCATCGGCAACGCCTGGAAGCAGCTCGGACCGGTGCCGCCCCGGCCGACGGCCACCCAGACCCTGCCGCTCTGCCCGGACGCCACCTCGACGCCCTAGCGCCCGGGGTATGCCGCTGAGCGCGTTCGTGATGGCCGCTCGGCTAGGGCCTCATGCAGCCCTCCTGATGGCCTGCTGCGCCTGACTCAGCAGCGGGCCCCCTGCTGCGCCTCACTCAGCAGCGGGCCCCCTGCTGCGCGCCAGGCAGCAGGTGCACAGGCCCCGGGGAAGGGGCTGTGTCGGCGCTCCGTGCCATCCTCGTTTTCCGGGGGCAGGAAGCTGAGAGTCACATGTCAGTCCAGTTCAGTGCCGACAGGTACGTCGTCAGGGCGAGGCGCCTTGCCGACCTCAGCCAGCGCGAGCTCGCTGAACGACTAGGGATCTCATCCTCGCTCGTGGCGCGGATGGAAACGGGCGAGGTCGTGCCGACCACTCGGATGCTCAGCAGAATCATGGGCCTGGCGGGTCTGCACCTCGTCGTCGTGGACGGGAGTGGCGCGCTGGTGGAGCCGGTGCCCGAGGACGTCGCCAGAGACAACGCGGGCCGTCGCTATCCGGCACACCTCGACGTCAACCCCGTGGAGATGGCGCCGGCCGAGTACGGCTGGAGACCACGACATGAGCGTCACGCCCCGAAGGCCTGGTTCCAGCTCCGGCAGGAACGTGACCGTCGTCGACGCGGCCAGAAGCCCGCTCCGGACCACCCGACGGTCGCCGACCTCGAGGCGTACCGCCGGATGATCGTCGAGGAGAAGATGGCCCGGCTGCGGGCTCAGGCGGCAGCCCGCGCGGCAGCAGAGCCGCCGCTCGCGCCGTGCTCCTGCGGGCTCGAGTGCGAGGAGTCGGGCCCGTGCGTGCCCAGCTGCAACTGTCAGTGCGAGCCGCCCGTGTCGGGGCTTGGATGACGCCGAGGCCACACCGGAAAGGCCGCGGCCGGTCAGCGCCCGGCGAGGGTGGCGACCAGGAGCGCCTTGATCGTGTGCATCCGGTTCTCGGCCTGGTCGAAGACGATGGACGCGGGCGACTCGAAGACGTCGTCGGTCACCTCGAGCTCCGTGAGCCCGAACTGCTCGTGGAGCGACTGGCCGACGGTCGTCTCGAGGTCGTGGAACGCGGGCAGGCAGTGCATGAACCTCACGTCGGGGTTGCCGGTCGCCGCGAGCAGGTCCGCGTTGATCTGGTACGGCCTCAGCAGGGCGATGCGCTCGGCCCAGACCTCCGGTGCCTCGCCCATCGAGACCCACACGTCGGTGTGGACGAAGTCGGCTCCGCGCACTCCTTCGCCGACCTCCTCGGTGACGGTGACCCGGGAACCGAGCTCAGCGGCATACCGCTTCGCCTGGGCGATGACGTCGTCCGCGGGCCAGAGCGAGCGGGGGGCGACGATCCGAACGTCCATGCCCAGCATCGCGCCGACCGTGAGGAGGGAGTTGCCCATGTTGTAGCGGGCGTCGCCGACGAAGGCGTAGCTGATCTCGCGGTCCGGCTTGCGGCTGTGCTCGCGCATCGTCAGGACGTCGCAGAGCGACTGGGTGGGGTGCCACTCGTTGGTCAGGCCGTTCCACACCGGGACGCCCGCCCACGCCCCGAGGGTCTCGACGACGCTCTGGCCGTTGCCGCGGTACTCGATTCCGTCATAGAGCCGGCCGAGGACGCGGGCGGTGTCCTTGATCGACTCCTTGTGGCCCATCTGGGAGCCGGCGGGGTCCAGGTAGGTCGTCGAGGCGCCCTGGTCGGCGGCGGCCACCTCGAAGGCCGCGCGGGTGCGGGTCGAGGTCTTCTCGAAGAGCAGCGCGATGTTCTTGCCCGTGAGGCGTCGCTCCTCGCGGCCCTGGCGCTTCGCGGCCTTGAGCAGGGCGGCGAGGTCGAGCAGGCTGCGGAACTCCTCGGCGGAGAGGTCGGTCTCCTTGAGGTAGCTCCGGCCCAGGAGGGTGGAGCGCGAGCTGACGGTCATGACGTGATGCTTCCAGTCGCGCACCGGCGCCGCAAAGCAGTCTCAGGCACTGAGGAGGGGCACAAAAGAAGGGACCCCGGCGGCAAACGCTAGGGTCCCTTCTCGGTGGCGGAGGATGGGGGATTTGAACCCCCGAGGGTTTTATCCCAACACGATTTCCAATCGTGCGCACTAGGCCACTATGCGAATCCTCCGCGGGCAGGTTACCCGAGGAGACGGGCGGGTCGGAAATCCGTTGCCCCGGAGGTCAGTCCTCGCGGCGTGCCGGGCCACCGGCCCGGACCGCGAAGGAGACGGGCGGCTCGAAGCCGTGCGATGCGAACGCGGCCTCGATCGCCGCGGCGGTTGCCGGGACCTCGGTCGCAGCAACGAGCGCGATCGAGGACCCGCCGAACCCGCCGCCCGTCATCCGGGCCCCGAGTGCCCCCTGGCTGCGAGCGGTCTCGGTCGCCACGTCGAGCTCCGGGCAGGAGATCTCGTAGTCGTCACGCATCGACGCGTGCGACTCGTCGAACAGGCGCCCCAGTCGAGCCAGCTCACCAGCCTCGAGCGCCGCGACCGAACCGCGCACGCGCTCGATCTCGGTGACGACGTGTCGGACCCTCCGGCGCAGGACGGCCGAGGTCAGCTGGCCGAGTGCCGCCGCCAACCCGGCGGGCTCGATGTCGCGCAGGCTGCCGACTCCCAGCTCTGCGGCCGCGGCACGGCACTCGTCACGGCGCGAGCCGTACTGGCCGTCGGTCAGCTCGTGGGCCGCCCGGGTGTCGGTGACGAGGAGCGCGCCGCCGTGGGCGGCGAGGTCAAACGGGACGAGCCGCGACTCCCACGACCGGCAGTCGAGGAGCAGCGCCTCGTCGTCGCGCGCGAGCATCGCGGCGTGCTGGTCCATCCCGCCGGTCGGTGCCTCGGCGATGGTGTTCTCCGCGACGACGCAGGCCCGGGCGAGTGCGGCCCGGCCCGGCTCGGTCTCGAGCAGGTGCAGCCCGGCGAGGTCGCTGACCGCCGCGGCGACCGCGCACTCGAGCGCGGCCGAGCTCGACAGCCCGGCCCCCACGGGCACGTCGGAGTCGACCGTCACGTCGAGCCCGGGCACGTCGTATCCCTCCCGATCGAGCGCCCACAGGACGCCTGCCACGTAGGCGGCCCACCCGCCCGGCTGCCCGGCGCGGACGTCGGCGAGGGCGATCTCGACGGCGGCTCCCTGCTGGGCCGACCGGACACGGAGCCTGCGGTCGTCACGGCGGGCGGCTGCGACATACGTGCGCTGCGGCAGGGCGATCGGCAGGCAGAGCCCGTCGTTGTAGTCGGTGTGCTCGCCGATCAGGTTGACCCGCCCCGGCGCCGACCAGACCCCCTCGGGGACCTGTCCCGTCAGCCGGAGGAAGTCGTCGGCGCCCCGGGCCCGGGCGGAGTCCCCGGTCACGAGGCGACCTCGCGCAGCCGCTGCGCCTGTCGCTCGGGGGGCACGTCCGTGATCCAGCCGCCGACACCGGACTCGGACCCGGCGAGGTACTTCAGCTTGCCCGGTGCCCGCAGGACCGACATGAGCTGCAGGTGCAGCCGGGACGCTTCACGTCCGACGCGGGCCGGTGCCTGGTGCCAGGCGGCGATGTAGGGCATCGCCAAGGGCTCCCCGGCCGGTCCGACGTGGTAGCGGTCCAGGCGCCGCAGCAGCTCACGGTAGGCGACCGCGAGGTCGTCGCGTTCCTCGCCGCCGAGCGCCGGCAGGTCGGGCACGTCCCGGTGCGGGGCGAGGTGGACCTCGAGGGGCCAGCGGGCGGCGAACGGGACGTAGGCGGTCCAGTGCTCCGACTCGAGAACGACTCGCGAGCCGTCCGCACGTTCGGCCTCGAGGAGGTCTGCCCCGAGGAGCCGGCCGGTCTTGGCCAGGTGCTCCTCGGCGCGCGCGAGCAGCTGTGCCGTGCGGGCCGGGACGTAGGGGTAGGCGTAGATCTGCCCGTGCGGGTGGTGCAGGGTCACGCCGATCTCCCGGCCCCGGTTCTCGAAGCAGAAGACGTGCTCGATCTCCGGCATCGCGCCGAGCGCGGCCGTACGTGCGGCCCACGTGTCGATGACCCGGCGCACCCGCTCGAGGGGCAGCTCCTTGAAGGAGGAGTCGTGCTCGCTCGTGAAGCAGACGACCTCGCACCGCCCGTGCGCCGGCCGGGTCTCGAACAGGCCTCCGGCGTCGACCGACTCACCGCCGAGCGAGACGGGGGCATAGGACGGGAAACGGTTCTCGAAGACGGCGACCTCGTAGGACGTCTCGGGCACCTCGGACGGGACGCTCCCGCGACCGGTCGGGCAGAGGGGGCACTCGTCCTTCGGCGGCAGGAAGGTCCGCTCCTGGCGGTGGGCCGCCACGGCGACCCAGTCGCCGACGAGGGCGTCCCAGCGCAGCTCACCCGACGGCACGCGGTCGCCCAGGGGTCGGGTGTCCGAGGCTCGGCGCGGTGGGGCATCCGGACCGTCGACGTAGATGATCTGGCGGCCGTCGGCCAGCTGCCCTGTGGTGATCCGGTTCATGCGGGGTCGTCCTCCGGCTCGACCACGACGAGTTCGCCGACGTGCTCGTGCAGGGCGCGGCGCGCCCCGGGCGTCAGGCCCGAGTCGGTGATGAAGACATCGACGTCGTCAAGGCGGCCGAAGGTGCCGAGCCCGACGACGCCCCACTTCGTCGCGTCGGCGAGTACGCAGACCCGCAGGCCGGCCCGGATGAGGGCACGGTTCGTGTCCGCCTCGACGAGGTTGGGGGTCGTCAGCCCGGCCTTCGCGTCGACGCCGTGGCTGCCGAGGAAGAGGACGTCGACGTGCAGCGACTCGAGGGCCGCGACGGCGATCGGGCCGACGAGCGCGTCGGACGGGGTGGGCACCCCACCCGTGAGGATGACGGTCTGTCCCGGCCCGGCCGCCTCGTGGAGCAGCTGCGCGGCCGGGAGCGAGTTCGTCACCACGGTGAGGCCGGGCACGGTGACCAGGCGGCGTGCCAGCTCGATGGTCGTCGTCCCGGCGGAGATGCCGATGGCGCTGCCCGGCTCCACGAGGTCGGCGGCCGCACGGGCGATGGCCCGCTTCTGCGCCTGCTGGAGCAGCGACTTCGCGGCGAAGCCGGGCTCCTCGCTGCGCCGGGTGCCCTCGCGGGCCACGGCCCCACCGTGGACGCGCTCGACGACGCCGTCGGACGAGAGCCGGTCGATGTCGCGGCGGATCGTCATGTCCGACACACCGAGCCGCTCGACGAGCTCGGAGATCCGGACCGCGCCCTCGCGTTCGACGAGGTCGGCGATGGCAGAGCGGCGCTGGCTCGCGAGCACGGCACGTCTCCTCTCGCTCCCGACGGGTGGGCGGCTCGGCCGCCGGGCGACCCTCGGGCAGGCCACCCATTGGGTCAACAAACTCTAACAATTTCTTACACGTCTTGACACTTTCGAACAAGTCCCGCCACGATCAGGACGAAGCCACGTCAGGGTGGCGGTTCGCGTCGACGGGGATGCAGGGAGCGGGTCATGGGAGTGGACGAGCGGGTCGTCCATCCTGTCCGAAACGGACAAGCCATCGGACAGGGTCGGACAGTGCCGCCGTGTGCTGCCGCGATCTCGTTGCGGGCTGACCAGCAGGACTGGTCCAATCGGGCGGTGACACCGTTGTCAGGCAGGGCGACAGCCACGCGGCCGACGATGGCCGACGTGGCGGCCGAGGCGAACGTCTCGGTCAAGACCGTGTCGCGGGTCGTCAACCACGAGGCCGGCGTCCGACCCGACACGGCGGCCCGGGTCGTGGCCGTCATCGAGCGGCTCGGCTTCCGGCGGACCGACAACGGCCGGTTGCTGCGGCTCGGTCGCACTTCGACGATCGGCCTCGTCGTCGAGGACCTCGCCAACCCCTTCTACTCGCAGATCGGCGCTGCGGTCGAGCGCGAGGCGCGGATCCGGCGCCACCAGCTCATCACCGCCTCCGCGGAGGGGTCGCCGAGCCGCGAGCGCGCCGTGCTCGCCGAGCTCGTCGCCCGACGGGTCGACGGCCTCGTCGTCGTGCCGGCGGGCGCGACCCCCGTCGCCGACGCGGACGTCCTCGCGAGCGGCACGCCGATCGTCTACCTCGACCGGCCGGTCCGGGGGGACGCCGACATGATCCTCAGTGACAACCACGGCGGCATCCGCAGCGCCATGGAGCACCTCGTCGCCCATGGCCACCGCCGCGTCGGGTTCCTCGGCGACGACCCCGAGTTCTGGACCGCCCGGCAGCGGCGTGAGGCGTTCACCGGCGTCCATGGCGACCTGCACCTGCCGGACCCGCCGCGGGTCTGCATGGGACCGCACACCATGGCCACGGTGGGGGAGGCCCTCACCGGTTGGACGAGCGGTCGCGACCCGGTCACCGCCGTCATCACCGGCAACAACCGGATCACGATCCACGCGCTGCGGGCCATGCGCCGGCTCGACCTGGCCCTCGCCCTGGTCGGTTATGACGACTTCGAGCTCGCCGACCTCATCGACCCGCCCGTCACCGTCATCCACCAGGACCCGGCAGCCATGGGGCAGAAGGCCGCCCAGCAGCTCTTCGTCCGGCTGCTCGGCGAGGAGGCGCCGGCGACCACCGTCGTCATGCCGACCCGCCTCATCGTCCGCGCGTCCGGCCGTGCCCCGCGGCCCGCGGTGACGGCGGGTGCCGCCCGCTCCGAGTCAGGAGGGCAGCGGGTATGACGCTGAGCTCGCTCCCGGCTGCGCCCGCGGTCCCGATCCGGCTGGGGGTCAACACCCCTCACCGGTTCTACCGTGGTGGCGGGAAGATTCTCGCCTTCCGTGGCCTCGACGTCCCGGACGGTTTCGACGGCTACCGGCCGGAGGACTGGCTCGCCTCGACGACCCGGTTGTTCGCGGAGGGCGGTGGCGGGCGCACGATCCTGCCCGACGGCACCGATCTCGCCAGCGCCCTCGGGGGCGACCCGGTCGGCTGGCTCGGCGCCGACCACGCCGCGGCCCACGGCAGCGAGCCGAACATCCTGACCAAGCTGCTCGACGCCGGTGAACGGCTCCCCGTCCACTCCCACCCGGACCGCGCCTTCGCCGCCCGTCACCTCGACTGCGCCCACGGCAAGACCGAGGCGTGGATCGTCCTCGACGCGGACCCCGGTGCGGCAGTCTGGCTCGGCTTCCGCGAGGACCTCCCGGCGGAGCGCCTCGCCGAGCTCGTCGAGGCCCAGGACGAGGGGCTGCTCGAGGCGCTCAACCGCGTCGAGGTGACCCGCGGCGACACGGTGCTCGTCCCGGCCGGGCAACCGCACGCGATCGGCGAGGGCGTCTTCGTCCTCGAGATCCAGGAGCCGACCGACCTGTCCGTCATGCTCGAGCACGCCCGGTTCGGGCTCGAGGAGGCCCACGCCTTCCTCGGCCTGCCCCGGCCCGTCGCCCTCGACAGCGTCGACCGGCGCCGGCTCGGGGCCGAGCGCCTCGCCGAGCTGCAGCGCACGTGGACCGACGCCCTGGGTGTCGCGAGCGCCCTGCCCGCGGAGGCCGCCGAGTTCTTCCGGGCCGAGGTGGTGACCGCCACCCAGCAGGGACCGGTCGTGGTGCCCGCCGGGTTCGCCGTCACCGTCGTCGTCGACGGCGCCGGAACCCTCACGACCACCGCGGCCACCCCCACCCCGGTTCGATGTGAAACCGCGGTGGATACGGCGCGGGAATACATCGACCCGGATGGGGCGGAGCGCCAGTTGGCCGTCCGATCCGGTGACGTCCTGCTCGTTCCCGACGCGGCCGGGCCGGTCCGCGTCGACGGCGACGTCACGCTCATCCGGTGCCTGCCCCCGACCCCCGGGCCGGCTCCGACCACCCCCACCAGCCAGTCATCCGGACCACGGGTGGCTCAGCCGTCGACGGACGCCGGCCAGGCGTGACGTCGACGGACCGATGAAGGAGAAACACATGCGCAGCAGGAACGTTGCATCCGCAGCGATCGCCGGTCTCGTCGCGGTGGCGCTCGCGGCGTGCGGCAGCAACACCCAGACCGGCGACACCGGCAACGCCAACGCCCCGACGACGCCGCTCCAGACCACCTCGGGTGGCGCCGGTGGCGACGTCGGTGTCTTCACCTGGTGGGCCGCCGGCTCGGAGAAGGCCGGGCTCGACGCCCTGGTCAAGCTCTTCAACGAGAAGTACCCGAACGACAAGTTCGTCAACCTCGCCGTCGCCGGTGGCGCCGGCTCGAACGCGAAGGCCAAGCTCGCGTCCGACCTGCAGAACAACCAGCCGCCGGACTCCTTCCAGGGCCACGCCGGCGCCGAGCTGCTCGACTACATCGACAAGGGCCAGATCGAGCCGGTCAACGACGTCATCAAGGCCCTCGGTGGCGAGTCGGTCTTCCCCAAGGACCTGCTCGACCGGCTCACCGTCGAGGGCAACATCTACTCGGTGCCCTCGAACATCCACCGCGCCAACGTCGTCTGGGCCAACGCGGCCGTCCTGAAGAAGGCCGGCATCAACGAGGTGCCCAAGGACCTCAAGGCCTGGATGGCCGACATGGACAAGGTCAAGGCCTCCGGCGTCTCGACCCCGCTGTCCGTCTCCGGCACGTGGACCCAGGTCCAGCTGCTCGAGAACGTCCTCATCGCGGACCTCGGCGTCGACGGCTACAGCGGCCTGTTCGACGGCAAGACGAAGTGGGACTCCGACCAGGTCAAGCAGGCCGTCGGGGACTACAAGAAGCTGCTCAGCTATGCCAACACCGCCTCCGACGGCGACGACTGGCCCGTCGCGACCGACATGGTCATCGACGGCAAGGCCGCCTACAACGTCATGGGTGACTGGGCCGTCGCCGAGTTCAACGACAAGGGCAAGAAGCAGGGCCAGGACTGGACGTGGTTCCCGACCCCGGGCACCGACGGCGTCTTCGACTTCCTCGCCGACTCGTTCACGCTGCCCAAGGGCGCGAAGAACCCCGGCGGCACGAAGGACTGGCTCATGCTGATCGGCTCCGCCGAGGGCCAGAAGGCATTCAACCTCGCCAAGGGCTCGATCCCGGCTCGCACCGACGTTCCGGCGAGCGACTTCCCCGCCTACCAGCAGGACGCCATGAAGGCGTTCAAGGACAACAAGATCGTCTCGTCGATCGCCCACGGCGCCGCCGTGTCCCTCGCCTGGAACGCGGACATCTCGACGGCCGTCTCGAAGTTCTACGCCTCCAAGGACGAGAACCAGCTCGTGAGCGACCTCGCGGCCGCCGCGAAGAAGAACCTCGGCTGAGTCCCGCTCAGCCCAAACGCAACTGGACGTATGCCGCTGAGCCAGCTCAGCGGCATAC